>NZ_JAULLN010000004.1:0-398879 GCF_041357655.1 Bradyrhizobium sp. DN3 | reverse complement strand
CGCAGCAACAAGCACACCGGCCGGCCGGGCCTCGTGCGCAATGGCGCACTAGGCCGGGACGACAGCGGAGTTTGAGGCAGGATGGACGCACGCGACTTCATCACAATCGGCATGAGCGCCGAGCGCTCGCTGGTGGTCCCAGTGGAGCGCACGGTCGGGCATTTTGTGCCCGGCATGCCCATGGTCTATGCGACGCCGATGATGATCCTCGAGATGGAGATGACATCGGGCGATGCGATCCGCTCCGCGCTCCAGCCGGGCTGGGTCACCGTCGGCACCGAGGTCGACATCCGCCATCTCGCCGCCGCTCTCGTCGGTGCCACGGTGCGAACCACCGCGAAGGTGATTGCGGTCGAGCGCCGCGTCATCCGTTTCGAGGTCGAGGCGTTCGAGGGCGCCCGCAAGCTCGGCGAGGGCCGCCACGCGCGCGGGCTCGTCAATGTCGAGATGTTCAACAAGCGGCTAGCCGCGGGCACGACGTCGTAGGGTGGGCAAAGGCGCGTAGCGCCGTGCCCACCATCTTTCCGGGACCGCGATGAAGTTGGTGGGCACGCTGTCGCTTTGCCCACCCTACGACACCTGCTTACTTCGCCAATTCCTTCGACCGCTGCGTCGCCGCCGCGATCGCGCGGATCATGAGGTCCCGCAGGCCGGGCTCGCCCATCAGCACGCCGAGGGCCGCAGCGGTGGTGCCGCCGGGCGAGGTGACGTTCTGGCGCAGCGTGCTGGACGCAAGCTCGGACTGGTGCAGCAACTCGCCGGAGCCGGCGACGGTTTCGCGCGCGAGCCTGGTCGCCAGCGCCTCGGGCAATCCGGCCTCGACGCCGGCGCGGGCGAGCTCCTCGGCGAGCAGGAACACATAGGCCGGGCCCGAGCCGGAGACGGCGGTCACCGCGTCCATCAGGCCTTCATCCTCGACCCATTCCACCGAGCCGGTCGCGCGCAGCAGCGCATCGGCCACCGCGCGCTGGGACGAGCTGACGTCTGGTGCGGCGACGGCGACGGTGATGCCGCGGCCGATCGCGGCCGGCGTGTTCGGCATCGCGCGCACCACGGCGCCGCCGCAGACGTCCTGAAGCGAGGCGATCGTGGTGCCCGCCATGATCGAGACCACCGACGTCTTGTCCGCAACGAATGGTTTCAGCTTGACGCCGGCCTCGCGGAACATCTGCGGCTTCACCGCGACGACCAGCGTCTCGATCGTGCCGACGGTCGTCACGTCGGGATTGAGCGCAACGCCCTTGGCCGCAAGCGCGGCGATCTCGGGCGAGACATGCGGATCGATCACGGCGACGCGGCGCGGATCGAGCCCGCCCGCCAGCCACCCGGTCAGCATCGCGCCGCCCATCTTGCCGGCGCCGGCGAGGAGGATGGTGCCGGTGATGTTTTGAAGGGTGTTGTTCGCCATCGCTGCTGCCAAATCCGTCGTCCTGGCGAAAGCCAGGACCCATTACCCCAAGTGGTTCTAGTGGATGGAGGGCAGGGCAACAAGCATCGCGAGCTGCGGAAAGACCTCGCGGTATGGGTCCTGGATCGGCGCGACGACAGCGCTTCGCGCCGGCGTCGCTGGTCCAGGACGACGAAGGAGGGAGCGGCGCCTCCCTCACTTCTCGAGAGGCGCCCTACGCCTCGCCCACCGTGTCGAACATCGCCGCGTCCATGGCTTGCGCGGTGGTCTTGCCGGCCCACACCACGAACTGGAACGCCGGGAAGTAACGCTCGCAGGCGTGGATGGCGCCGGCGAGCATGGCTTCGCACTGCGCGGTCGAGGCGGTGAGGCCGCCCGGCAGCACCAGTGCCTGGCGGTGCATGATCATGCCGGTGTTGGTCCAGAGGTCGAAATGGCCGACCCACAATTGCTCGTTGACCGCCGCGACGAGCCGCTGCACCTCGCCGCGCCGTGCGGGCGGAATCTTCATGTCGAAGGCGCAGGCCAGATGCAGCGCCTCGATCTCGCCCATCCAGGTGAAGGAGAGCTGGTAGTCGGTCCATTGTCCCTTCGAGACAATCGTGAGTTCGTCTTCGCCGGAGCGTTCGAACGGCCAGTTGTTGCTGGCAGCGATATCCTCGACCACCGCGAGCGGATGGTTCTTGGAATCGATAGTGCCTTCGAGCAGGGACATGCCGTCTCGACCTCTTGCCTTCTTGTTGTCTTTGATACGCACGCGGTTGGCCCGGCGCGCGCTCCCTAAACGTCGCTACGGCGATCTCTGGGGTCGCTCTCGCGATCCCCTCGGATCAACGCGGGCCTGTCGCGGATCAAGTGATGTGATTTGCGGAATCTGCGCAACGGGGTCCCGAGTCCGTCCACAAGCCAGGACTCCTTCGTCCACAGCTCATCTCCGCCACAATTCTTAACGGGGCGAGGCAAAACCGGACGAAGCAGAACAAACCGGAATCGGATTCGGGGGGGCCGGGATCAATCGCTAATTCCGTCCGGCGAGGGCCGCTCCCACCGCGACGGCATGGGACCATGCGATTTGCCCATGCGGAACGCGCTTGCCGCGACGGCTCGCCGGCGGCATATTTCACCTCAGGCCGTTCATCCCGAACGGCCGATGTTCTCAGGGCGGGGTGAAAGTCCCCACCGGCGGTAAGGGCCGAAAGGCCCAAGCCCGCGAGCGCCTTCCCCCAGGTTCTGTCCTGAAAAGGATTTCACTGAAGGGAAGGGTCAGCAGATTCGGTGCAACTCCGAAGCCGACGGTCAAAGTCCGGATGAAAGAGAACGGTCGGTGGCAGACGCATCGCAAGATGCGGCTGTTTGTCGTTCCGTGTGCCCTGATTCTGGTCCTTAAACCGAGGAAAGCCATGAATCAGATGTTGCAAGATCCCCAAGTCCAAAGCGCCAAAGTCGAAACTGAAGTCGCCCGACCGCCGGTTCCGCAGGATCCGGCGCCCGAACACCCACGCTTCGCAAAGCCGCAGCGCGTGGCCTTCGTGCAGGCCTGCTGGCACCGCGACGTGGTCGCGGAGGCCCGCATCGCCTTCCTAAAGGAGGCAGAAGCGCGGCACCTTACCCATGTCGACGTGTTCGAGGTGCCGGGCTCGTTCGAGATCCCGCTGCACGCACAGGTCCTCGCCAAGACGCGGCGCTACACCGCGATCGTCGCGGCCGGCCTCGTCGTCGATGGCGGCATCTACCGCCATGAGTTCGTCGCCGACACAGTGATCAAGGCGCTGATGGACGTGCAACTGCGCACCGAGGTGCCGGTGTTCTCGGCGGTGCTGACGCCGCAGCAATTCCACGAGACCGAGGTGCACTACGACTTCTTCCGCAAGCATTTTGCGATCAAGGGCGTGGAGGTCGCGGCCGCCTGTGCGGAGACATTGCTCGGCCTCGAGCGCCTGCGCGGCCAGGTCGCGGCGGGGATCGTGGGGTAGTAAGGGGCGGAAGGACCGCGCACTCCCTCGCCCCGCTTGCGGGGAGAGGGTGGGGTGAGGGGAGTCTCAGCGGGGACGGTGAGAGTTGGACTCGCGGAGAGTCCCCCTCACCCGGATCGCATCTGCGATGCAATCCGGCCTCTCCCCGCACGCGGGGAGAGGCGAAGAAGAAAAATCAGTCGAACAGGCTCGACACCGACTCTTCGGCCGCCGTGCGCGCGATCGCATCCGAGATCAGGCTGGCGATCGGCAGCATGCGGATGTTCGGCGCCTTGGTCACCGCATCGGTCGGCAGGATCGAGTCGGTGATCACCAGCTCCTTCAGCTTCGAGCCGGAGATGCGGGCGGCGGCGCCGCCGGAGAGCACGCCGTGGGTGATGTAGGCGTAGACGTCCTTGGCACCCTTGGCGATCAGCGCGTCGGCTGCGTTCACCAGCGTGCCGCCGGAATCGACGATGTCGTCGACGAGGATACAGGTGTGGCCGGCGACGTCACCGATCACGTTCATGACCTCGGACTCGCCCGGACGCTCGCGGCGCTTGTCGACGATGGCGAGTGGAGTGTTGATGCGTTTGGCAAGGCCGCGCGCACGGGCCACGCCGCCGACGTCGGGCGAGATCACCATCACCTTGGAGAGGTCGAACTTCTCCTTGATGTCGCGCACCATCAGCGGGGCCGCGTAGAGATTGTCGGTCGGGATGTCGAAGAAGCCCTGGATCTGGCCGGCATGCAGGTCGAGCGTCATGACGCGGTCGACGCCGGCCTGCATGATCAGATTGGCGACGAGCTTGGCCGAGATCGGCGTGCGCGAACCCGATTTGCGGTCCTGCCGGGCATAGCCGAAATAGGGCAGCACCGCGGTGATCCGGCGCGCCGAGGAGCGGCGCAGCGCGTCGGTGATGATCAGCAATTCCATCAGATGGTCGTTCGCCGGGAAGGACGTCGACTGGATGATGAACGCATCCGAGCCGCGGACGTTCTCCTGAATCTCGACGAAGATCTCCATGTCGGCAAAGCGCCGGACCACCGCCTTGGTCAGCGGCAGGTCGAGGCCTTGCGCAATGGCCTGAGCGAGAGCCGGATTGGAGTTGCCGGCGACGAGCTTGATGGAGCCGTTTTTGGCCGACATGGACGCTTCCTCCCGCGCTTTGCTGGATACGACGTTCAACATCCTACGAATACCCACTGGAAGCACGGTTTACGACGGGCGAGGAAATATCAGGCCGGGGGCTCAAATGGCAACCCGGGATGCTACGTTTTCCCTTCGAAAATCCCGAGTCGGGCCAACGGTTTGGCCGTAACTTGGGCCCGTGGTTTAGCGGGGGTTATTGCTCGGCATAGCCGAGCGCCGTGGCCGGCATCTCCGCCGCCGGCGCCTCCCGGATCTCGCCTGCCACCGCCGGTCCCCGCAGGCCCGGAGCATCCGGCGTTCCGTTGATCATGTTGGAAAGTCCGCTGAATCCGGCCTGGGCGATCTTGCGCAGCACGAGGTCGTCGGCAGCCGCCCAAGGATCACGGGCAGCATCGCGGCCACCCTTCGCCGAGGTCGGTTCCTCGCCGGAGAGGCGCAGCGCCCGCTGCTGGTTGGCGTCGTAGACATCCCAAACCCAGGCGATCACGGTCTTGCCGCGCACGACCTGGGCGGAGAGGTAGCTGCGCACGCGATAGGCGGCCGTGCCCTCGCGGGAGACCACGGACAGGCTGCGCAGCTTGGATTCGCTGTCGAGCACGCCGACCATGCGGTCGAACACCTGCGGCGGTGGCCCATCGATCGATTCGAAGGCGACCGTTGCCCCGCTGCCACCGCTCGGCGCCATCGCATAGGAATTGCTCGGCGCATTGCCGCCGGCGCAGCCGGCGAGCATGGTCGCAGCCGCCAGCAGCATGACCGCCAGCACGCGCGAGCCCGCGCGGCGCGGAAAAGATGACGCTTCCCTCATTATGGAGGGCAGCGATATCGTTAAAATCGATTAAGGTCTAGGGCGGGCGCGCCACAAACACACTGTCATTCCGGGGCGCGCCACCTGGCGCGAGCCCGGAATCCATTTCGCCGCGTGATCTGCCGCACGATGGATTCCGGGTTCTCGCTTCGCGAGCCCCGGAATGACGATCGTTAATGTTGCCGGTGTGTTCACGCTTCGAGCGCGATCGCGTGAATGTGGCGGCCGTAGTCCGGCTCCTTGCGATGCACCGAGCGGCGGTAGCTGAAGAAGCGCTCGTCGGAGTAGGTGTCGAGGCCGAGATCGTCGATCATCAGGATGCCGGCGGATTCGAGCCGCTTGCGGATGAAGCCGGCGAGATCGAACATCGCGTGGCCCTCGCGCACCGACGGGATGAAGAACATGGCGTTCTCCGCGTCGGCTTCGATGAAGCGTGCCACGAACTCGTTGCCGACTTCGTAACTTTCCTGCCGGATCAAGGGGCCGATCGCGGCGATGATGCCGCCGCGGGTAGCGCCGAGTTTCTCCATCGCCGAGATCGTTGCTTCCAGCACGCCTGATAGCGCGCCCTTCCAGCCGGCATGGGCGCCGCCGATCACGCGTGCGTTGGGATCGACGAACAGCACCGGCCCGCAATCGGCGGTGGAGACGCCCAGCGCAATCCCCGGTGTCTTGGTGACGAGCGCATCGCCCTTCGGCCGTGGCCCGCTCGGCCACGCGCGATCTGCGACGAGCACGTCGGGCGAATGGATCTGGTACAGGCTGAGGAAACGTTCCGGCGCGACGCCGACATGTTCGGCCATGCGGCGGCGGTTCTCCGCGACGAGGGTCTGATCGTCGTTCGAGCCGAGCCCGCCGTTCAGCGCCGAATAGATGCCGCTGGAGACGCCGCCTTCGCGGGTGAAGAAGGCGTGGCGCAGGCCGGGCACGGCCGACAGCAGCGACGAAGCAAGCGTCATGAGGCCTCTCCAGCCTGTTCGAGATCGCTGAGGCCGGCAAGGCCAGATAGCCGCGGCTCGGAGATGCCGAGCACCTTGAACATCGAGCCCATGCCGCTGCGCCCGGTATCGGTCAGGCGCTTGAGCGCCACCGAAATGTCGGTGGCGACTTCGGGCGTCGCCTTCTGCATCAGCGCCGCCGCGCGGGTGTCGATGCCGACGCGCTTGAGGAAGTCACCTTGCGTCACCGGCCCGTGCACGCGCGCGCCGACGTCCTCGGCCGCACGCGCCAGCGCCTGGAAGTCGACATGGGCGGTGACGTCGGCCTGGCCCGGCGCCTTCAAGGGATCGGTGAAGCTGTGACGCGCGATCGCCTGGAAGGTGTCGCCGGCGTCGCTGCGCAAATGGCCGTAGTCGACGATCAGCGCCGCGCCGTCCTGGTCGCGCACGCGCGTCGCAAGCTTCATGATCTCGCCATCGGGCCGCCATTCGAACACGGCGCCGATGGGCGCGGCACGCACCAAGGGCGGCAGCAGCACGTCGAAGCGCGGCGTCGGCTCGGGCGCCGCGCCGAATTGAAGCTTGCCGTTGGGATCGATCTCGATCACGCGCTCGTGCCAGCCGTTCTCGTGCCGGACCATCTGATGGATCGGCAGCACGTCGAAATATTCATTGGCGAGGATGATGCTCGGGCCTTCCGGCACCTCGTCGATGCTGTCGTGCCAGGCGATGTTGCGCACGGCGGACAGCGTCGCGCTCTGCCGGTCGCGCAGCACCGGATTGACCTCGACCATGTGGATATAGAGCGCCTGATAGAGCGGCGGCAGCACGCGCAATGCGCGCAGCGCGTCCGCCATCATGGTGCCGCGGCCGGGGCCGAGCTCGATCAACCGCAGAAATTGCGGTGAGCCCATCTGCTTCCACACCGAGGCGGCCCACAGCCCCAAGAGCTCGCCGAACATCTGGCTGACCTCGGGCGCGGTGGTGAAGTCGCCCTCACGCCCGAGCGGATCGCGCGAGACGTAATAGCCGTAGCGCGGGTGCATCAGGCACAGTTCCATGTAGCGCCAGACCGGCATCGGGCCTGAGGATTTGATCAGCGCCTTGATCTCGTTGAGTAGCGGCGAGTCGGTCACGATCCATGTTCTCGAAATGATTTAACGAATGGCCTCGAGAGGCTTCGGCGCGCCGCGCCGGATCGCCCATACAATAAGTATGGCGCCGACGATAAGCATCGGGATCGACAACAGCATGCCCATGGTTAATCCGCCCCAGAGGAAGCCGAGCTGTGCGTCCGGTTCGCGGAAGTGTTCGCCGGCGATCCGGGTCAGGCCATAGATCAGGATGAAGGCGCCGAGGATCATGCCGGGCCGCTTCAGGGCACCGAAGCGGATCATGATCGCGAGCACCGTGAACAGCAGGATGCCCTCCATGCCGGCCTCATAGAGCTGGCTCGGATGGCGCGGCAGCTGTGTGGGATCGTTCGGGAAGATCATCGCCCAAGGCAGGCTCGCATCGGTGGCGCGGCCCCACAATTCGCCATTGATGAAATTGGCGATGCGTCCGAGCAGCAGCCCGACCGGGGCGACCGCGGTGGTGATGTCGCCGAGCGACAGGATCGAGATGCCGCCTCGATAGGCAAACCACATCACCGCGACGACGCAGCCGAGGAAGCCGCCATGGAAGGACATGCCGCCCTCCCACAATTTGAAGATCGCGGCGGGATGGTCGATGAAGAAAGGCAGATTGTAGAACAGGACGTAGCCGGTGCGGCCGCCGAGGATGATGCCGAGCGTGACCCAGAGGATGAAGTCGTCGATCTGGAGCAGTGAGATCGGTGCGGGACCGCCCCACAGACGCTGGTTCTTCAGGAGCGAGCGCGCATAGAGCCAGCCGAACACGATGCCGCAGATATAGGCCAGCGCGTACCAGCGGATCGCGAACGGACCGATCTCGATCGCGATCGGCTTGAAGGCTGGGAAGTCGATGAGCAAAAAGGGCATCGCGCCTTCTATGTCTGGACGAGATTGCGGCGATCGAGCGCCAGCAGACGCCCTGTGATTCTTCTTATGCAGGGACGTTGAGTACGATTGCAAGGAAACCGGAGCATGACAAGGATACCCCCGCTCGGCCCTTGAACCGTTCCCTTCGGATTGCCATTGTGTTTCGCAGAGTTCGCGCAAAGTTTATCGGAGGCCGCCATGACCCAGACCAGCAACCGGTTTTTCGACGAGATCGGCCGCCTGATGAATGACGCCGCCGGTGCCGCCCAAGGCGTCAAGCGCGAGTTCGACACGGTGATGCGCACCCAGGCCGAAAAATTCCTGCGCGACATGGATCTGGTCAAGCGCGAGGAGTTCGAGGCGGTCAAGGACATGGCCCGCCTCGCCCGCGAGGAGAACGAGGCGCTGAAGGCAAGGATCGCCGCGTTGGAGGCCAAGCTCGGCGGCGCGCCGACGTAAGGGCAGCGCGCCGACGTAAGGGCATCCTTTCTTATTCTTATCCTCCCCTGGAGGGGGAGGGTGGGAACTCGGGCCGGCAGCCCATTCTCCTTGTCATTTCCGCATCTTCCGGGTAAAAGCCCGCCACGTCCGCGGCCCCCGCACCCCTGGAGGCTTGCTGCGGACTATGCCATGGGCCGCGCTGCGGCCCATTAACTTTTGCAAAAACAAGGACTTAACGACATGGCGACGACCGTCAAGGAATTGAAGGCGACCGCACGTCCGAAGAGCGGCAAGGGGGCCGCCCGGGCTGAGCGTCGCGCCGGCAGAGTGCCCGGAGTGATTTACGGCAACAACCAGCCCCCGGTGACGATCTCGATTGAAGATCGCGACTTGCGCCAGCGCATCCTCGCCGGCCGGTTCCTGACCACGCTGGTCGACATCGACCTCGAGGGCAAGAAGCACCGCGTGATTCCGCGCGACTATCACCTCGATCCGGTCAGGGACTTCCCGATCCATGTCGACTTCATGCGGCTCGGCGAAGGCGCCACCATCCGCATCAGCGTGCCCTTGCACGTGGTGAAGGCGGAAGGCTCGCCCGGCGTGAAGCGCGGCGGCACCGTCAACATCGTCGCCCACGCGATCGACCTCGAATGCGGTGTCGAGAGCATTCCGCAATACATCGAGGCCGATGTCGGCTCGCTCGAAATCGGTCACTCCCTGCATCTGTCGGACATCAAGCTGCCGGCCGGTGTGAAGGCGATGACCCGCGAGGACGCGACCCTCGTCACCATCGTCCCGCCGTCGGGCTACGCCGAAGAGCAGAAGGCGGCGGCTGCGGCTGCGGCGGGTGGTGCGGCTCCGGCCGCGGGTGCTGCTGCTCCGGCGGCTGCTCCGGCTGCGGGCGCTGCTGCTCCGGCTGCGGCTGCCAAGGCTCCGGCCGGCGGCGACAAGAAGAAGTAATCTCTCAAAGCTGGCGCGCGATCCTTGATCGCGCGCCGAGCGAGGGGCGCGCCGCGTCATGCGACTCTTTGTTGGGCTCGGCAATCCCGGCGCGAAATACGCACGTAACCGGCACAATATCGGCTTCATGGCCGTCGACGAGATCGCGCGGCGTCATGGCTTTGCGCCATGGCGCCGCCGCTTTCAGGGCGAGACCTCGGAAGGTGCGCTCGGCACCGAGCGCGTCATCCTGCTCAAGCCCATGACCTACATGAACGAGTCCGGCCGCGCCGTGCAGGAGGCGGCAGGCTTCTTCAAGATCGCTCCTGGCGACGTCACCGTGTTCCATGACGAGCTTGAGCTGCCGCCGGGCAAGGTGCGGGTGAAGATCGGCGGCGGCATCGCCGGGCACAACGGCCTGCGTTCGATCTCGGCCCACATCGGCAACGACTATCGCCGGGTGCGGCTCGGCATCGGTCATCCCGGCATCAAGGACCTGGTGCATGGCCACGTGCTGTCGGACTTCGCCAAGGCCGACAGCGAATGGGTGGCGACGCTGTGCGACGCGGTTGCCGAGCACGCGGCACTGATCGCCAAGGGCACGGACGCGACCTTCGCCAACAGGGTGCATCTCGCCATGCAGGCGAAGGGATTTTTGACCAAGGACGAGAACGGCAAGGAATAACGCTCGTGGGATTCAAATGCGGGATTGTCGGGTTGCCCAATGTCGGCAAATCGACCTTGTTCAATGCGCTGACCGAGACGGCCGCGGCGCAGGCCGCGAACTATCCGTTCTGCACCATCGAGCCGAATGTCGGCGAAGTCGCCGTGCCCGATCCGCGGCAGGAGAAGCTCGCGGCCATCGCCAAGTCGGGGCAGATCATCCCGACGCGATTGACCTTCGTCGACATCGCCGGCCTCGTGCGCGGCGCCTCCAAGGGCGAAGGCCTCGGCAACCAGTTCCTGGCCAACATCCGCGAGGTCGACGCGATCGCACATGTCGTGCGCTGCTTTGAGGATTCCGACGTTACCCATGTCGAGGGCAAGATCGCGCCGCTCGCCGACATCGAGACCATCGAGACCGAGTTGATGCTCGCCGACCTCGACAGCCTCGAGAAGCGTGTCGACAACCTCTCCAAGAAAGCCAAAGGTAACGACAAGGACGCCAAGGAGCAGCTCGACCTCGTCAACCGCACGCTGGTGCTGCTGCGCGAAGGCAAGCCCGCCCGCCTCGTCGAGCGCAAGGCCGAGGAGGAGCGCGCTTTCTCCATGCTGGGGCTGCTCTCATCAAAGCCCGTGCTCTACGTCTGCAACGTCGAGGAAGGCTCGGCCGCAACAGGCAATTCGTTCTCCAAGGCCGTGCAGGAGCAGGCCGCCAAGGAAGGCGCCGTCGCCGTCGTCATCTCCGCCAAGATCGAGTCGGAGATCGCGACCATCTCGCGTGAAGAACGCGCTGACTTCCTGGAGACGCTGGGTCTCGAGGAAGCCGGTCTCGACCGCCTGATCCGCGCCGGCTACACGCTGCTCGACCTCATCACCTATTTCACGGTGGGACCGAAGGAAGCACGTGCCTGGACCATCCATCGCGGCACCAAGGCGCCGGCGGCGGCCGGTGTGATCCACACCGACTTCGAGAAAGGTTTCATTCGCGCCGAGACCATCGCGTATGAGGACTACGTCGCCCTCGGCGGCGAAGCCGGCGCCCGCGACGCCGGCAAGCTGCGGCTCGAAGGCAAGGAATACGTCGTCGCCGACGGCGACGTGATGCATTTCAGGTTTAATACGTAAGATCTCGATAGATTCGTAGGGTGGGTTAGCCCTCGGCTGCGCGAAGCGCAGTCGAAGGCGTAACCCACCATGCTTCCGCGTTTGCCGAACGAAGTTGGTGGGTTACGCTTTCGGCTAACCCACCCTACGGCACCTGCGCCGTCCTCACCGCGTCCCGCTGCCCTGGTCCCTGATCGCGCCGAGATGCTCGTTGATGCGGAAGACGATCAGGATCAGCTCGGCGAGGATGCGCGAGAACACCACGCCGACGACGACGCTCGCGATCGACGACAGCAGCACAAGGAAGCCGCCGAACGGACTGATCGCCATCGCAGCCAAGCCGGAGAAGATGCCGGAGAGGCCGAACAGGCAGATCAGCGCGATCACCAGCCAGTAGAAGGTCTTGATGATCGTCGGTGTGATGAAGCGGTCCCATTGAAACAGGTCGCTGAATGAAAACATCGCTCTCCCCAGGGCAAAGCGGCCTTGCCAAATTGGGCCTTGCTCAATGATCCCGACCCCCGGTTGATCCGACTCAAGACCAACCCCGCTGCGCCGAATGTAGCACGAGCCATGCGGGCCCGCGGGTTGAGATTGCCGCAAAGTGCGGCCACAATCTGTCATTTCCACGAACCAATCCCAAGATGACCCTGACCTTCGAAGATTTCCCGCCCGGGCGGTTCGGAACGTTCGGCCCGCGCCATGTCACCCGCGACGAGATTTTGGCCTTTGCCGCCGAGTTCGATCCGCAGCCGATGCACCTCGATGAAGAGGCGGCGGCGAGAAGCATGCTGCGCGGCCTGTCCGGTTCGGGCTGGCACCTCTGTTCGCTGATGATGCGGATGATGGCCGACGGTTTTATCACGCGCGCCGCTTCGCTCGGCTCGCCCGGCGTCGACGAGGTGCGCTGGTTGTCTCCGCTCCGGCCCGGCGACGACCTCATGCTCGACGTCGACGTCGTGGAGGCGCGCACCTCGAAGAGCCGCCCGGAGCTCGGCATCGTCAAGTTCAAATGCACCGCGCGCAACGCGGTGGGGCAGGCCCTCGCCGAGATGACCTCGCCGATCCTGATCAAGCGGCGCGAGGGAGCGCTCTGATGCGGTTCTTCGAGGACATCGAGATCGGCCAGCGCCGCGAGATCGGCACCTATACGTTCACGGCGGAGTCGATCAAGACTTTCGCCGCGAAGTTCGACCCGCAGCGCTTCCACCTCGACGAGGAGGAAGGCAAGAATTCGCTGTTCGGCGGGCTCGCCGCCTCCGGTTGGCATGTCGGCTCGGCTTGCATGAGCCTGCTTGTCGCCGACGGCCAGCGCCTGGCGCGTGAGGCCGCCTCGCGCGGCGAGGAAGTCGCGGTCTGGGGCCCGTCGCCGGGCTTTCGCGATCTGCGCTGGATCAGGCCGGTGCTCGCCGGCGACACCGTCAGTTACGTCAGCGTCGTCATCGACAAGCGCAGCTCCGCCTCGCGTCCCGGCTGGGGCATTTTGACGGCCCGCACCACCGGCACCAACCAGCGCGGCGAGGAGGTCTACTCGATCACCGCCACCGCCTTCGTGCCGATGCGGAAGGTTGGTTAGACCTGTTCCAGGATGAACGGTCCAATTGAGTGCGCGAGTGTTGCCCGCGCGCTATGGACGCGATTCCGGGCGGCTGCCATAAGCCTGCGCAACATGGTTACCGCGAAGCAGTTTGGCGGAACCACCGAGTTGCTAACTAATTATGAACCTGTCGCTGTCTATTTGAAACGAATTGGGCAGAGACAGGGGACGAGGACCATGGCAGATCGCGGCGCACTCAAATTTGTCGGATTCATCTTCGCGACCGCGACGCTGGCCGTGATGCTGGTCGCCGGCATGGTGGTGAAGGGCTATGCCGATGGCGGCTACACCCTGGAAGCCTCGACCGTGGAAGCCGCCCGGTAAGAGTTCGTAGAATTGTCGGGGCCGCGTCCGGCCCCGTGTCAGCGGCTGTAGACGAACGCCAGCACCGCGATCGCAACCGCCAGCAATCCGACAAAGCGCAGCATGATCGTGCCGAGCTGATTGGGCGCGGGCCGCAGCGATATAGGGTCCGTGTTGTCGGGCCGAATGCTTTCCATGACATGTCCCCCGGCCCGGCCGAAAAAGGCTGCGGGCGCTTGGCATTCGTCGCCGGGGAGGGGCGGAGGGTTCAAAGCGGGTATGCGTGGAGCGCGTAGACTGCGTGGCCGCATGCCGCCGCTGCCCTGCCATCCGTTCGCGCCACATCCACCGCTGTCATGCCCCGGCTGGACCTGGCAGGACCGGGGCATCCAGTACGCCGCGGCCTCCCGGTTCAATCACTGCTGTCTCTGGAATACTGGATCGCCCGATCAAGTCGGACGATGACACCTTCATTGGGGAACGTGTGAGCACCCGTCACGCATCCCAGAATCAAAACCGCCGCGCTCCCTTCCGGGAACGCGGCGGCGCGTGAAGCTGTGCTTGCGATCAGCTGTTGCGCAGGCCGTCGGCGGCGCGCTTCCACTGCGCAACGTTGTCGGCGATCATGCGGGTCGATTTCATCGCGGCCTGGCTGAGCTGGGCGTAGCCGGAGATCTCGCGCTGGACGCGCTGGCCTTCGGCATGGAGCAGGTCGCGCAGGCTCTCGAGCTCGGAGATCAAATTCTCGATCTCGGCCAGCGAGGTTCCGGCCACGCGCTGGATCAGCGAGTTGACGTTGTTGACGGTGGCTTCCGCGCTCGCGTCGAGCGGCGGCGCGTCGGTCGTGGCCGCCGGCCGGCGCAGATAGGCGATGTCGTTGCGGACGAAATCGCGGATGCCGGCCTCGACCTCGGTCACGGCGGCGAGGTTGTTGTCGACGGTCTCGGTCTCGGTGGTTTCGGTCTTTTCCGGACGGATGGCGTTCATCGTTATTCCCCTTTTCGCGTTTGAGCGCGGCGCGAGTGTCCCCCGCACGACGACGTCTGTTTTGGCGACTAGGACGCCCGATTTTGACCGCAAATGGGCCGAGATGCGGCAAGGGCGGACCATTCGGGGGTTTTGCCGTGGCGTATGGTTAGGAGAGTGTGAATGGCTGCGGTTCGAGCAGTCGTCGACTCCCTCGCCCCGCTCTTGCGGGGAGAGGGAGGGGTGAGGGGCGTGGCCGCAAACACGGTGAAAGTTGGACTCGCGGAGGCTCCCCCTCACCCGGAATTTGCTATCACAAATTCCGGCCTCTCCCCGCAGGCGGGGAGAGGCGAAAGAGCTACCAGCTCTTCTTGAACCCGGCCGTCAGGCTCTTGTTGATCGTGCCTTGCGAGGTCTCGCCGACCGAGCCGGAGACGGTGACGTTGTCGAACAGCTTCTGCTCGGCGCCGAACTTGCGCAGCCATTTGTCGTCGGTGGTCGACAGCGTCTGGCCGGCGGTGATGCTGGTTCCGGTGTCGGTGAGGGTGACCTTGGCGGTCTGGTCGGTCTCGTAATTGCGGGTGATGTGGCCGCCGATGCCGGGGACGGCCGTCGTGCCCTGCTGGTTGACGCTGTAGCCGTTCTGGAGCGTCAGCGACGTGTCGCCCGACAGCGGGACCGACTTGGTCAGCGAGGCCCCGATCTTGCTCTGTTCAGTGCCGGGATCGACCCGGGCCTCCACCGCGGTTTTGTCCCAGATCGAGCCCGCGCCCGGCGCGGTCGCGGCGGCCCAGGCGCTGCCGGAGGATTGCGGCAGGTTGCCGCCATTGGTGGCTTTCTGCGCCAGCAGCTCGGACATCGTCCGCGGCTCGCTCGTCACCGTCATGTCGGCGCCGATCCGCGTATCCCAGAACGAGAACACGGATTGCTTCACCGTCACCGCCGAGGAACCGTTCGCTTTGGGGTTCGACGACCAGTCCAGGCCATCCTTGGCCGCGGCCTGGGCGCGCTTCTTGGCGGCCATGGGGTCGATGCCGGTGCCGGCATCGACCGCGAGCTGGCTCCAGTCGAGCTTGTCGACGTCGATGCCTTTGAGCACATCGGGGTCGTTGACGTCGGGGGCCTCCGTCGCCGCAGTCTCGGTCTCGTCGTCAGGCGCGGCCGCTGTGGGCGGAATGATCTGCGCCGAGACCGTCAGCACCGAGCCCAAGATGAAGGTGGCCGCCAGCAACGGCAGCCTGGTCCAGCCCAACCCTGTCGAGAATTCCATCGTCCTGCCCGCGAACCCCAGCGCATGCTTTTCGATAATATATATCGGCATTCGGCCACGCGCCATTCCGCGCGAAACATGCTGATTCATCGTCGCGAAATTGTGACGGCTCGCCGCGAAATGACGAACCAACGGGCCGCGCGGCAGGCGCGCGCCCGATGACGAGCTTCTGACACGGCCGCATCCGGCGGGGCTGGAGGCCAGGGCGTCATGTGAGTGTCGTCATGAGTCCCGAACAGCGGGACCCGTTGGCATCCCCCTCAGCCGGCGCGGCTCATCTTCGGCAGATGAATGGCGCGGCCGAGTGCCTGCTCGACCAGGTCGAAGGTGTCGACCAGCACGCGCATGCTGACGAGCTTGCCCGCCCTGAACTGGGCGAACTGCGCGACGCGCAAGCTGATCGGCTTGTTGGAATCGAGCGCTGTCAGCGAATAGCGCAGCATGGAGGCGGCGGAATCGACGCCGAGCATGATGCTCTCGCGATCAAAGCGGCGCACGTGGAAATTGTCGGCGAGCTGACGGATGACGTCGAGCACGGCGTCCTTGCCCTGCCGTGCGCCGAGGAATGGAAACATGTCGATCGGACCGTACAGCGCCCACTCGATATCCTCGTCGATCAGGGCCTCGAGGTCGCTGAAATGCCGGTCGTTGATCGCGCGGTGCAACGCGCGCGAGAAACGCCAGAGGCTGTGCTCTGTCATTTTGGGCAGTCCTGAAGCTGGCTTGCAAAAAAACGGAAAACAACCCCATGCACAGTAAGGGTGCCGGGGGCTCAACTCGTTCGTGTACGAATAACTACGGGATTTCGGTCAAAACGCAATTCACGTTTTCGCAAAGCACCATTGAACGCGGTTTGTGAGATTTACAATAGAGTCCCGTATTTTCCCGGTTCTGAGCGCGGGCCTTATGGAACCGAAGGCCCGCGTCCACCCCGCTAGCGGGGCGAGGTGAAGGGCCCGCCGCACCGCGTGACCCATCTCACATCACCCCTGTCCCGACCCCGCTAACGTCATCGGCATGTCACCAGGGAGACATGCCATGGCCGCCATCGCCACCGCGAGAAAGTCCCGCCTGCATAACGCGCTCGAAGGCCTCGCGCTGACTGCGACCCTCCAGAGCTTTCCGACCTTCGCCACCGCAGCCTTCCTGCTGAAGCTCGTCGGCAACCACGACCTCGTCGGCGACCCCGGCGTGGCCATCTTCGTCGCCATCGCCGCGCTCGCCCACGCGCTGCTCGCGGTGACCCTGGGCCCGAGCTTCCCGGCCTTCTTCAAGACCGTCTATGAACCAAAATTCTTCGAGGCCCATCTGTCACTGTCCGACAAGATCACCGCCTGGCGCACCCAGCCCGTCGCCTCGCTCCAGCTCGTGACCATCATGCTGCTGCTGTCGGTGATGGCCGTGGTGACGGCGAGCGTGGGGTGAGGGGGGCAAATCTCTCCTCGTCATTCCGGGGCGCCGCAAAGCGGCGAGCCCGGAATCCATAGCCACCACTGGCTCGGATGCGCCGCCCTACCTCTTCTTCCACCCACCCCGTCGCCCCGGCGCCCCGCCCGTCGACTTCGGCGCCGGCCCGAACTCCGGCCCGGACTGCCTTGAATCCGTCGGCTGGATGATCCGGCTGGTGCTGCCGAACGGCTTTGACGGCAGCGTCGGGCTCGCGCGGTAGGGCAGCGATTCCGGGCCGTGCATCTCGTCGAGATGCGGCTTGTGCACGCGGGAGCCCTTGCCGCCGCCGGCCTTGAGCGCTGTTGCGGCGCTCTTGTTCTTCATCGCGCTGACCGGCAAATTCGCGGCGTCGCCGTATTTCTTCGTGCCGGCGTAGGCGCCGGCCTTGCCCTGCACGGCCCGCTGCTTCGCGGTGGGGTCGTCGACCACCGCGAGCTCGGTGGCGCGCAGGCGCTTGACTTCGTCGCGCAGGCGGGCGGCTTCCTCGAAGTTCAGATCGGCGGCGGCCTCGCGCATGCGCGTTTCCAAATCGGCGAGCACCGCCTCGAAATTGTGGCCGATCGAGATGACGTCGTCGGTCATGTCGTGGCCGCCGACCTCGACCAGCACGTGGTCGCGCTCGTAGACGGAGTTGAGGATGTCGCCGATCTGCTTCTTCACGCTCTCCGGCGTGATGCCGTTGGCGGTGTTGTACTCGACCTGCTTCTCGCGGCGGCGGTTGGTCTCGGCGATGGCGCGCTCCATCGAGCCGGTCATCTGGTCGGCATAGAGGATCACCTTGCCGTCGACGTTGCGCGCGGCGCGGCCGATGGTCTGGATCAGCGAGGTCTCGCTGCGCAGAAAGCCTTCCTTGTCGGCGTCGAGAATGGCGACCAGCGCGCATTCGGGAATGTCGAGGCCTTCGCGCAAGAGGTTGATGCCGACCAGCGCGTCGAAGGCGCCGAGGCGGAGAGCCCTGATGATCTCGATGCGCTCGATGGTGTCGATGTCCGAGTGCATGTAGCGGACGCGGATGCCCTGCTCGTGCAGATATTCGGTGAGGTCCTCCGCCATGCGCTTGGTCAGCACGGTGATCAGCGAGCGATAGCCGGCCTGCGCGGTGGCGCGCACTTCGCCGACGAGATCGTCGACCTGGGTGCGGGCGGGGCGGATATCCACGGGAGGATCGATCAGCCCCGTCGGACGGATCACCTGCTCGACGAACACGCCCCCGCTCTCGTTCAGCTCCCAGCCGCTCGGCGTCGCCGACACCGCGATGGTCTGCGGCCGCATCATGTCCCACTCCTCAAAGCGCAAGGGGCGGTTGTCCATGCAGGAGGGCAGGCGGAAACCGTACTCGGCGAGCGTCGCCTTGCGGCGGAAGTCGCCGCGGAACATGGCACCGATCTGCGGGATGGTGACGTGGCTCTCGTCGGCGAAGATCAGCGCGTTGTCGGGGACGTATTCGAACAGCGTCGGCGGCGGCTCGCCGGGGCGGCGTCCGGTGAGATAGCGCGAATAGTTCTCGATGCCGGCGCAGCTTCCGGTCGCCTCCATCATCTCGAGGTCGAAGGTGGTGCGCTGCTCCAGCCGCTGCGCCTCCAGAAGACGCCCCTGGTCGTGGAGCTGGTCCAGCCGCTGCTTCAATTCGAACTTGATCGACTTGATCGCCTGAACCAGCGTCGGCCGCGGCGTCACATAGTGCGAGTTAGCGTACATCTTGATGAATTCGAGCTCGTCCTGCTTGTGGCCGGTGAGCGGATCGAACTCCTCGATGTTCTCGATGGTGTCGCCGAACAGGTTCACGCGCCAGGCGCGGTCCTCATAGTGCGCGGGGAAGATGTCGATGACGTCGCCGCGGACGCGAAACGTGCCGCGGGTGAAATCCGCCTGGGTGCGCTTGTACTGGAGCGCGACGAGGTCGGCGATGAGCTGGCGCTGGTCGATGCGCTCGCCCTTCTTCAGCGCGAACGTCATCGCGGTGTAGGTCTCGACCGAGCCGATACCGTAGATGCAGGACACCGAGGCGACGATGATGACGTCGTCGCGTTCGAGCAGCGCGCGCGTCGCCGAGTGGCGCATGCGGTCGATCTGCTCGTTGATCGACGAATCTTTCTCGATATAGGTGTCGGTGCGCGGGACGTAGGCTTCCGGCTGGTAGTAGTCGTAATAGGAGACGAAATACTCGACCGCGTTGTCCGGGAAGAAATTCTTGAACTCGCCATAGAGCTGGGCCGCGAGCGTCTTGTTCGGCGCGAGGATCAGGGCGGGGCGCTGCGTCGCCTCGATCACCTTGGCCATCGTGTAAGTCTTGCCCGAGCCGGTGACGCCGAGCAGCACCTGCGAACGGTCGTTGCGATCGACGCCCTCGACGAGCTCGGCGATCGCGGTCGGCTGGTCGCCCTTGGGCTCATATTCAGACTTGATCTCGAAGCGCACGCCGCCTTCGGACTTTTCCGGGCGCGGCGGCCGGTGCGGCGTCCAGACCCGCATCGAGCCATCGTCCTTGCGGAATTCCGGGCGGCCCTCGCGGATCAGCGCCTCCAGCGCATCCGCGGTGGCCTTGACGCCCAGCGCCTCCATCTTGGAGCGCGGCGGCCGCGCCAGCGCCTCGGCG
Source organism: Bradyrhizobium sp. DN3 (assembly GCF_041357655.1). Taxonomy (NCBI): domain Bacteria; kingdom Pseudomonadati; phylum Pseudomonadota; class Alphaproteobacteria; order Hyphomicrobiales; family Nitrobacteraceae; genus Bradyrhizobium; species Bradyrhizobium sp. DN3. The sequence continues at coordinate 379,289 of NZ_JAULLN010000004.1, read as the reverse complement.
TCGTCCTCTTCAGTGGGAAGACCGAGCTGACGGGCCAGTTCCGGATCGAGTTTCGGGATCGTGGCCGAGGTTCCGTAATTGGCCTGCGGTGCTTCGTCGAAGCCTTCGGTCGAGGCCCGCGGCGGCATCGGCTTTGCAATAGTCTTTGCAATGTTCTTGGCCGTATCCTGCGGAAACTCCTTCGGCGTTGATGCGCGCGCGCGATGTGCGGCGGCTTCGCCCCCGGACCGGCGATCGCGCGAATTGTCCGGCGGCGGCTGCAGGCCGGTGCCCGATCCCAGGCCCGCATCGCCGCGATTGATCGCGGGATTGAGCAGCTCGGCCAGCGCCGGCCCGATCGGCTGCACATCGGGGCGATGCGCCTTCGAGTTCGGGGCCTTGGTCTTCGGGGATTTGCCGGATTTTTCGGAGGATGCGGGTTTCTTCGCCATGGGGCGAATATGGGACGAGTCCGCGCCGCGATAAAGGGCGAATGCCCATCGTCATGCAGCCTGCTGACAGCAGGTTGGCAGCAGCCTCGAGGCTCACGCCGCCGGCAGCGGCCCCTCGTCGTCCTCGCCCGCCTGATGCGGCCTCAGGATGTCGAGATGGATGCCGCCGCAATCGGGGCAGCGCATGGTCCAGTACTCGCATCCGGCGCGACCGCCGATCACACGCAGCACCATGAGATCGCCGTCGCATTCCGGGCAGTTGGACAGCACGGCGCGGGCATAGATCCGCGGCCGTAGTCCGTCGGCTTCGATGATTGACATGACCGGTTCCCCGCCGCCCTGTCGCAGGTCCGTTGCAGACCCGCTCGTCTATTATTCGCCGTCGCTGTCGGCCCGCCGGCGGAAGCGATCGATGTGGTGCTTGGCATCGGCAATCGCGGCGTCGCGATCAGGCCAGGCGAAGCCGACTTCCATGGCCGGAAACAGCACGCCGTCGATGGCAACCGGGCTGAAATCGGCGCGCCGGATGCGGGCGTGCCACAGTCCCTTGCCAGCTTCGAAGGATTCGATGTCAAAGCCGTCGTAAAGGGTCGTCATTCTTGTAGGTCCCACTTTTCTTTTCGGAGGGTCAGGGGACCACATTTGCGAATTTCAGGATGTGAAGCCGTTCACAAGCCGCGGGGCTTTTTTGCCGAGCGCATCAGTTCCGCGCCGCGGCACGGCCGATCCGCCGCACCGGACGCGCCGCCGGTTCCGACGCCGTGCGCATGATCCAGCGGCGGAACGCGGCGAAGTCGCGATGCTCGGTCTGGAAACTGCGATAGAGCAGGTACCAGCGCATGCCCTTGGGCACTGAGAGATCGAACGGCGCCACCAGGCGCCCGGCGGCGAGATCGTCGTCGATATAGGGCCGGATCCCCATGGCGATGCCGAGCCCGTCGGCGGCGGCCTGGAGCGCCTGGCCGTAGAACTGGAACTCAGGCCCGCGCGCGTTGATGCGCACCAGGTTCGCGGCCTTGAGCCAGAGCGGCCAGTCCTCCGGCGAATGCGCGACGCGGATCAGGCTCGGTCCCCTCAGATCGGCCGGCCGCTTCAAGCCGCTCGCAAGGCGCGGTACGCAGACCGGCGTGAGGTCGCCGGCGAACAGCGGCTCGGCGACCAGGCCGGGCCAGTCGCCGGTGCCGAGCTTGATGCCGCAGCTCCAGTCCTCGCCAAATGGCACCGAGGCGCCGCCGGTGGTGAAGCGCACCTCGATGTCGGGCTCCTCGCTGCGAAACTCCGACAGGCGTGGGATCAGCCAGCGCATCGCAAAGGTGTGGCCGACGCCGATGGTGAGCACGCGTACGCTGGAGGGCGCCGTCACCTGCGCGGTGAGGCTCGCCAGCGCATCGAAGATCGGCGTCAGACCGCTCTGATAGGCACGGCCGGCCTGCGTCAGCACGAGCTTGTTGGCCTTGCGCTCGAACAGCGCGAGGCCGAGCCGCTGTTCCAGCAGATGCACCATGCGGCTGACGGCGGCCGCCGAGACGTTGAGCTCGACGCCGGCCGCGGCAAAGCTGCCGGTCCGCGCCGCCGCCTCGAATGCCTTGATGCCGTTGAGAAACAGCAGCCGCCGCAAATGCCCGACCCTCAGGAAAGCTGATGCCAGGCCAAGATAACTCAGTTTGCGCGAGGGGAGCAAGCGAGGCACGTTCTCTTAGCCTCTCCCCGCGTGCGGGGAGAGGCCGGAATTTGCGGAGCAAATTCCGGGTGAGGGGGACTCTCCGCGCGTCCAACTGTCACCTCCCTTGCGGAGACTCCCCCTCACCCCACGCTCTCAGGGCGAGCGTTGCTCGTCCCGCCCCCGCAAGGGCGGGACGAGGGAGTGAAAGAGTTTACGTCCCTTACCTGCCCACCACAGGAGACCCCCTTCGTGACGTCCATCATGATCGCTGCCCTCGGATTGCTGATGGTCGCCACCGCGTTCCTATCCGGGCTGTTCGGCATGGCGGGCGGGCTGATCCTGATCGGCGTGCTGCTGGCCTTGATGCCGCTGCCGACCGCGATGGTGCTGCATGCGATCACGCAGATGGCCTCGAACGGCTGGCGCGCATTGCTCTGGCGGGCGCATATCCGCTGGCGGCCGGTCGCGAACTACATGGTCGGCGCTGCCATCGCACTCGCGGCCTGGTCGCTCACCCGCTATGTGCCGGACAAGCCGATGGCGCTGCTCTTGCTCGGCATCACCCCGTTCATGGCGCGCCTGCTGCCCGCGAACATCAAGCCGGACCCTGATAGGCTCTGGCAGGGCACGGTCTACGGCACGATTTGCATGGGATTGATGCTGATGACCGGCGTCTCCGGCCCGCTGCTCGACACCTTCTTCCTCGGCGGCGATTTCGGCCGGCGCGAGAAGGTGGCGACCAAGGCAATGTGCCAGCTCGTCAGCCATTTCACCAAGCTGGTCTATTTCGGCGGCATCATCGACCAGGCCGCGAGCCTCGATCCCGTGCTCGCCGGCGTCGCGATTGCGGCCTCCATGCTCGGCACCACGCTGGCGCGGCGCATCCTGGAAGCGATGACCGACCAGCAATTCGTGGCCTGGTCGAATAAGCTGATCACCACCATCGCCTGCTACTACATGGCCTATGGCGGCTGGCTCCTGGTTCGCACACCGGTGCTGGCGGCCTTCGACAAGGGAGGTTTGCAATGAGCGAGGCCACCGATCCGCTGGTGCTGGATTTCGTCGAATGGGTCGCACGCGAGCCTCGCGCCTATGCCGAGGTGATCGCGACCTGGAAGACCTCGTGCCCGCGCCTCACCATCTGGGAAGACGCCGCTGACCGTGGCTACGTCGCGCGCGAGACGGTGCCCGGAATCGGGCTGATCATCGCGGTGACGGAAGGCGGCGAGCGGCTTTTGCGCGCGAACGGGCGGTGATGCCTTCACTTTCCCCACGCCCTCGCTGTCATCCTCCGCAAAGGCGGATGATCCAGTAAACACCAGCAGCAGTGTGTCTCACGACCGCCGCGGCGTACTGGATGCCCCGGTCAAGCCGGGGCATGACAGTCGTCGTCGGCGCGCCCCGCTCTCCACATCGTCATTGCGAGCGCAAGCGAAGCAATCCAGAATGTCCCTGCGGCGGCGGTCTGGATGGCTTCGTCGCAAGAGCTCCTCGCAATGACGGAGCGGATGGAGTTGCCTTTCATGTCACTCAAACTCTTCGAACTCGTCGGCACCGACGCCGCGCGCCCGTTCAGCCCGTATTGCTGGCGCACGCGGATGGCGCTCGCGCATAAGGGCCTGACGGCGCAATCGCTGCCCTGGCGCTTCACCGAGAAGAGCGCGATCGCGCCGCACGGCTCTGAGAAAGTTCCGGTGCTGCTGCATCACGACAAGCCTGTGGTCGATTCCTGGACCATCGCGAACTATCTCGAAGACAATTTTCCGGATCGTCCGTCGTTGTTCGGCGGCGAGGGCGGTCGCGCCATGGCGCGCATGATCAATGCCTTCGGCGATATCGCCATCGTCGGCGGCATCTTTCCGCTGATCGTCGCCGACATTCCGAACAACCTCGCCGAGGTCGATGCCGCCTATTTCCGCCAGTCGCGCGAGGCGCGCTTCGGCGGCAAGTCGCTGGAAGAGGTCATGGCCAGCCGCGACACCGGCGTGGTCGCGTTCCGCAAGTCGCTGGAGGTGATGCGCCAGACGTTGAAGAAGCAGCCCTTCATCGGCGGCGCCGCGCCGAACTATGCCGACTACATCGTGTTCGGCGGTTTTCAATGGGCGCGGGTGGTGAGCCCGTTCAAGCTGCTCGAGGCGGACGACCCGGTCTACGTCTGGCGCGAAAAACTGCTCGATGCGTTCGACGGCATGGCGCGGAAGTCGCCGGGGCATGAGGTATAAGCTTCGTAGGGTGGGCAAAGGCGCAAAGCGCCGTGCCCACCATCTCCCACACACGCAATGAAATGGTGGGCACGCTTCGCTTTGCCCACCGATACTGCCGTAGCCCGGATGGAGCGAAGCGCAATCCGGGATTTGCGTTCGCGAAATGATTCCCGGATTACGCTTGCGCTCCATCCGGGCTACGCGCCTCCCCCGCCGCCTTGCGCAAACACGCCCGGCACAGGCAATCCTCGCCCTCGATTGGCATCGGCAGTTTTGCCGTCTCCTCCGCGCACCAGCAATTGCCTGAGAGGTCGCAGCCGAACTCGGCGCCGCAGCGGGAGCAGGTGAGGCGGCGCGGTTCCTGCGATGAGGATTCTTGCGGATTTGTCATGATTTACGTCGAAGCTTCGCCGTCATTTTCATGTCGGGTTCATCTGTCGCTGCGGTATATTACGCGTTGCGCACGGACTCCGAAAGCGGCCCCCAACGCGCGAAGGACAGATCGATGGCCCGCGATTCGCAAGCCGCGCTCGTTGCGCTCAACCGCTTCGGCTTCGGCGCCCGCGGCGGCGCGTCCGGCGATCTCATCAACGCCGCCTCCGATCCGCGCGGTTTCGTGAAGGCAGAGCTCGCGCGCCCCCATGGCGTGCTGCTGGAAGCGCCGGGCCTGCAATCGACGCTGCAGCTTGGGCAGGCGGTGTTCGCCTATCAGGACCAGGTCAAGCAGGCGCGCGAGGCCGCGAAGGCGGCCGCTGAAGCACCGTCGACACAAGCGCCTGCCGATCAGAAGCCCGCCCTGCGCCGCAATCTCTCGCTGAACGCAGCGGCGGCGGAGGTCGCCGGCCAGATGGCGGATGCAAGACCGGCCGATCATGCGGCGAAGCCGGAGGCCATGCAGCCCAACGCCGCCGCGCCGCCTGCCGCAAAGCCCGCGCCGCAACCGCTCAACGTCATCCAGAAGACGTTTCGCGCCGAGGCGCTGGCCCGGTTGCAGCGCGCCACCCTCGCCGAGTGCGGCTTCACCGAGCGTCTCGTCGTGTTCTGGTCCAATCATTTCTGCATCTCCGCCGGCAAGGGCGAGCTGGCGCGGATCTGGGCCGGCGCGTTCGAGCGCGAGGCGATCAGGCCGCATGTGCTCGGGCGCTTCGCCGACATGCTCAAGGCGGTCGAGCAGCATCCGGCGATGCTGTTCTTCCTCGACAACCAGCAATCGCTCGGACCGGATTCGCGCGCAGGGCAAAACCGCAAGCGCGGGCTGAACGAAAATCTGGCGCGCGAGATCATGGAGCTGCATACGCTCGGCGTCGGCGGCGGCTACACGCAGGACGACGTCACCTCGCTCGCGCGCATCATCACCGGCTGGACCTTTGCCGGACGGCAGGGGCAATTAGGAGTGCCTGGCTCCTTCGTGTTCAACGTCAATGCGCATCAGCCCGGGTCGCAGATCCTGCTTGGCAAGACCTACGCTCAGGCGGGCCTCGCGCAGGGAGAGGCCGCGCTCGCCGACATCGCGCGCCATGCCTCGACCGCGAATTTCATCGCCACCAAATTGGTCCGTCACTTCGTCGCCGATGATCCGCCGCCTGCTCTCGTTGCGCGGTTGCGCGACATCTTCGTCAAGACCGACGGCGACCTCAAGGCGCTTGCCATGGCGCTGGTCGATTCCGATGAAGCGTGGAAAGCGCCGCTGACCAAGATGCGCTCGCCGTACGATTTCCTGGTCGCGAGCGGCCGGCTGCTCGCGCGCGTGCCGGAGGATCCCGGCACCTATCTGAACAATCTGAACTTGCTCGGCCAACCTCTGTGGTCGCCGGCGGGACCGAATGGTTTCCCCGACACCAGCGCCGCCTGGGCCGCGCCCGAAGGCATGAAGCTGCGGCTCGACATCGCGGCGCAGATGGGGGCGCGGCTCGGCAACAACATCGATCCGCTGGACCTGCTGGAATTCGCGGCTGCGGACGCGGCCTCCATCGAGACACGGCGAACCATCGAGCGCGCGGAGTCGCGGCAGCAGGCGCTGGCGCTGCTGTTGATGTCGCCGGAAATGCAGCGGAGATGATGATGATCGACTGCGTCGAGAACCGGGTCCTCACCTCGCGCCGCGGACTCTTGCTCGGCGGCGCCTCCTTCGCCGCCTGGGCTTATCTGCCCAAATTCGCCCGCGCCGCCGACGGGCGCGATCCGCGCCTGGTCGTGGTGATCCTGCGCGGCGCACTCGACGGGCTTTCGACCGTCGCCCCGATCGGCGACCCCGATTACGCCGGCCTGCACGGCTCGATCGCGCTGACCGCGGATGGCGCGCATCCCGCGATCATGCTTGACTCGTTCTTCGCGCTGCATCCGGCGATGCCGGAATTTTCCCGCATGTATCGCGAGATGCACGCCGCGGTGATCCACGCGGTCGCAACACCGTATCGCGATCGTTCACATTTCGACGGCCAGGACGTGCTCGAAAGCGGCTATGCCGGCCCGGGCCGGGTGCAGTCCGGCTGGCTCAATCGCGCGCTGGAAGCGCTGCCGCGCGGCGAGCGCGTGTCGAGCGGGCTTGCCGTCGGCCCGACCACGCCGCTGGTGCTGCGCGGCAATGCACCGACCGTCGGCTGGGCGCCGGTCGCGCTGCCGCAGGCCGACGACGACACCGCGATGCGCCTCGTCGAGCTCTACCGCCATCGCGATCCCGTGCTGGCGGCGGCCTTGTCGCAAGGCCTCCAGCTCGACAAGGCCGCAAGCGGCGACGACATGAAGCCGAAACGCGGCAACGCGGCCGCGCAGATGCGCCAGGTGGCGCGCGGTGCGGCAAAGCTGATGGCCGCCGACGACGGTCCGCGCATCGCCGCGCTCGCGTTCGACGGCTGGGACACGCACGCCAATGAAGGCGGCCCGGTCGGGCGTCTCGCCTTCCTGCTCGGCGGGCTCGACGGCGCGCTCGCCGAATTCGAAAGCGGGCTCGGCGCGCGCTGGCGCGACACCGTGGTCGTGGTCGCCACCGAGTTCGGCCGCACCGCGCGCATCAACGGCACCGACGGCACCGATCACGGCACGGGAACGATCGCGCTGCTCGCCGGCGGCGCCGTGAAGGGCGGCCGCGTAATCTCCGACTGGCCGGGCCTCAAACTCGCCAACCTCCATGAAGGGCGCGACCTCAAGCCCACCACGGATCTGCGCTCCGTGATCAAGGGCGTGCTGCAGGGGCAATTTGGGCTCTCGGATCGCGTGCTGGCGGAGGCGGTGTTCCCGGACAGCGCGGGAGCACGGCCGATGAAGGGATTGGTGGCTTAACCTCTCCCCGCTCTTTGCGGGGAGAGGTCGGATTGCGCTTGGCGATGCGAAGCATCGTCCAAAGCAATCCGGGTGAGGGGGAGGGGCAATGCGCGGCCACGATCAGAAGTCCATCCGACTTGCACGACGCCTTCGCGTCAATCAGACGGATGCGGAGACGGTTCTCTGGAATCGCATTCGCAATCGGAGGATCGATGGACACAAGTTCGTGCGACAAGAGCCGATCATCGGGTACATCTGTGATTTCGTGTGCCGGGAGAAGCGGCTCATCATCGAAGTTGATGGCGGTCAGCACAATGAATCTGCAACAGATGCAATTCGTGATGAACGTCTAGCAGAGAAAGGTTACAGGGTGCTTCGCTTCTGGAACAATGACGTTCTTGAAAATATCGAAGGTGTTCTCACTATAATCCAGACCGAGCTCGCGGAGGCGGCCCCTCACCCCACCCTCTCCCCGTAAGAACGGGGCGAGGGAGCGAGAGAGAGCGGTATGTCCCTTACATGCCAGACCAATCGAAAGGTCCATCGAGGCGCACTTAACCTCTCCCCGCTCTTTGCGGGGAGAGGTCGGATTGCGCTTGGCGATGCGAAGCATCGTCCAAAGCAATCCGGGTGAGGGGCAGGGCACGGTGTAGCCGTCATCAAAAATCCATCCGACTCGTACGATGAAGGTGCGTGCCTCATGCGCTTCGACTACAATTCAGACCGAGCTCGCGGAGGCAGCCCCTCACCCCACCCTCTCCCCCGTAAGAACGGGGCGAGGGAGCGAGAGAGCATCGCGTCCCTGACGATTGCGCCTACAGGAGAAATCACCCATGTACATCGCCATGAACCGCTTCCGAGTCGCCAAGGGCTCCGAGGCCACTTTCGAGCAGGTTTGGCTCACGCGCGACACGCATCTGGACAAGGTGCCGGGCTTCGTCGAATTCCATCTGCTGCGGGGACCCGAGCTCGAGGACCACACGCTGTACGCCTCGCACACGGTCTGGGCGAATTACGCGGCGTTCGAGGCGTGGACCAAGTCGGAGGCGTTTCGCGCGGCGCATCACAAGGCCGGCGACAACAAGCCGCTCTATCTCGGCCATCCCCAGTTCGAAGGTTTTGAGGTGATGCAGACTGTGGGGCGCGGCGCGAAGTAGCGCGCCGCAGAGTTTAGCTCAGAGTGATCTTGTCGATCTCCGCCATCTCCTCCGCGCTGAGCTGCCAGGCGATCGCCTTGACGTTCTCCTCGACTTGCTCGACGCTGGTGGCGCCGGCGATCACGCTCGACACTTGCGGGCGCGCGGCGAGCCAGGAGAAGGCGAGCTCGAGCATGCTGTGCCCGCGTGCTTTGGCAAAGGCCGTGAGCTTCTCGACGATGTCCTCGTTGCGCGGCGTGACGTAGCGGTCGCGCAGCCGCGGCACCTTGCCGAAGCGGGTATCGTCAGGCGCTGCCTCGCCCCTTCGGTATTTGCCGGTCAGAAGTCCGCTTGCGAGCGGGAAGAACGGCAATAATCCGAGCTTGTATTCCGTTGCTGCCGGCAACAGATCCTTCTCGATGTCGCGCACGAGGAGGGAATATTCGTCCTGGCAGGAGACGAAGCGGCTGAGATTCATCGCGCGTGCGACGTACTCCGCTTCTGCGACGCGCCAAGCCGGAAAGTTCGAATTGCCGATGTAGCGGATCTTGCCCTGCCGGACGAGATCGTCGAGGGCGCGCAGGCTCTCCTCGATCGGCGTCAGCGGATCATAATCGTGCTGCTGGTAGAGGTCGATGTAGTCGGTCTTGAGCCGCCTCAGACTCGCCTCGACCGCGTTCATGATGTAGCGCCGCGAGGCGCCCTGCTTGGTGCCGTCCTCCGCCATCGGCTTCGAATATTTCGTCGCCAGCACGATGTCCTTGCGGCGGTCGCCCAGCACGGCGCCGAGCACCGTCTCCGAGCCGCCCATGTTCGAATAGATGTCGGCAGTGTCGAACAGCGTGATGCCGAGATCGAGCGCACGATGGATCACCTTGCGCGAGGTCTCCAGATCTGTGCGCTGGCCGAAATTGTTGCAGCCGAGCCCGACCGCAGAGACGCGCAGGCCGGAGGCGCCGAGATTGCGAATGTCCATGGGAGATCCTGTCAGATGAGCCGCGGCGCATTCTGACCACGGCGTGCCCCAGCAGCAAGCCGCTCGCCGCGCTGCTGCCATGCCCATGAGGCGGACAAAAAAATGCGGCCCCTGTCAGACGCGGCGACTGACGGGGACCGCTTGGGGCGCTTGATCGGTGACGGGGGGCCTGATCAGACGCAGGCGTGAACGTAGTCCCGCTATGTTACGCGCGGGTGACAGCGGGACTTATCCACAGGATGTGGAGAAGGATCAGAACAGCTTGCGATAGACGATGAATCCGGAGCGCTCCGCGACCTTGTCGTACAGGCTCTGCGCCGTGAGATTGGTCTCGTGCGTCTGCCAGTAGACGCGCGGCGACCCCGCTAGTTGCGCCCGTTCATACACACCATGGATCAGCGCGGAGCCGACGCCCTTGCCGCGCACGACCTCGCGCGTGAACAAATCCTGCAAATAGCAGGACGGTTCGATCGCCGTGGTGCTGCGATGGAAAAGATAGTGCGTCAGGCCGAGCAATTGGCCATCGCTCTCGGCGACCAGCGCATGCACCGGCTCATAGGCGTCGAAGAAACGCTGCCACGTCATGCGCGTGATCTCGGGCGCGAGCGCGGTTGGGCCCGAACGGCCGTAGAAGGCATTGTAGCCGTCCCACAGCGGCAGCCATTGATCGTAGTCCTGCTTCGTAACGGAGCGAATGGTGAGGGACATGTGAATTTCCGCGATCGATGAAGGATACTTCATACCCATGACGGGCTTGCTGATCAATTTGTCTCGCGAGTCGGATGGACACTTAGTCGTGGCGACAGCTTGCCTTGCCCCTCACCCGGATCGCGCCGGACGATGCTTCGCATAGCCGGAGCGATCCGACCTCTCCCCGCAGAAGGGCGGGGAGAGGTAGAGATATATCGGCACAGTCGAAAGTGAGGTGCGCACCGGCTTCTCGCGCCCTCGCCCCGTTCTTACGCGGAGACGGTGGGGTGAGGGGCTGTATCCGCGAGCGCCGGCGTACGATGCGCGCACGTTGCCGCGCCTACTCCGCAACGCGCAGATAGCTCATCAGCCTTCGGTTCGCGGGATCGCGCAGCGAGCGGTAGTAGTCGGCGCTCGCCGGCGCATCGGTGTGGCGCACGAGGTCGGTCACCGGCGTGTAGCTCAGCATGCGGCCGCCGTCGGGCAGCGCGGTGCAGACGAAACGCAGCACCTCGCCGTTGCGCAAGGCAATGTTGATCGGCGTGGCATCGCCGATCCGCACCATCTCCATGCGCTGGGCGATGAAGGTGCCGAGCTCGTCCTCGGGCAGCTCGAACGCGCCGGTGTCGCGGCCGTGATACATCAGCGCGATGAAGGGCGGCTTGCCGTCGGCGATCTGGTCCGGCACCGCAAAATATTCGCGGAACGCGCGGTTGATGAATTCGGCCCGCGTCTCGGCATCGAGCAGCACGACGCCGATATCGATCTGGTCGAGCGCGGCCGACAGGCGCGCGGCGGTGGCGTGGCTCTGGCGCTCGGCCGCGAACGTGCCGAGCATCCGCGCGCGCATCAGGCCGGTGATGCCAGCGGTGCCGGCGACCGTGATTGCCAGGAGGCCGAGCCGGACAAGATCCGCGTTGCCATAGCCGGAGACGCCGTGATGGTTGAGGAAGAGCAGTGCCGCGCCGATCACCGCGACCGCTGCACTGGTCATGGCCGAGGCGAGGCCCGACAGCGCGCCGGCAAGCGCCACGAGGCAGACCAGCAGCGGCGCAGGCGAGGGAGTGGGGACGACGCGATCGAAGAGCATCGCCAGCAGCAGGGTCGCTGCCGTCAGCACCGGACCGGAGATCGCGCGCCATCCGAACCGCATGGGCCAGTCTCGCTCCTCCCCCACGAGGTAAGACCGCAACACTGGCGGATAGTTGCGCCGATGTGATGCGATTTCGCGCGATGCGCTTAATGGGCGCTTGCGGCGGAGCGCAAATCTTTCGGATGATTTTAGACCAAGTGCGCGTGCCTGAGACGCTGTTGCAGCGCAGGCGCATTCAGCGTCGAGCTGCCCGAGCTCTTGCGCATGCCGGTGAAAATCAACAGCGATGCCGCGACCAGGATGGCCGCAGTCAGGGTGATCGCAACGACTACCACAGGTGACTTCATCGACGTCCTGTCGCAATGCCGGTCGGCGCGGGCCGCACGGCGCCTTGAAGGCTGGTCCAGGATGAAACGGGAATCAGATCGGCAGGCCCATCGCCATGGTCGCCTTGGTCGACATCACCGTCAGAGTGACGATCAGGCACAGCGAGAGTGCGGCGACGGCGAGCGAGGCCGCGACCGCGTTGGTCAGCCGGGAAGACGCGACGGTGGCGGATTGGCCCTGAAAGCCTGCCGTGCCGGACGCCCGAATCATGGGTCTAAATCCCTCAATACGCGAGCGAATCACCCGCGACTTTCCACAATTTCCCAGTTTCAACCGGCAATATTGCGGCGGCTGTCGCGCCGAAAGCGGCGACATTGCGGCAAAGGCGACCCTTATGCCCGCTATTTGCCGGAGCGGCGGGCAGGCCTGTCAGGCGCCCGCGGCAATGCTGGCGGGGTCGTCGATATCGGCCGGGCGCCAGTCCATCGTCACGAAGCCGGGCGCAGCTTCCACGCGCTTCAGCCAGTCTCGGACCGCCGGGAAAGTCGAAAGATCGAAGTCGCAGCGGTCGGCGAGATGGGTGTAGCCATAGAGCGCGATATCGGCGACCGTGAGCTGGCGGGCGGCGAAATAGGCGTTGGTCTTGAGGTGGTTCTCCATCACCTGGAGCGCGCCATAGCCGCGCTCCATCCAATCCTCCAGCGAATGGGTCTGCAGATCGCGGCCGCCCCTGACCAGCGACAGCCAGAAATAGGCCGCGCCGATGTTGGGTTCGAGCGCATGCTGCTCGAAGAACATCCATTGCAGCGCCTCGGCGCGGTCGATGCGGTTCTCCGGCGCGAGCGGCGTGCCGACGGCAACGTACCAGAGGATGGCGTTGGACTCGGCGAGATAGCGGTCGTTCCCGACCTCGAGCAGCGGCACCTGGCCGGACGGGTTCTTCGACAGAAAGTCCGGCGTGCGGCTCTCGCCGCGCAGAATGTCGATCTCGATGGCCTCATAGGGCACGTTGAGCAGCGCCAGCGCAAGGCGGACCTTGTAGCTGTTGCCGGAGCGCTGCATCGAATAGAGTTTGTACATTCTGGGAGTTCGTTTCCGAGGATGGGAAGGCACGGCGCTGGCTGCCCTGCAGCGCGGCTAAACAATGATGCCGATGCGAATCCGCCGCAAGAGCCGGCCCATAGAAAAACTCGAAAACCCTACCGCACTGCAACGCCACGGAAGATCATTTCCGCGCGACCATGCAACCGAGATCACGCTTGCGTCAGCACACCAATGCGTTGCTCCGCGCAATCGTGAAGTCCGCGGACGACCGTATGCATCGGGTTTAGGGCGCCAGTGCTTCCGCGTTGTCATGGCCGGGCATAGCCGATCGAAGGACGCCATCGCTTCCGCTCGGCTAGGTCCCGGCCATCCACGCCGCGTCAAGCGGTTCGAGGAAGGTGGATGCCCGGGACCCGGCTATCAATTGCTCCGAGGACAAGCCTTGCCGGATATGAGGAATTTGGCCGGCAAAGTTGCGGAACATTGCGGTCAATCGCGCCTCGAAACGCGGGAAATCCGCAAACTTTTGCCGGATCGGGCCGAAGTTTCTTGCGGTGCAGCGGCTCACGTTTTAGGGTGGCTCATTCCCACAATCAGAGTCGTGAGGCCGAGGGCTTCACGACGCTTGTCAGGAGATGACGATGTCCTTCCTTGCCGCTGCGCTCGACCGTGTGAAGCCGTCCGCGACCATCGCGGTCACGGATAAAGCACGCGCGCTGAAAGCGGCGGGCCGCAACGTCATCGGCTTAGGTGCCGGCGAGCCCGACTTCGACACGCCCGCCAACATCAAGCTGGCGGCGATCCGCGCCATCGAGGCCGGCAAGACCAAGTACACCGCGGTCGACGGCATCCCCGAGCTGAAGGAAGCCATCATCGGCAAGTTTCAGCGCGAGAACGGCGTCGCCTACAAGCCGAACCAGATCATCGTCGGCACCGGCGGCAAGCAGGTGCTCTACAACGCGCTGATGGCGACCATCAATCCGGGCGACGAGGTGATCATTCCCGCGCCCTATTGGGTCAGCTACCCTGAAATGGTGGCGCTTGCCGGCGGCGAGCCGGTGCCGGTGGTCTGCACCGCCGCGACCGGCTTCAAGCTCCAGGCCGAGGCGCTCGAGCGCGCGATCACGCCGAAGACCAAATGGGTCATCCTGTGCTCGCCGTCGAATCCGACGGGAGCCGCCTACACCAAGTCCGAACTGAAGGCGCTCACCGACGTGCTGCTCAGGCATCCCCATGTCTGGGTGATGACCGACGATATGTACGAGCATCTCGTCTATGACGACTTCCAGTTCACCACCGTCGCGCAGGTCGAGCCGAAACTCTACGACCGCACGCTCACTGTGAACGGCGTGTCGAAGGCTTATTGCATGACCGGCTGGCGCATCGGCTATGCCGGTGGCCCGGCGCAGCTGATCAAAGCGATGTCGACCATCCAGTCGCAGTCGACCTCGAACCCGTCGTCGATTGCGCAATGGGCGGCGGTCGAAGCGCTGAACGGTCCGCAGGACTTCATTCCCGCCAACAACAAGGTGTTCAAGGAGCGCCGCGACCTCGTCGTCTCCATGCTCAACCAGGCCAAGGGCATCGAGTGCCCGCGGCCCGAAGGCGCGTTCTACGTCTATCCGTCCTGCGCCGGCACCATCGGCAAGACCGCGCCGTCGGGCAAGGTGATCGACAATGATGAGACGTTCGTCACCGAGCTCCTGGAGACCGAAGGCGTCGCCGTGGTGCAGGGCTCGGCCTTCGGCCTTGGACCTGCGTTCCGCATCTCCTATGCGACCAAGACCTCCGACCTTGAAGACGCCTGCAAGCGCATCCAGCGCTTCTGCGGCAATCTGCGCTGAGCCTGTCGCGACAGTGCAAATTGAAAAGGCCCGCGTCGTGCGGGCCTTTTTTGTTGTGTTTCGATAAGCGGAGTCGGACGGTCCTTTGTTCTGGTCGGCATCTTGCCATGCCCCTCACCCGGATCGCTGCGCGATCCGACCTCTCCCCACAGAAGGGCGGGGAGAGGTTAAGTCGCGTCCGATTGCGCACTCTAATTCTTCTCGCATCGTGAGGGGCGCAGGCTCGCGCACTCCCTCGCCCCGTTCTTACGGGGAGAGGGTGGGGTGAGGGGCCTCTCTCCGCGAATTCGATTCCAGATATGTCCGATCTGGCACCGCCAAGACTCTTGTGGCATAGACGATCGCGCGGCGTGTGCCGCGTCCTTCCTGCTCGCATCCCATTCATCGCCGGAGACGTTTCATGCGCCGTTCGTTCCTCCTCGCCGGGCTCACCGCCGCAAGCCTCGTTGTCTCCGTCGTTGCTGCCAGCTCGCAGCAACGGATGACGCGGATCGGCGTGCTCGAATGTCGCGGCGGCGCCAGCGTCGGCTTCATCGTGGGATCGGTGACCCATCTCGGCTGCGTGCTGCGCGCCGACGGCTTGCCCGACGACCGCTACGTCGCGACCATCCGCAAAGTCGGCCTCGACATCGGCATCACCCAGGAGACGGCGCTCGCCTGGGGCGTGTTCGCGCCGGTCGACCGGCTCGGCCCCGGTGATCTCTCCGGCAATTACGCGGGCGCGCAGGGCAGCGCCTCGGTCGGCGTCGGGCTTGGTGGCAACGTGCTGGTCGGCGGCTCCAACAATTCGATCGCGCTCCAGCCGCTCAGCGTGCAGGGCCAGGTCGGCCTCAACGTCGCCGCGGGTCTGGAGAGCCTGGAACTTCGTCCGGGGCGTTGAGCCGTCGTCAATTCTAATTGACTGAGCCAGCTACGAGACTCACCTCTCCCTCCGGGAGAGGTGAATACCGACGACGCACCGCAGCGACGTTTGATGCTTGCCAAATCTTGGGGACGGGCAGAGCATCTGCGTTTGCCGACCCAATCATGGGCCGAGCTCCACAAGAAGGAGGCGGCGAATGGGACAAGACGTCAGAAGTCCCCGAGGTCCACGGTGCATCGCGCTGGTGGGCCCATTCCAAAGCGGTAAAACCACACTTCTCGAAGCAATCCTGGCGCGAACGGGTGCGATCCCGCGCGCCGGCAGCGTCGATGCCGGAACTTCCGTCGGCGACGCCACGCCAGAGGCCCGTGATCACAAGATGACCGTCGGGCTGACTGCCGCCACCACGAGTTTCATGGGTGACAGCTACACCTTCCTCGACTGTCCCGGTTCCGTCGAATTCGCCCACGACATGCGCGCCGTGTTGCCCGCGGTCGATGCTGCGGTCGTGGTCTGCGAGGCCGACGAGAAGAAGCTGCCGCAGCTTCAGATCATCCTGCGCGAGTTGGAGGAGCTGAAGATCCCGCGTTTCCTGTTCCTCAACAAGATCGACCGCGCCAGCGAGCGCATCCGCGAGACGCTCGCAATGCTGCAGCCCGCCTCGTGCGTGCCGCTGGTGCTGCGCCAGATTCCGATCTGGAACGGCGAGCTGATCGAGGGCTTCGTCGATCTCGCGCTGGAGCGCGCCTTCGTCTATCGCGAGCACAAGGCCTCCGAGGTGATCGCGCTCGAAGGCGGCAATCTCGACCGCGAGAAGGAGGCTCGCTTCTCGATGCTGGAGAAGCTCGCCGACCACGACGATGCGCTGATGGAGCAGCTGCTCGAAGACATACAGCCGCCGCGCGATGCCGTGTTCGACGACCTTGCCCGCGAATTGCGCGAAGGACTGATCTGTCCGGTGCTGCTGGGCGCCGCCGCGCGCGAAAACGGCGTGCTGCGTCTGATGAAAGCGCTGCGCCACGAGGCGCCCGGCGTTGCGGAGACCGCAAAACGTCTCGGCGTTCCCGACACCAAGGATGCGCTCGGCTACGTCTTCAAGACGCTGCATTCGCAACATGGCGGCAAGCTGTCGCTGACGCGGCTGCTCGCCGGTCATCTCGACGACGGTGCGACGCTGCAATCCTCAGCCGGTGGCACGGGGCGCATCTCCGGCATCCTCGCCGTCAACGGCGCCTACGACACCAAGCGTGCCTCGGCCGAAGCCGGCGACACCGTGGCGCTCGCCAAGCTCGATCCCGTAAAGACCGGCGACACCGTCTCGAGCGGCAAGACCCCGCCGGCTGCGCTCGTCGCCGTGGAGCCGACGCCGCCGGTGCTCGCGATCTCGATCGCGGCCACCGATCGCAAGGACGACGTCAAGCTCGGCCAGGCGATGGCCCGGCTGCACGAGGAGGATCCCTCGCTGGTCGTGGTGCAGAACGCCCAGACCCATGACACCGTGCTGTGGGGCCAGGGCGAGATGCATCTGCGCGTCGCCGGCGAGCGGCTGCGAGACCGCTTCGGCGTCAAGGTCACCTCGCATCCGCCCGCGATCGGCTATCAGGAGACCATCCGCAAGCCGATCACCCAGCGCGGGCGTCACAAGAAGCAGTCCGGCGGTCACGGCCAGTTCGGCGACGTCGTGCTCGACATCAGGCCGCTGCCGCGCGGCGACGGCTTCAAGTTCGCCGAGAAGGTGGTCGGCGGCGCGGTGCCGCGCAACTACATCCCGGCGGTGGAGGAAGGCGTCGTCGACGGGCTGGCGCGCGGCCCGCTCGGTTTCCCCGTCACCGACGTGGAGGTGACGCTGACCGACGGCTCCTATCACAGCGTCGACTCGTCGGACCTCGCCTTCCGCACGGCGGCGCGGGTCGGACTCAACGAGGGCCTGCCGCAATGCCAGCCGGTGTTGCTCGAGCCGATCCACATGGTCGAGATCGTCTGCCCGACCGACGCCACCGCCAAGATCAACGCGATCCTGTCGGCGCGGCGTGGCCAGATCCTCGGCTTCGACACGCGCGACGGCTGGAGCGGCTGGGACTGCGTCCGCGCCATGATGCCGGAAGCCGAGATCGGCGAACTCATCGTCGAGCTGCGCTCGGCCACCGCCGGCGCCGGCAGCTTCACCCGCCAGTTCGACCACATGGCCGAAGTGACCGGCCGCGCCGCCGACCAGATCATCGCCGCCCATCAGCACGCGGCGTGATCTGTAAGTGAGGCAACCGGCCTCTCACTCCCTCTCCCCGTTCTTCACGGGGAGAGGGTGGGGTGAGGGGCTGCCTCCGCGGATGCGGCATTTCATTGAGCCGAACCCGCGCCCAACCTCCGTCATTGCGAGCGCAGCGACTTGTCCGCCGAAGCCTTTGGCGAAGGCGGAAGCAATCCAGAATGTCTCTGCGGAGGCAGTCTGGATTGCTTCGTCGCACCAGCGCAAAATTGCTTTGCAATTTTGTCGCGGGCTCCTCGCAATGACGAAGGAGGTAGATGGGCAGTCCCTTGCGCTCGGCCTCATATGATGTATTTTATATCATTGTATATGTCCCAGATATCATTTATAGGCTCTGATACGTGAGGTCACGGTGATTACGTCGTTCCAGATGCGGGCAGCGCGGGCGCTGCTCGGCATTGACCAGAAAACCCTGGCCGAGCTCGCCGGCGTTTCGCTGCCGACCATCCAGCGGATGGAAGCCAGCACCGGCAATGTTCGCGGCGTGGTCGAGACCCTGATCAAGGTGGTCGAGGCGTTCGATCGGGCCGGCGTCGAGCTGATCGGCGAGCAGGCGCGCAGCGACATTGGCGGGCGCGGCGTTCGCCTCAAGGAGCCGGGGCCGCCGCGGCGGGTGGGGGCATGATCGGGCGTTGATCATGCTCGGGATCAGGAATGGGATAGCGCATCGTCGCACCTCGGCAACACGGGACGCACGATGCTTCGGAGCATCGTGGGCATGAGCATCACAAGCGATCAAGCGGGCCAACTGCATCAGCTTCGCCGGCCGACCTTTGTCGAATTGTATTTGCCAAAGCTCGTCACCATTTGGCGTGAGGGGTACGGCGTCGCGGACTTTCGCGCCGACGTCTTCGCCGGCCTCACCGTCGCGATCGTGGCACTGCCGCTGTCGATGGCGATCGCAATCGCCTCGGGCGTGACACCGGACCGCGGCCTCTACACCGCCGTCGTCGGCGGCTTCGTCGTGTCCCTGCTCGGCGGCAGCCGCTTCCAGATCGGCGGACCCGCGGGCGCCTTCATCGTCCTGGTTGCGGTGACGGCCGAGCGGCACGGCGTCGACGGCGTGATCCTCGCCACCATGATGGCGGGGCTGTTCCTGGTTGCCGCGGGCCTGTTGCGGGTCGGCACCTACATCAAGTTCATTCCCTATCCCGTGACTGTCGGCTTCACCGCCGGCATCGCCGTCATCATTTTTGCGAGCCAGCTCCGCGATCTCGGCGGGATCACGCTGGCCGGGAAAGAGCCCAGCGAATTCGTTCCCAAGCTCGTTGCGCTCGCCGGCAGCCTCGACACCATCAATCCATCGGCCGTCGTGGTCGCGATCGGCAGCATCGTCATCATCGCTGCCTTGCGGCGCTGGCGGCCGTCCTGGCCCGGCATCCTGATCGCGGTTGCGCTCGCGGCGGTCGCCAGCGCCGTGCTGTCGCTGCCGGTCGAGACCATCGGCTCGCGCTTCGGCGGCATTCCGCGCGAGCTGCCCTCGCCGGCGCTGCCCGCGTTCTCGCTGGAGAAGGCAAAGGCCGTGCTGCCGGATGCGATTGCGTTCGCGCTGCTGGCCGCCATCGAATCGCTGTTATCGGCTGTGGTGGCCGACGGCATGACCGGTCGCCGTCATCGCTCCAATTGCGAGCTGGTGGCGCAAGGCGTCGCCAATATCGGCTCGGCGCTGTTCGGCGGCATCTGCGTTACCGGCCTGATTGCGCGCACCGCGACCAACATCCGCGCCGGCGCGCGCGGCCCGCTCGCGGGCATGCTGCATTCGGTCTTCCTGCTGCTGTTCATGCTGATCGCGGCGCCGCTCGCAAGCTACATTCCGCTCGCAGCGCTCGCCTCCGTGCTCGTCGTGGTGGCCTGGACCAT
Source organism: Bradyrhizobium sp. DN3 (assembly GCF_041357655.1). NCBI lineage: Bacteria > Pseudomonadati > Pseudomonadota > Alphaproteobacteria > Hyphomicrobiales > Nitrobacteraceae > Bradyrhizobium > Bradyrhizobium sp. DN3. Next base: position 359,632 of record NZ_JAULLN010000004.1, on the reverse strand, counting down.
GGCGGAGAAGCAGGAATTCGCGACGCTCCTGCGCTCGTCATGGGGCGATGCCGTCGTGCTGCTCGCAACCTTCCTGCTCACGATCTTCCGCGATCTGACCGAAGGCATTCTGGTCGGCTTCGCGCTCGGCGCGGTGCTGTTCATCCACCGCATGGCGGAGATGACGGGCATCGAGGAGCGCACGCCGCTGGTGGTCCCCGATCGCCCCGATGACAGCAACGGTGCGCGCGTTCCCTACGATTCCGCGCTGGCGGTCGACCGCGACGTGCTGGTCTATCGCATCACCGGTGCGTTCTTCTTCGGCGCCGCCTCTGCGATCGGAGGCGTGCTCGACGGCGTCGCCGACCAGCGCAAGGCCTTCGTGGTCGATTTCGCCGCGGTGCCGTTCCTGGACTCCACCGCGGCGAACGTGCTCGGGCGCGTCGCCGCCAAGGCCCATCGCCAGGGCATCAGGCTGTTCATCACGGGGGCATCGCCGGCGGTTCGCCGCGCGCTGCTCACCCATGGCGTGACGCCGCCGCGCGCGCGCTATCGCCAGAGCCTCGAGCGCGCGATTGCCGATATCAAGGGCCGCGCAACGCAGCCCGAGGCCGATGAGGTTGCCGCGAGCTGACGGCGCCGTGGCGATGCGGCGCTCGTGCGCTTGACAGAGCCTTCGGGACGCGAAATGGATCGCCTTCCACATCGCTTGAGGGAAGGATGACGTGACCAGGGCTCCCGCCGCTTGTCTGATCGGATGGCCGGCGGCGCATTCGCGCTCGCCGCTGATTCATCATTACTGGCTGCGCACGCTCGGGATCGAGGGGGGCTACGTCATCGAGGCGGTTCCGCCCGAGGACCTGCGCGACTTCGTGCTGCGGCTGTCGCTGCGCGGCTTCGTCGGTGCCAACGTCACCATCCCGCACAAGGAGGGCGTGCTGGCGCTGTCGAAACCCGATGCGCGCGCAACGGCCGTCGGCGCGGCCAATACGCTATGGTTCGAAGACGGCGAGCTGCACGCCACCAATACCGACGTCGAAGGCTTCATCGGCAATCTCGACGCCAGCGCGCCCGGCTGGGATACGGCTGAGGAGGCGCTGGTGCTCGGGGCCGGCGGCTCCTCGCGCGCCGTCGTGTTCGGGCTGCGCGAGCGGGGCATCAAGCGCATCCATCTCGCCAATCGCACCATCGCGCGGGCGGAGACGCTGGCAAGACAGTTCGGGCCGAACGTGCACCCCGTTGCATGGGATGCGATCAACGACGTTCTGCCGCGTGCAAAACTTCTCGTGAACACGACCTCGCTCGGCATGCATGGCCAGCCTTCACTCGATGTCGATGTTGCGCGCCTGCCGCAAGCGGCCGTGGTCGCCGATCTCGTTTATGTCCCGCTGGTGACGCCGCTGCTTGCAGCAGCAAAAGCGCGCGGTCTGAAGACCGCCGACGGGCTCGGCATGCTGCTGCATCAGGCGGTGCGCGGCTTCGAGCTGTGGTTCGGCCAGCGGCCGGAGGTCACCGCCGAGCTGCGCGCGCTGGTCGAGGCCGATCTCACAAAGACTTGAAAGAATAGCGCGGCTGTTCCGGAGTTCTCCCTCCGTGGGGATAACCGGAGACCGTCATGTCTGTTCAACGTGCAACTTTCACACGTCCACTTCTCGCCGTCGCAATGGTGGCCCTCTCGACCTACGGCGCCCTCGCCCAGAAAGCGCCGGTGCCGACGCGCGTGCGCGGAACGATCGAGAGCGTCAATGGCGATACCATGCAGGTCAAGTCGCGCAGCGGCGAAGACGTCAAGCTTCACATTGCCTCTGACGTGAACGTCGCAGGCATCACCAAGATTTCACTCGCCGACATCAAGCCGGGTTCCTTCATCGGCGCGACCACCGTGCCTGGGCCGAACGGCGGCCAGAATGCGGTCGAGGTCCACGTCTTTCCGGAGAGCATGCGCGGCACCGGGGAGGGCTCGCGGCCCTGGGATCTCAAGCCCAATTCCAGCATGACCAATGCGACGGTCGCCGAGAGCGTGGTCGGCAATGACGGCCATACGCTGCTGGTCAAGTACAAGGACGGCGAGAAGAAGGTGTTCGTCGCCGACAACACCCCGGTGGTCACTTATGTGCCGGGCGAGAAGTCCGAGCTCAAAGCCGGCGCCAAGATCATCGCCTTCACGAAGCAATTGCCGGACGGCTCTTTCGAGACCAACCGCGTCGGCGTCGGCCGCGACGGGGTCACGCCGCCGATGTGAGCAGAGCTGCAGCCACACCCCCAGTGTCGTCCCGGACAAGCGTCAGCGCAGATCCGGGACCCATAACCAACAGGGTCAAGTTGTTGCGCTAAGGAGGTAACTCCGAGTTCCCGTAGCCACGTCCGCCTGTGGCTATGGGTCCCGGATCGGCGCGCGCTTAGGGCGCGCTTGTCCGGGACGACAGCCGTGTTTGACGCGACGGTTTCGCCTCACACCGCAATGACGTGATCGTCGATCTCGTCGATCCTGTTGACGCCGCACAGGCCCATGGTGGTGAGCAGCTCTTTCTGGATGATGTCGATCGCCTTGGCGACGCCGGCCTGGCCGCCGGCTCCTAAGCCATAGGCGTAGGCGCGGCCGATCATGCAGGATTTTGCGCCGAGCGCGAGTGCGCGCATCACGTCCTGGCCGGAGCGGATACCGCCGTCGAACATGATCTCCATCTTGTCGCCGACCGCGTCCGCGATCTCGGGCAGCACCTCGATCGAGGACGGCGCGCCGTCGAGCTGCCGGCCGCCATGGTTGGAGACGACGAGGGCCTGCGCGCCGGTCTTGGCGGCTTCCTCGGCGTCCTCGACGTCGAGGATGCCCTTGATGATGAGCTTGCCCGGCCAGATGCTCCGGACCCACTCGACGTCCTTCCAGCTCAAGGAGGTGTCGAACTGCGATGCGGTCCATTCGGCGAGGCGGTTGAGATCCTCGGTGTTCTTCACGTGGCCGGCGATGTTGCCGAAGGTGCGGCGCTTGCCTTGCAGCACGCCTGAGACCCAGGCCGGCTTGCTGGCGAAATCCAGAAGCTTCGATAGCGACCATTCCGGCGGCACCGTCATGCCGTTCTTGATGTCGGCGTGGCGCTGGCCGATCACCTGCAGGTCGACGGTGAGCACCAGCGCGCTGCACTTGGCCGCGATGGCGCGCTGGATCAGATCCTTGATGAAGCCGCGGTCCTTCATGACGTAGAGCTGGAACCAGAACGGCTTCTCGACATTGGCGGCGATGTCCTCGATCGAGCAGATCGACATGGTCGATTGCGTGAACGGGATACCGGCGGCCTGCGCGGCGCGGCAGGCATGGATCTCGCCGTCGCCATGCTGCATGCCGAGCAAGCCGACGGGCGCCAGGATCAGCGGCATGGTCGAGGGCTCGCCGAGGATCGTGGTCGAGGTGTCGCGCTTGGAGACGTCGACCAGGATGCGCTGGCGGAACTTGATCGCCTGCATGTCCTCGCGGTTGGCGCGCAGCGTCTCCTCGGCATAGGAGCCGCGGTCGCAATAGTCGAAGAACGCCTTCGGCACGCGGCGCTTATGCAGCGCGCGAAGATCGTCGATACAGGTGATGTGCTTCATGATCGTTTCCCCGGCCCGTCTTGCATCGGATGATTTCGGGGTCATCTAGCATGGTTAGATGCACAGCCAAATCGTTTGAGAGGAGGGCGCCATGACGAGGCCGCACGCCGCACCTTCGCCGGAAGAGATCAAGGAGAAGCGCGACCTCGAGGAAGCGCTGGAAGAAGGCCTGGAAGAGACCTTTCCGGCCTCCGATCCCGTCAATGTCACCCAGCCACCGCCGAGCCGCGGCGACGGCCATGTGAAGCGCACCGGCTAGGGCCGGGTTCCGTCCCGTTCCGGCTTCCCTGCAGGGAAATATAGTGTTAACAATACGTTATCGGGCACGCGGCGGGCCCGGTTCCGTAACGATTCATCATATTTTTTGAAGCCAAGTTAGCCGCGATGGTTTTATAAGAGCTCAGCAAATCAGGGATGCGGGGCCTTTTCGGGCAGCCCGTGGTTGTCGAGGGGACCCCTGATTGTTGCCTGGGGGACGATATGAGCCGCAAATATTTCGGGACGGACGGGATTCGGGGCCGCGCCAACGGACTGATCACGCCGGAGCTCGCGCTCAAGGTCGGCCAGGCCGCGGGCCTTGCGTTTCAGCGCGGCGACCACCGCCACCGGGTTGTGATCGGCAAGGACACCCGCCTGTCCGGCTACATGATCGAATATGCGATGGTCGCTGGCTTCACCTCGGTTGGCATGGATGTGCTGCTGGTCGGCCCGATGCCGACGCCGGCGGTCGCGATGTTGACCAAGTCGATGCGCGCCGATCTCGGCGTGATGATCTCGGCTTCGCACAATCTGTTCGAGGACAACGGCATCAAGCTGTTCGGCCCGCAGGGCTTCAAGCTCTCCGACGACGTCGAGCGGCAGATCGAGCAGCTGCTCGACGAATCCCTCGACAAGAGGCTCGCGCAGAGCGCGAGCTTGGGCCGCGCCCGCCGCATCGACGGCGTGCATGACCGCTACATCGAATTCGCCAAGCGCACGCTGCCGCGCGATCTGTCGCTGGATGGCTTGCGTGTCGTGATCGATTGCGCCAACGGCGCCGCCTACAAGGTGGTGCCGGAAGCGCTGTGGGAATTGGGTGCCGACGTCGTTCCGATCGGCGTCGAGCCCGACGGCTTCAACATCAACAAGGAATGTGGCTCGACCTCGCCGGAAGCGCTGTCGAAGAAGGTCCGCGAGATGCGCGCCGACATCGGCATCGCGCTCGACGGTGACGCCGATCGTGTCATCCTGGTCGACGAGCGCGGTCATCTCGTCGACGGCGATCAGCTGCTCGCGGTGATCGCGCAGAGCTGGAAGGAAGACGGCCGGCTGTCGCGGCCGGGCATCGTCGCGACCGTGATGTCCAATCTCGGCCTCGAGCGTTTCCTGAACGGGCAGGGGCTCGATCTCGTCCGCACGCCCGTCGGCGACCGCTACGTGCTCGAGCAGATGCTGAACGGCGGCTACAATCTCGGCGGCGAGCAATCTGGCCACATCATCCTGTCCGACTACGCGACCACCGGCGACGGCTTCGTTGCGGCCTTGCAGGTGCTGGCGGTGGTGCAGAAGCTGCGCCGTCCCGTGTCCGAAGTCTGCCACCGCTTCGATCCGCTGCCGCAGATCCTGAAGAACGTCCGTCACAAGGGCGGCAAGCCGCTCGACGATTCCGACGTCAAGTCGGCGATCTCCGACGGCGAGAAACGCCTCAACGGCTGCGGCCGTCTCCTGATCCGCTCTTCCGGTACCGAACCGGTGATCCGCGTCATGGGCGAGGGCGAGGACCGCATCCTGGTCGAGGACGTCGTCGACACCATCGTCTCCGCGCTCGGCCAGGCGGCGGCGTAAGACTTCTTCCTTCTCCCGCAGTAACGTAGGGTGGGCAAAGCGACTTGTCCGCCGTAGCTCGAAGAGCGAAGGCGGAAGCGTGCCCACCGCTTCATTTGCAGTGTTGGATTGATGGTGGGCACGGCGCAAGTGCGCCTTTGCCCACCCTACGATTCCGAGCTAGCGGAGAGATGCCTTACCCGTCTCGCCGCTGCGCCGTAGCCGATGCAAGCATCGGCGTTCTTAAGAGACGGCGGTCGAAGGCCTTGCCGTGTTCCTGCCCAGGCTGCCGCGGCACGCGCGTTAACGCATCCTCTCTCGCCGCGTTGCGGTTTCACACATCGTTAGGAATTGCGGCGAGGTCGTCGCATTTGGCGCGGCATTCTTGCAACGCTGGCGCGGCGCGCGCGTGTATGGTGAGAAAAAATCAACCTTAAAAATTAGGGTTAAGTGGCGCTTAAACATTTGCTGCCATCGTCCGGGTCGTGAGTTTCCAGAACGTGGGGCGTCTGCATTTTTGCCTCACCGGCCATAAGGACGAAGCCAAAATGCGTAGCGTTAAGTCTCTCCTTGCCGCGGGTGCGGCAACCCTGATCTCGTCGATGGCGTTCGCCGCTGATATGCCGATCGCAGCGCCCCCTCCGATGTACGCGCCGCCCGCTCAGCCCGCCGACTTCGGTGGCTGGTATCTCCGCGGCGACATCGGCATGACCAACCAGAGCGCCAAGCGCATCGACGCCGCCGTAGCGCCGGGGTTTACGAGGACGACGGAGGGACTCGGCTTCGACTCGTCGCCGCTGTTCGATCTCGGTGTCGGCTATCGCTTCAACAACTGGTTTCGTGCGGACGTGATCGGCCAGTACCGGGGCAAGGCTAATCTGCATGGTGCCGACAACGTCATTGGGCCCGGCTTCGTCGGCTCCAACAATTACAGCGGCAGCAAGTCCGAGTGGGTCGTCATGGCCAACGCCTATGTCGATCTCGGCACCTGGTGGTGCATCACTCCGTTCGTCGGTGCCGGTGTCGGCGGCTCCTACAACAAGATCAGCGGCTTCCGTGATGACGGCGTGTCATTCAGCGGCGGCACCCTGTCCAACAGCGTCGCCTACTTCGCCGACAACGGAAAGTGGAACTTCGCCTGGGCCGCCCACGCCGGTCTCGCCTACAAGGTCAATCCCGGCTTCACCGTCGAACTGGCCTACAGCTACATGAACCTCGGCGACGCAGCGCCCGGCAACTTCCGCTTGTTCGACAACAGCGCCTCGGGTCCGACCTCGATCAAGATCAAGGAGCTCACCTCGCACGACGTCAAGCTCGGCGTGCGCTGGGATCTCAACAGCCCGCCGGTCTACGCGCCGCCGCCGCTGGTCACCAAGGGCTGATCGTCAGCCTCATCGCTTAAGACGTCTTAACGGCGCGGGTTCATCCCGCGCCGTTTTGCTTTGCGGATTTTTCATGGCGCGACAGCGACGAACGTGGCGAACGCAACCATTGGTTAAGGTTAACAGGCGATGATCATCGCAACAGTTCGAGTCCGATGGAGCGTTGCGATGCGTAGGCTGATGGTGGCGGCAGCGATGTTGGGGACGGTGTCTGCCGCGCACGCGGCCGACATGCCGGACCTGCCGATCCTGCGCGGCAGCTTCACGGAAGGCCTGACCAGATCCAACGTCAACTGGCAGGGCTTCTATGTCGGAGGCCAGGGCGGCTATGGCTCGTCCGACGAGAATTTCAACGGATCGACCAGCAATATGATGGCCGCGCTGCTCGCGGACACTCTGATCGAGCAGGAGATGCAGGTCTCGCAATGGAATCTCGGCCTCGGAAAGGCCTCTCAGCGTAGCAGTGGATATGGTGCTTTCGCGGGCTACAATGCTCAGTGGGACGATGTCGTGATCGGCCTGGAGGCGAGCTATCTGCACGGCAAGTTCGGAGGATCGACCACCGCCAGCGAAACGCGCAGCAACCAGCTGTCCGACGGCAACGTGCACAGCGTGACAGCGAGCTCGACGGCTTCGATCGCGATCAAGGATATGGCAACGTTTCGCGGCAGGGCCGGTTATGCATGGGGATGCTTTCTGCCCTACGTGTTCGGCGGGCTCGCGCTCGGCAATGCCGATATCGTTCGCACTGTGAGCGCCCAGGATTTCGTGACGCCTGCCGGCGTTCTGCAGGGGCCGGTCTCAGCGAGCGAGGCGCAGCACAATCATCTGATCTACGGCTACAGCGGCGGCCTCGGGGTGGATATCAACCTCGTGGGCGGTCTCTTCATGCGCGCCGAGTGGGAGTATATCCGCTTCACCTCCCAGGTCGACACCAGCATCAACACCGTTCGCGCCGGCCTCGGCTACAAGTTCTGATCTGGTGCGCCGGGGCAATTGACACGCCGGGTCCGTCCTGATGCTCTGTCGCTCAAAAGCAGGGCGGCAGCGATGCAGATCTACGGTGACAGCAATTCCGGCAATTGTCTGAAGGTGAAGTGGGTCTGCGACAAGCTCGCGCTGCCCTACCAGTGGATTGAAATCGACACACGCAAGGGCGAGACCCGCACGCCGCAATTCCTGAAGATGAACGGCGCCGGTCAGGTGCCGACCGTCGCGTTCGACGACGGCCGCACGCTGGCGCAATCCAACGCCATCATCCGCTATCTCGCCCGCGACAGCGCGCTCGTTCCGCGCGACGCCTTCATTGCCGCCAAGATGGACGAATGGCTGTTCTGGGAGCAGTACAGCCACGAGCCCTATATCGCGGTGTGCCGTTTCCTCCTGGTCTATCTCGGCAAGGAGGCATCCGAGCTCGACCCCGAGAAGGTCAAGCGCGGCTATGCGGCGCTCGACCGCATGGAGCAGCATCTTTCGGTCAGCCGCTTCTTCACTGGTGAGGCGGTTTCGCTCGCGGATGTCTCGCTGCTCGCCTATACCCGCGTTGCGCATGAGGGCGGCTTCGATCTCGCACGCCATGCGGCCGTCCGTCGCTGGATCGACGAGGCCGAGGCGTTTCTCAGCCTTGCGCCGGCGCGCTGAGCCTGGAGTAACGCGCATGAACACTGAGGCCGTTTCCATTCGCCGCGCGCGCCGCGACGATGTCGCCGCGATCGTGGCGATGCTCGCCGATGATCATCTCGGACGCGGGCGTGAGCGCGTCGAGGATCCGCTGCCCGCCGCCTATGACGAGGCATTCGCGCGGGTCGAGCGCGATCCGAATCTGATGCTCGTGGTCGCCGAGAGCGAGGGCAGGGTGGTCGGCTGCCTGCAACTCGCGATCCTGCCCGGCATCAGCTCGCAAGGCGGCGTGCGCGGCCTGCTCGAAGACGTCCGCGTTGCTTCCGATTGTCGCAGCCGTGGCATCGGCGAGCGATTGGTGCAATGGGCGATCGCGGAAGCGAAATCACGCGGCTGCAATCTGGTCGAGCTGCTGACGCATCAGACGCGCGTCGATGCGCAGCGCTTCTACACGCGGCTCGGATTCGCTGCGAGTCATGTGGGCATGACTGTCCGCTTTTGAGGCAGCAAGAGCGTTTTCAAGCGAAGTGGATACCGGTTCGCGTAAAGAAAACGCGTCAAGAAAAGATTCTGGATCTCCGTTTTGATTCTATCGGAACGAAAGTGGCTCTAGCCGCGGGCGTTGCGCAATCAGCACATTCGGATCGCGCATTCGTTCATTTTAAGAGCTGATAAACTACCCGCCCGTCGTTCATGTTTGTACAGGAACGAACGGTGCTACGGCAGTGTCAGACACCGAGCTCGGTCGGTTCGGGGATTTCGATGACAAGCTATTCGATGATCAAGGTCGGCAACAACTACGTCGTGCAGGCCAATGACAAATGCATTTTGAAGGTCGGCAGCCGCCGCAAAGCCGCGCAATTGATCAGCGAGGCCACGGACTTGCTGAATGCGCTCGCTGCCGTCGAATCCCCTGGTATCGCGCCAGAGGCGCCTTCACTCCCCCGTGAGACGCCGGAACTTCCTTGACTGCCCTTCCCGATTCCCGTATCAGCCGCGGCGGGACACCTCCCCCCAACGGGAGGCTTACTATCTGGAAGGGTAGACATGACTGTAGCGAAGCCCGCTTTGCGGCCGAACGTGCCGCATTTCTCCTCCGGCCCCTGCGCCAAGCGCCCCGGCTGGAACGCCCAAAATCTCAAAGACGCAGCCCTCGGCCGCTCGCATCGCGCGAAGATCGGCAAGGCCAAGCTCAAGCTCGCGATCGATCTGACACGCGAAGTGCTCGAGGTCCCCGCCGATTACCGCATCGGCATCGTGCCGGCCTCCGATACCGGCGCGGTCGAGATGGCGCTGTGGTCGCTGCTCGGTGCGCGGCCCGTCACCACGATCGCCTGGGAATCCTTCGGCGAAGGCTGGGTCAGCGACATCGTCAAGGAATTGAAGCTCAAGGACGTCACCAAGCTGAACGCAGCCTATGGTGAGATCCCCGACCTCTCCAAGGTCGATCCCAAGAGCGACGTCGTCTTCACCTGGAACGGCACCACCTCCGGCGTGCGCGTGCCGAACGCGGACTGGATCAGCGCTAACCGCGAAGGGCTCACGATCTGCGACGCCACCTCGGCCGCGTTCGCGCAGCCGCTCGATTTCGCAAAACTCGACGTCGTCACCTTCTCCTGGCAGAAGGCGCTCGGCGGCGAGGCCGCGCACGGCATGCTGATCCTCTCGCCCCGCGCGGTGGAACGGCTCGAGACCTACAAGCCGGCCTGGCCGCTGCCAAAAATCTTCCGCATGACCAAGGGCGGCAAGATCAACGAAGGCATCTTCGTCGGCGAGACCATCAACACGCCCTCGATGCTCTGCGTCGAGGACTATCTCGATGCGCTGAACTGGGCCAAGTCGATCGGCGGCCTCAAGGCGCTGATCGCGCGGGCCGACGCCAACACCAAGGTGCTCGCCGACTGGAAGGCGAAGACGCCGTGGATCGACTTCCTGGCGAAGGATCCGTCGATCCGCTCCAACACCTCGGTGTGCCTGAAGTTCACCGATCCCGCGATCACCTCGCTCTCCGAGGACGCGCAGGCCGACTTCTCCAAGAAGCTGGTCGCGCTGGTCGAGAAGGAAGGCGCCGGCTTCGACTTCGCCTATTACCGCGATGCCCCGGCCGGCCTGCGCATCTGGTGCGGCGCCACCGTCGAGGCCAAGGACGTCGAGCTGCTGACGCAGTGGATCGACTGGGCCTTTGCCGAGACCAAGGCGCAGCTGGCCAAGGCGGCGTGATTTTCTTTTCGCCTCTCCCCGTTCTTACGGGGAGAGGCCGGATTGCGCAGCAATCCGGGTGAGGGGCTCTCTCCGCTTGCACCTTCGCCTGTGGCTGCCCCTCACCCCAACCCTCTCCCCGTAAGAACGGGAAGAGGGGGAAGACAAAGCCTCCTCATTCAATTCCGGCCATCGCAGGCCGATCCTCCCGGTAGGGAAGGCGAAGGATCATCCCCATGACCAAACCCAAAGTTCTCATTTCCGACGCGCTCTCGCCCGCAGCCGTGCAGATCTTCAAAGACCGTGGCGTCGAGGTCGACTTCCAGCCCAATCTCGGCAAGGACAAGGACAAGCTCGCCGAGATCATCGGCAATTACGACGGCCTCGCGATCCGCTCCGCGACGAAAGCGACGGCCAAGATTATCGACAAGGCCACGAAGCTGAAGGTGATCGGCCGCGCCGGCATCGGCGTCGACAATGTCGAGATTCCCGCCGCCACGGCCAAGGGCATCATCGTGATGAACACGCCGTTCGGCAATTCGATCACGACCGCCGAGCACGCCATCACCCTGATGCTCGCGCTCGCCCGCGAGATCCCGCAGGCCGACGCCTCGACCCAGGCCGGCAAATGGGAGAAGAACCGTTTCATGGGCGTCGAGATCACCGGCAAGGTGCTGGGCGTCGTCGGCTGCGGCAATATCGGCTCGATCGTCGCCGACCGCGCGCTCGGCCTGCGCATGAAGGTGATCGCGTTCGACCCGTTCCTGTCGCCGGAGCGCGCCAAAGACATCGGCGTCGAGAAGGTCGATCTCGACGATCTCCTCAAGCGCGCCGACTTCATCACCCTGCATACGCCGCTGACCGAGAAGACCAGGAACATCATCGATGCGGCCGCGATCGCCAAGATGAAGAAGGGCGTGCGCCTGATCAACTCCGCCCGCGGCGGCCTCGTCGACGAGCAGGCCGTGGTCGATGCGCTCAATTCCAAGCACATCGCCGGCGCCGCCTTCGACGTCTTCATCGAAGAGCCTGCGACGTCCAACGTGCTGTTCGGCCATCCCAACGTGATCTGCACGCCGCATCTCGGCGCCTCCACCACGGAAGCGCAGGAGAACGTCGCGCTCCAGGTCGCCGAGCAGATGTCGGACTATCTGCTCACCGGTGCGATCTCGAACGCGGTCAACTTCCCCTCGATCACCGCGGAAGAAGCGCCGAAGCTGAAGCCGTTCATCGCGCTCGCCGAGAAGCTCGGCTCGTTCGCCGGCCAGCTCACCGAAAGCGGCATCCTCAAGGTCGAGATCACCTATGAAGGCCACGTCGCCGAGATGAAGATCAAGGCGATCACCTCCGCGGTGCTGTCGGGCCTGCTGCGGCCGATGCTGGGCGAGGTCAACGTGGTGTCCGCGCCCGTCGTCGCCAAGGAGCGCGGCATGGTGGTGGACGAGATCGTGCGCGCAGCCCAGAGTGACTACGAAAGCCTGATCACCGTCACGGTGGCGACGGAGCGCCAGGAGCGCTCGGTCTCCGGCACCGTGTACCATGACGGCAAGCCGCGATTGGTCGACGTCAAGGGCATCCGCGTCGACGCCGAGTTCGGCAAGTCGATGATCTACGTCACCAACGAGGACAAGCCGGGTTTCATCGGCAAGTTCGCCAGCCTGCTCGGCGATGCCAAGATCAACATCGCCACCTTCCATCTCGGCCGCGTCGCCCCCGGCAGCGATGCCATCGCGCTGATCGAGGTCGACGGCGCGGTGCCGGCGGATGTGCTCGCCAAGGTGCAGGCGCTGCCGCAGGTCAAGCAGGCCAAGGCGCTGACGTTCTAACATCGACATATTCCGACCCGCGGAACAACGCCGCCTCCATCACCTGGAGGCGGCGTTTTATTTTCCCCGCGCGCGTCAAACTTTGTGTACCAATGGCGATAGGGACGCTCCGTTCAAAATCGTTCGAAAAGGGAGAACACAATGCGTGAAGCCGTCATCGTTTCCTATGCGCGCACGGGTCTTGCCAAATCCGGCCGCGGCGGGTTCAACATCACGGCGCCGATGTCGCTCGCGGCCCACGCCATCCAGCACGCGGTGAAGCGCGCCGGCGTCGACAAGGACTATGTCGAGGACTGCTATCTCGGCAATTGCGCCCATGGCGCGCCGAACATCGGCCGCCAGGCGGCGCTGCTCGCGGGCCTGCCGAAGACCACCGCCGGCGTCTCGGTGAACCGCTTCTGCTCCTCGGGGCTGCAGACCATCGCGATGGCCGCCAACTCGATCCGCTCCGACGGTGCCGACTGCATCGTCGCCGGCGGCGTCGAGAGCATCTCGATTCCGGGCGGCGGCTCGCCGAAGGAGTCGATCGATCCGGAACTGCTCAAGGTCGCGCCTGACATCTTCATGGCGATGATCGACACCGCCGACATCGTCGCCGAGCGCTACAAGCTCAGCCGCGAATATCAGGACGAGTTCTCGCTGGAATCGCAGCGCCGCATGGCCGCGGCGCAGCAGGCCGGCAAGTACAAGGACGAGATCGTCCCGATGAAGACCAAGATGAAGGTGGTCGACAAGCAGACCAAGGCCGAGAGCATCGTCGACTACGTCGTCGATCGCGACGAGTGCAACCGGCCCGACACCACGATGGAGGGCCTTGCCAAACTCGAGCCGGTCAAGGGTCCCGGCAAGTTCGTCACCGCCGGCAATGCCAGCCAGCTCTCCGACGGCGCCGCCGCCGTGGTGCTGATGGAAGCCAAGGACGCCGAGAAGCGCGGCCTCAAGCCGCTCGGCCGCTTCGTTGCCTGGGCGACCGCGGGCTGCGAGCCCGACGAGATGGGCATCGGCCCGGTGTTCGCGATTCCGAAGCTGTTGAAGCGCACCGGCCTCAAGATCGACGACATCGATCTGTGGGAGCTCAACGAAGCCTTCGCCAGCCAGTGCCTGTATTGCCGCGACACGCTCGGCATCGATCCCGCCAAGTACAACGTCAACGGCGGCTCGATCGCGATCGGCCATCCCTTCGGCATGACCGGCGCGCGGCTCACCGGCCATCTCCTGCAGGAAGGCGCGCGCCGCAAGGCCAAGTGGGGCGTCGTCACCATGTGCATCGGCGGCGGCCAGGGCGGCGCCGGCCTGTTCGAGATCTACAGCTGATCCAGGCCACAGGAATGCGAAAGGGCACGGCGCCGCAAGCGCCGTGCCCTTTTATTTGAGCGCCTGAGCGCTAGGTAGGCCCAACCCAGACGTAGCGCCCACGCGGGGACTTGGACCGCTCTTCACCATCAAATCACGCTATCAACCTCTACGGTGTCATTCTCATAAAGACAACCGCAGCGAAAGGTGCTAAAGCTTGCTTGCGATGCAGCTTGCAATGGGGAGGGGCGCAAATGGCCTGTTCGGACCCGAGCTCGGCGATCCAAAACATCATAGACGCGGCCGTCAGCGATTACATGGGGATGGCAGTCTACGCGTTCACGGATTTTGACGGCTTCGGCACCCCCTCCGCAAAGTTCTTCTCTCCCTCTAAGACTGAAGTCTGGGACTCAAACCATGATGTCGTGAGCGCTGCGAAGCTGCCAAATACTCTGTTCGAAATCGGATCCATTTCAAAAGTTTTCACGTCCAGGATTTTTTACAGTCTTCAAGGCACATATGATGGAAATACGGTTGGGTCCTGCATGCCCTCGATTTCCCTGCCGGTAGCGATCAGCGGGATTCCGGTTGCCGATATCGTCACTTATGCTTCTGGATTTCCGCAGGACAATGACGAGCCCCCCGATCCGCGGGGACAGTTCTGCCCGCCAAGCAACTTGCAGAACCTCGCCGACCTCGTCGATTGGTTCAACAGCGGACAGCACTCGTCCTGGATCTGCCCCGCGGGCCACTGCTACACGTATTCAAACCTTGCCTGGTCGCTCCTGGCTATCGTCGGTCTCAACCCGCAGAACCCCTACGTCGACGTCTATGATGGGTACAACGCGCAACTCGCGGAGCTGTGCGCGGATCTGAGCATGAGCAACACCGCTTTGTTCAGTACGGGCCAAGTGCCCAGCATGGCGTGTGGGTATAACGGGACGCAGCCTTACGACGTGGGTCAGAGCTATAAGCCGGGCCCAACGATGGAGTTCGGCGCCGGAGCGATCGTCAGCTGCGCCTCGGACATGCTTCAATGGCTGCTCTACAACATGGGCCAACTGCAGCCTTCACCAACGGAATTCGCCATCCTGCAGATGCAGCAGCAGGCCAGCCCGGCCCGCGGCAAATGCGGTACGACGGGCACCTGCCAGGTGCAGACGCAGGGCCCCACGGTCGCAATTGGATGGTTCTTTCCGAAAATCGCCGGCGCTGCGGGACGTGTCCTGTCGAAAGATGGCAGCGTACCGGGCTTCAGCTCGTGGATGGGGTTTGAGAGCTGGGTTCAGAACGGCGCAAACGCTCCGTCGGGCAATGGCGTCGTCGTTCTGTCCGCCGGCAGCCTCGCCTCGTCCGTGGGACAGAAAATCATGTCCACTCTTCTGAGCGCCGACGTCGAGGGTGGTTTGTCGTCGAGTTGACCCAAGTCGAATTGACCGAAGTCGAGTTGACGCAAGTCGAGTAGACTCAAGTCCGGGCTCGTCCTTTCGACGATAGGATGACGGACAATCCTGCGAAGGGCCCGATCGCCTATGATGTCGACGATCCGGGGCGCCTAGTCAAACATGGCGGCGCAAGCGCCGTGTTTTTCTTGGCTTGTGACCGTGCATAAGGCGCCGAGCAAGCGTGTCGACGCGCCCAGCCTATGACGGGTATCGTGCATAAACCACGCGCCCAATCCATCGTCATTCCGGGGCGTCGCGAAGCGACGAGCCCGGAATCTATCGCTCCACCGTCGCTGCGGCTCGATGGATTCCGGGCTCGCGCCGAGAGGCGCGCCCCGGAATGACGGCCCGAGCGAGGCCGTGGCTCGCTCGATTCATTGCAATCTCCCTTAAGCCTTCGCCAGCGCCGGCGCGAACACCACTTCGATCAGCGTGCCGGAATTGCCCGCGCTCTTGATGTTGAACTGGGCGCGGTTGGCTTCGACCAGCGCCTTGGTCAGCGACAGGCTGAGCGCAGCGCTGTCCGCGGCGTCGCCCGGCGGCGGGGTGCGGAACGGCTCCATCGCGGCGGCGACCTCGCGCTCGCTGAGGCCATGGCCGGTGTCGCGGATGCGAAGCGCGATCTCGCCGCGATCGGTCAGCGCGGTCGAGACGATGACCTGGCCGCCGGCGCTGGCGAGCCGGATCGAGTTCGAGATCAGGTTCACGGTGATCTGCCGCATCGCGCACGCATCCACTGTCACCTGCGGCAGCGCATGCGCCAGCGAGGTGCGGATGATGATGCGCTCGCGGTTGGCCTGCGGCTGCATCACCGTAACGCAGGCCTCGACGAGGTCGTTGAGATTGAGGTTGGCGAAGTTGAGATCGAGCTTGCCGGTCTCGATCCGCGACAGCTCCAAGAGATCGTCGATGATCGCGATGACGCGCTCGCCCGAAGCGCGGATGTCCTTCATGTATTCGCCATAGCGCTCGTTACCGAGCGCGCCGAAACGTTCGGAGATCATCACCTCGGCAAAGCCGATGATGGCGTTGAGCGGGGTGCGGATCTCGTGGCTGATCCGCGCCAGCATGTCGGCCTTGGCCGTCGCTGCGCCGTCGGCGCGATGGCGGGCCTGGGTCAGCTCGCTCTCGCCCTTCTTGCTCTGCGAGAGATCGCGGAACACGGCGAAGAAGTTCGGCCCGTCCGGCCGTGTGCGGCCCATGATCATCGCGAGCGGAATCACGCCGCCCTTCTTCTCGCGGCCCAGCACCTCGCGGCCGTGGTCGAGCAGGCTGGCAATGTCCTGGCTCTTCAGGCTTTCGAGATAGTCGGCGACGATCTGCTGGCTCTCCGGCGCGAACAGCGTCGCCAGATTCTGCTCGAGCAGCGCCTCGCCGTCATAGCCGAACAGCGCCTCGGCGCTGCGGTTGCAGGCGTGGATGTTGCCTTCGGCGTCGAACATCACGATGCCCTCGGCCGTGGTGTCCAGGATCGCGGCGAGATCCTCGGCGTCGGCATCGCCGGCCGCGGGCTCGAGGTCGGGCGCGTAGGGGAAGGATTCGGGGACAATGGTCTCGGCGATGACGGGCGCAGCGACGATGGGCGCGGCCTGCGGCAGCGCGCAGATCAGCGCATGCGCGCTCTCGCCGTCCCAGTCGATCGTGTGCAGATGCGCCTCGGTGGCCGCAAGCGGCTCTTCGCCGTTCGCGATCGCCGCGCTGATGGTCACCGGCGTGCCGCCTTGCGACGTGCTGCTGGCTGCAGAGACGCCCGGCTCGACATAGAGCGCGTCGAGCCCGCCGGCATGCTCCAGCGCGCCCAGGTTGGCGTAGCCCATGCGTGCGAGGAAGGCGGGGTTGGCGTAGAGCAGGCGATCGAGGCGATAGATCAGGATGCCCGTCGGCAACAGGTCGAGCAGCGCGCGGTCGCGCGCCGGCGCGCCGCGTGCCGGCGGTGCGGGCTCGGTCAGCCATTCGGCTGCGGTTTGTGGCGCTTCAAGCTCCGGCGCAGGCGGTTCGGGCGTGATCTCTGCCGCCGGCGGTTCGGATGTATCGGCCGCGATCGACTCGCGGTCGCGTTCGAGGCGCTCGGACAATTGCCGGGCGAGCTCGTTGAACGCGCTGTTCTCGACCGGCGTCAGCGTCGGCGAGCGCGCATCGCCATGCGGACGAAACGGCACGACGTTGGGAGGCGTTTCCACTGGCGTTTCCACTGACGTCTCGGGCTCGGTTGGGTGTGAAGTCACATCAGTTGCGGGTTCGGGCAGTTCAGCTTCAGGCTCAGGCTCGGGTGCAGGCGGCTCGATGGGCGGAGGCGGCGTCGCGGCCTCGGCCCCCAGCTCGGAGTCCGGCTCGACGACATCGGCGGACAGGCCGCGCTGCGCCGGCGCCTCGGCCAGCCGCTCGAAGCGCCGGAGCGCTTCGAGCCGGTTGAGGCCGTCGAGATCGCGGCAGACGCCAAAGCCTTTGAAGCCGGCGAAATTGCGCTCGCGGTCGTAGATCGGCAGGCCCGCGAGCTCGACCGGCAAATGCTCGCCGCCATCGGCGGGCCAGTTCACGGTGATGCCGGCCCAGGTATCGTGGCTTTCCAGCGCCCGCGCAACGCGCCCCTCGGGATCGAGCGCAAAGTCCGCGGCGATCTCGCGCCAGGGGCGGCCGAAGCCGGCGGCGGTGTGCGGGCCCATCAGGCGGATGAATTCGTCGGAGAGCAGCACAAAGCGTCCCTCCGCATCCATCTGCCACAGGAAGCGCAGCGGATGCTGATGCGGTGCGGGCGTCTCGGTGTGGCCCGACGGCAGCTCGAACATGGCTGACGTGATCCGCGCGGCCTGCGGCGACACAATGGCCCGGGCGCAGTTTTCAACCGGAGTTTTGGCCGCGGCCGCGGTGGTCTGGTCGGGCACCGGTTCTTGGAAGGCCTCCACGAGCGCTTCGCTCACGGCAGGTTCAGGCGCGGGCGTCAGCGTCTCGGCGGTTTCGCTTGCATCGGCCGGCTCTGCGAAGGCGTCGAACAATGCGATCCCGACCGGCGGATCCTGCGATGGCGGATCGTTCGGCATGCTTTTAGGCGCGGCCGCTGCGCGCGGCTCCTGCGCGGGATCGATTAGCGCGACGAGGCCGATATCGGCGCCGACACCGACCCGTTGCAGCACCATCTGGCCGATGCCGATCGGCGTCGCGGCGCGGCCGCTAGTGAGCGCTTCGCTGCGGGCGCGGTCGAGGCCGGCCTCAAAGAGATCGCGAAAGCCGAGCAGGGAACGGGCGGCTTCGCTGGCGCCGACGAACATCCCGTCGGGCGCGAACGCGGCCATCGGCACCTTGGCGCCGGCGACGAGACGATGCAGCCGCTCGACCAGCGGCATCGGGCGCAGGGTCGGGTCCATCGCGGCAACGAGCACGCCATGGCCGCCATCGGCAAAGTCGAGCCGGGCGCAGGCGCAGGTCATCAGCATGCCGAGCCGGGCGCCGAAACCGCGTAGCCGCTCGAGCCGCACGGCGCCGTTCGCCGGCAGGCTGCGGGCGAGCCGGGCGACCTGGCGGCGGTGGCTGTCCGCCGGGCCGAAGGTTCTTTCTGCAAGGACGGCGGCATGGGCCGCGCCAAACAGTTTTGCCCCGACCGGATTTGCCCAGAGCACGCGCGTGCCGTCGATCGACCATAGCCAGGCGGGCAGCGCAGAGGTCGCGTGCACGGCCAGCCGGGGATCGCCCACGCCTCGCAACTGGAAATCCGAACTCTTCATCCGACCGGCTTTAAGTCTCGCGTGTCAGCGTGGGGTGGCTGCCGGGAATGGCAGCCTTAAGAAAGGGTTAGTATCGCCCGCAGGCGCGGGCAGGTCCACGGCCACGGTCTCTCACAGCCGGCCTAAAGCCGCGATAACCTTAATGGTCCCGAACCCGCAAGCCGCAGCCCGCTTGCATCCAAGGGATTCGCGAGCAAAGCCTGTCGTCAGGCCGTATGCCAGGTGACGTGCGCGCACGCGGCATCACCGGTGCCACCCTCCCCTGGAGGGGGAGGGTCGGCTCACATGGAGCGCAGCGGAATGTGAGACGGGGTGGGGTGACGGTGTCTCCGCGTCCGACAGTGCCCGAGTGGAGACATCACCCCACCCCGCTCGCGCTTTGCGCGATCGACCCACGAGCGAGCTCCGCTCGTCTCGGACCCTCCAGGGGTGGGTAAGGGCCGGCCTCGCCTCGGCACCAATCCTCCCCTCTCAACCACCGGTTCCCCATCCCAGGAACCTCACTCTCTCCGAGATTAAATTTTTGCGACGCCTGGCGGATCTCATTGCGATGCACAATGTTGACATGAAGCACGGCAATAATGGCGGTGCTGGGCGAGCCATCTCGTTTGTTTCGCGTTTCCAGTCTACGTACCCGCTGAATGCGAGGGCCCAAACTCGGGGCCGGCGGGCGCGCCAGAAGGCTCACTCCATTTTTTCAATTTGCGTGAGGACAACCATGACAGGTGCGACTGATCCGTTTTCTGCCTCGATCATCCCGTTCGAGGTTCCCGAGCAGATGCGTGCGTTCGCCGAAAAGGGCGTGTCGCAGGCCCGCGAGAACTACGCCAAGTTCAAGGACGCCGCCGAAACCCACAATGGCACCGTCGAGGCCGTGTTCACCTCCGCCAGCAAGGGCGCGAGCGAGTACACCGCCAAGCTGGTGGAGTTCATGAAGGCCAATAGCAGCGCCCAGCTGGACTTCGCCCAGCAGCTGTTCGGCGCCAAATCGCCCTCGGAAGCGCTGGAGCTGTGGACCGGCCACGCCCGCAAGCAGCTCGAGACCTTCCAGTCCCAGGCCAAGGAGCTGGTCGAGCTCAGCCAGCGCGTCGCCAATGAGACCGCCGAGCCGATCAAGGCCTCCGCCTCGAAGTACTACCCGCCCGCCGCCTGAGCCGCCGGCCGGTTTGAGTTGAGAAACCCGGGCCGAAAGGCCCGGGTTTTTCTCACCTCTCCCGCTTGCGGGAGAGGTCGGCGCTCCGGGCGATGCGTAGCATCGTCCCGCGCGCCGGGTGAGGGCTCTCTCCCCACGGGAAGTCTCCCGCGCGTGGAGAGGGAGCGCAGCACCCTTATCGTCGCCATCAAGCCCGATTTCATCGCGCCGAGGGTGATTTCCGCTGGTTTTTCGTCCGTTTGCGGCCTTGCCAAAAACGCCCGTTGCACCTAGTTTCCGCCCCGTCCAGCCCCTTAGGTCGCCGGCCTTTTCAGGCCCGCCTTGGAGCGGCTCGCCAGGATGCAGTTGTAGCTCAGTTGGTTAGAGCGCCTGTCTGTGGAACAGGAGGTCGGTGGTTCGAGCCCACCCAACTGTACCAGCGGTGGTAGGGACTTAGCCCCGCAGAGCTGCAAGGTACCCGGTTGCTAAAATCTTGGCCGGTCTCAGCCCCGATCCAAGAATGTGGATGGTGAGAGGTGCTCACCACGTCGCTACGTCTTTCGGTTCGCCACCAACAGCAAACTCCATCCACTACTCAATCGTCCGATACGAGATTCCATTTTGTATGGCTTGTGGGCAAGGCGAGATCAGCCCCACGCGGTCTCGATTGCGCGCTTGAAATCCGGAGAAGTTGTGTACAACAGGGGACGTCGCGCGCAGGGTGAGTGGGTCGGCTGCTCGGAGCCGCGCGTCCGAACTATCGTTGCTACGATACCGGTGCTCTAGATGGTAGTGCTGCTGCTGATCCTAATACTCTGTGTCCTGCTATTCGGAGCGGGCGCAGTGTTGGCCGGGTTTGGGTGGTTTGCGGCCATTGTCGCGACATTGATGTTGCTCTACGGACTGATCGTCGCGGTGGCATGGATTTTGGTGGGTGTACGTAACACAGCACCCAAGTTCCCCGGAGCCGCCGCCGCGTTCTTTCGAGGCTGTGCCAGGATTCTATGCGGGCCAGTTCTTGGACCGGTCGTCGAATGGAGGTCTATCTCCGAACGGCGAAAGCGCGGTGAGCACGTTGATGCAGTTTCAATGAGCTTCACGCTCCTATGGACCTTCATCGTGGGTCTGTTCTTAAGTTGGTTGGCTTTCGTGATGCCGCTTTTGATTCTGAGTGCCGTTTATCAGGCGTCGCTGGGTTGACCGGAGAGAATAAAGTTCTTGGACCGGTCGCGGTTATCATCAAAGTTGCGCTGACAGTGCACGAAATTTCACGCGCGAGAGCGTGCTCGATCTGGCGAATGTTGCTTGAATCCACCTGCCCATGTGCTTAAATGCCACTTGACCGACTTTTTGAGGCATCTGGCATAAGCGTGCCGAGACAGGTTCGATGGCAAAGAATGCGCGTACTGGCAAAGGCGTCGGTTCAACCGCTCCGCACCGGCTTCGTGGCCCCGGCTCGCTGACCAACAAGCGGATTAAGGCGGTCGCGGCGTCGGCCCTTACTCAGCGGCCCGACCACAAGAAGCCGACGCGCAAATCTCCTCCCGAGACATCGGGGAAGTCGGCAGGTCAAGGACGCCTGTCCGCCGCCGAGCCAGACCAGGCCTATCAACCGCAGCCCGGCGCGGTTGTCGTGCGGGGGCATTTCGATGCGGTCACGGGACTCTCCACGGTCACCGATGCGCCGTCGCTCGGGCTGGGTGGGACCGCCGCGGATGAACCGCAGTCCACGGCCGAACTGTTCAATGTCGTCATCGACGCCAACAGTCTGTTTCGCATTGAGCCCGCCGCGCTCAAGCGTCTCGCCAATTACAGCGACGATGAAATTTTTGCGCTCGTCGTGCCAAAGCGCACGCTGGCGCGGCGGCTGTCGGATGGCGAGCCGCTGACGGTCGAGGAGACCGACAAGGCCGTGCGGCTGGCGCGGGTCGACCGGCTCGCCGCAAACGTGTTCGGCGAGCCTGCGAAGGCGCACCGCTGGCTGCGCAAGCCCAAGAAGGCGCTGGGCGGCGAGACACCGCTGGCTTACCTCGCGACGGAGGCGGGCGCGCGCGTGGTCGAGGAGATGTTGCACCGGATCGATCACGGCATCCTTGCGTAAGGATTTGGCGTGAGGATCTGGCGGATCTCCAATTTCGACGATCTGTCGGGCATTGGCGGCCTGAAGGCCGATGGCCGCTGGCATGATCGCGGCCGGCACGTGGTCTACGCCGCGGATCATGCGGCTTCGGCGCTGCTCGAAGTGATGGTGCATCTGGAAATCGATGTCGAGGATTTGCCGACGACCTACCAGCTGCTCGGCATCGACGTGCCCGACGATCTCGCCGTCGAAACGGTGAGCCTGGCCGATATCGAGAAGATGTCGCGGAATTGGGCTGATGATCCCAGGGTGACACGTGGTGTGTTGCGGTCCTGGTTCACTGACGCGCGTACCGCGGTAATCTCGGTGCCATCGGTCATCGTGCCGTTCGCGCAAAACTACCTCATCAATCCGAGACACCAGGACGCATCGCGCATCCGCGTGGCGCATGTCGCGCGCTATCCCCATGATGCGCGGCTGTTCGGACAAAGGACGAGCCGACCTACCTGACCCCCACCATCATCACCACCACCGGCAGCGTCACCGCCGCCAGCAACGTCCCCAGCGCCACCGCGCCGGACACCGGGTTCACTAGCCGCTGGTACTGGACCGCGAAAATGTACGCGTTGGCGCCGGTCGGCATCGCCGCGAACAGGACGACGACGCCGGCCGCGATCGGCGGCAGGTCGAGTAGATTTGCCAGCACGAACGCCGTCGCCGGCATCGCCAGCAGTTTGAGCGCGCACATCACCAAAATGCTCAGCTTCTCGCCCTTCACCTAGAAGCGGAACAGGTTGATGCCGAGCGCGATCGGCGATCCCGCCTGCGCCAGCAGCTCGATCGTTTTGTCGACGATAGGGTTGAGGCCGAGGCCGGTGAAGCGCCAGATCACGCCAAGACCGATCGCCAGCATCAGCGGGTTGCGCGCGAGGTCCGCGAGCACGGGCGAGATCACCGATAACGCCGAGCCGGTCCGCTTGCGGCTGACAAGCTCCATCTGCAGGATGCCGCAGAGCCAGAGCAGCGGCGTGTTCACCGACAGGATCAGCGCCATCGGCCCCGCGGCCTCATTGCCCAGCGCCGAGAGCGTCAGGGGAATGCCGAGCATCACGATGTTGCCGTAGACCGAGCCGATCGCAAACACGACGCCGTCCTCGCTGTCCTCGCGCCGCGCGCGCAGCAGGGCCGAGAGCGCCAGCGCCGCGATCCAGGTGATCGCGAGCGCGCCGTAGTAGGCGCCCCACATCCGGTAGGGGCTGACGTCGGGGAATTCCGAGACGACGATGGTGCGGAAGAGCAGGGCAGGGATGGCGATGCTGAAGGCGAACTCGCTGATGCCCTTCGCGCTCTCCGAGACGAAGCGAAACAGCACCGCGGCATAGCCCGCCGCGATCAGGGCGAACACCGGCGCGACGATCAGTACGGTGGCCATGCGCCCCTCATCTCAAGGGGATCTGGCCGACCACCCCCAGCATCCTCGATCATGCCATCATGCCACTGTTTTGCCCGACGCGTCAAATTGATTTCGTAAAATCCGTAAAGGCCAATCCGCAGTTGGACTTGGCTACTTTGCATGGGGTTGTTTTCGCGGTTATTGGTTGGATGGTTGCTGAGGCCTCGGGTCGAGCCCGATCTCGCCCCCACCCACAACTGTCATCCCCCGCGCAGGCGGGGGATCCAGTACGCCGCGGCTCCTCTGGGAACGTCAGGCGCCTCTGGAATACTGGATCCCCCGCCTGCGCGGGGGATGACACCTGTTTTGCTGGAAGTAGCTCCGTGCCGACACCAGACCGCCCCGCCTGTTGCCGAGACCGCACACGTCCCGGCTTTCGCATCTCCCCTCGGTTGCCAACCAACGCCCGTTCACCCACTATTCCAACTGAACTCGACATGTGGGGGGATCGATGCTGGCGTTTCGCTTGAAGATGTCAAAAGCCTTGGCCGTTGCAACCCTCGGGATTGCCCTGGCCGTCCTGGTCCTGCCGCGCGCTGGCTTCGCTTACACCCAGGAAGAGCAGCAGGCCTGCACGCCCGACGCGATGCGGCTGTGCGGCGAGTTCGTTCCGAACGTCGATGCCATCACCGCCTGCATGATCGCGAAGAAGTCGCAGCTCTCGCCGCAGTGCCGGGTGTTCTTCCGGCCGGGACCAGAGCCGGGCGAGGTGCGTGCCGGCAAGCCGACCCACATCGCGCCCAAAACCGCGAAGAAGAGCACCAAGCCGGCGGCGAAGGCGAGCAAGAAGAAGAAATCCAGCGAAGGCTGAGTGCGACAGCGCGTTCATCCTTGAAACCCGGCAGCTGCGTTTCCGCCGTCGGACTCGTTTTGTTCGCGCGCTAGCCTTGCGGCGATGACGCGCGCGCGATGGAAAAGAGTCGCAGGGCGATTTGCCCGGCAAGGTTGCATTCCACTTTATCCCGCCTCGCTGCTCAAAAAACGCACGAATGCAGGCGCTTTGCTGCAGTTTTCACCGAGCGTCGTACCAGGCAGTGTGACTCAAAAGCCAACACGCCTTGTTATTTCGTGGCGGCAACGCAACTTCCGATAAATTTTTCTTTCACGAATCACCGCGCTGATTCATTTTCGAGCCACGGGGTCAATCTGGAGGCCGAAGGTATGAACGTTATTGTTTTTGCATCGCGTAAAGGCGGCTCGGGCAAGAGCACCCTGGCTGCACATCTCGCCGCGCAGATCAAGGCGAGCAAGCAGGTCATGCTGGTGGACGCGGATCCGCAAGGCTCGCTCACGCTGTGGCACAAGCTGCGTGGCACCAACGAGCCGCCGATCAAGCCGGCCGTGAACTCCGTCAGCGGCATCGTCTCCGCGGCCAAGCGCGACGGTTATGAATGGGTGTTGATCGACACGCCGCCGAACCTGTCGGCCGTCGTCGACGACGCCATCAGGAACGCGACGATGGTGATCATTCCGGCGCGGCCCGGCGTGTTCGACGTCAACGCGGTGCAGGAAACCATCCAGATGTGCCGCGCCGCGCGCAAGCCCTACGCGGTCGTGCTCAACGGTGCGCCTGCGCGCCGCGACGAGTCGGAAAGCCCGATCGTCACCATCGCCCGCGAGGCGCTGGCGAAATTCCGCGCTCCGGTGTGGGGCGGCCAGATCACCAACCGTTCGGATCTCTTGATGGCGCTCAGCCACGGCGAAGGGGCGCGCGAGTATCAGGCCGAGAGTCGTGCAGCTCAGGAAATTGCACGGCTGTGGGCGGCGATCGAGCGTTCAGTGAAGGCTATTCGCGGCACGGCGTCGGCATCCGGCGCAATGCACAAGCAGGCGGCATAATTTCATCATTCATTTCCCCGGACGAAAACGCGCGGACGAGCCGCGCGTTTTGCGTTTTTCGGGTCTGCTGAAGGAGGCTACGCCACCATCAGCATGTAGAACACGATGACCGGCGACAGGCTCAGGATCACCGACCAGATGCCGGCGGCCCAGAGAATGTCCTCGGTGGTAAAGCTCTGCTGTCCGGCGTCGTAATGCGACGCCATCTCATTATGATTATTCACAAACGCCTCCGCGAGTTCTTCGCTTATGGGCGTCAGTGATACGCGGGATGTTTTAAGATTCCGGGGCGCAGCGAGCTGCACATTTGAACACAGCTGCTACCACGGGTTAACCATCCGCGCCGCGCCGTCAGCCCGCCAGCCAGACGCGAAACAGCAGCACCGGCATCAGGCCGAGCATCACCGCCCAGAACCCGAACGACGACACCACCAGAATTCCCTGCAAGAGATCGGCCGGCGCGAATTGGCTCGCGGCCGTAGGCCGGGTGCGATGTCCCATGGTCATTCCCCCTTTTGGAAGGTCTCAGGCAGAAACGATAGGCGCGGTTGGGTAAACGGGGCGTGGATGCACCATGCGGCGAATGCGAAGGGCGTGTGGGGTGCGGTTAACCATGGCGCCTCTTACCCTCCCCTGGAGGGGGAGGGTCGCTCCGCATGAAGCGAAGCGAAATGCGGAGCGGGGTGGGGTGACAGTCTTTCCGCAGAAGCGGTGCCACGAGTGGAGAGATCACCCCACCCCGCTCGCGCTGCGCGCGATCGACCCTCCCCCTCCAGGGGAGGGTAAATGAAGCCCTACGCCGCGACTTTCATCCTTCGCTCGATCTCGCGATCGATCGTTGCCGCGAGCTCGCTGCTCACTTCCACCATCGGCAGGCGCACCTCAGGGCTGTCGATCAGGCCGCTGCGCCACAGCCAGTACTTCGCCGGTGCGGGGCTCGGTTCGGCAAACAGCAGCCGCGTCAGCTCGGCGACCTCCTGCCAGCGCGCCTGCGCGGCGTCGTGGTTGCCGCGCTTGAACTCCGCATACACGGCCGCAAATGTCGCGGTCTCGACATGAGCGGACAACACGATGCCGCCGTCGGCGCCGTCGCTGAGCGCCTCGAAATAATTCGCGTCCTCTCCGGTGAGCACGCGAAAATCCTTCGGCCGGTCACGCAGCAGCGCGATGGATTGCTCGCGGCTCGCGCCGCAATCCTTGAGGCCGAGGATGTTCTTGTGTTCGGCGAGGCGCAGCAGCGTCTGGTTGGTGATGTTCACCGAGGTGCGATAGGGAATGTTGTAGAGCGCAATCGGCCAGGCGGCGTGATCGGCGAGCGCCTCGAAATGCGCCAGCAGCCCGCGCTGCGATGGCCGCACATAGTAAGGGCTCGCGATCAGATAGCCGTCGATCGGCCAGTCCGCGGTTTCATCGAGGCGATCCTTCAGCCGCGAGGTGTCCGCGCCAGAGAGCCCGAGGCAGATCGGCAAGGTGCGGCGGCCCGCCGCCATCTCGTCGCGGACGATGGCGACGAGGCGCTCGAGTTCAGCCTCGCGCAGCGTCATGCCTTCACCCGAGGTCGCCCCCAGGATGAAGCCGTCGACGGCCTGTGTGCCGTAGTGCCGTGTCAGCCGCCGCAATGATGTCTCGTCGAGACGTCCGTCGCGAAACGGCGTCACCAGCGGCAGCCACAGCCCGTGCAATTGGTCTCGTAGTCCGGTCATGTTTCCATCTCCTTCTCGGAAAAAAACCTGAGACGGAGGGCATATGAAAAAACCCCGTCCAGGCGGCGGGGTTTTCGGGATCAGCTCGCGATGACGAAGTCAGCCTAGCGCGCGCAACATTCCGAGGTCCCCGGATGGGGGCCTTTTTTCGAAATGAGTGCGCACGACTTCGTGATCATTTGCAAATGATGCGAGGTATGCCTGGAACTGTCAATACACGCGGAAGGCGAAGCACCATTTTGACGAAAAAAAGCCGGACCCGAAGGCCCGGCTTAGGTATTGGCCACGTGAGGCCGACACAATCACCTTCCAAGAGGGATTACTGAACTCCCGCGCCACTGGAGGAGGGGGACAAATGCGCAACGCGAAGGCTCAGCGTACAAACAGTATGAGCTTGACGAGCGCCCTGCAGCAACAGCCGAGGCCGCATGTCAGTCATGCGGAAATCAGGACGGCCAGCGCTGCGCCTTGCTCACCACGAAGTCGCGGAACACCTGCACGCGTGCGACCGTCTTCAACTCCTCGGGATAGACGAAATAGGTATCGAGCTGGATCGAATCCGATTCACCGAACAGCTGCACGAGCTTGCTCTGCTCCTCGACGAGGTAATCGGGCAGGGCCGCGATGCCGAGGCCCTGCTGGCAGGCGCGCACGAGGCCGAGGATGTTGTTGACCTTGAAATAGGCTTCGCGCGGACCCGACCCGTTGCGACCGGCTTCGACCAGCCAGTTGCGGTTCTGCAGATGCGGCGCGAAGTTGCCGTCGGCAAGCGTGATGATGCGGTGGGAGTCGAGCTCCTCCAGCGTGCGCGGCGTGCCGAAGCGCTTGATGTATTCCGGCGAGCAATAGGCGTGAAAGCCCATCGCGAACAGCTTGCGCTGGATGAGATCGGGCTGCGTCGGCTTGCGGGTGCGGATCGCGACGTCGGCCTCGCGCATCGACAAATCGAGCTCCTCATCGGTGACGATCAGCGAGATTCGGATCTCGGGATAGAGCGCAGTGAACTCGCCGAGCCGCGGGATCAGCCAGTTGATGCCGACGCCGGGCGTCGTGGTGATCTTGAGGTCGCCGCTCGGCCGCTCGCGGCTGTCGGTCAGCTTGGCGCGCGCCGCCTGCAGCTGCATGAATACGTCATGCGCAGTGCGGAACAGCAGGTCGCCCTGCTCGGTGAGGATCAGGCCGCGGGCGTGGCGGTGGAACAACGAGACCGAGAGCTCCTGCTCCAGCGCCGAGACCTGGCGTGACACCGCCGATTGCGACAGGCCGAGCTGCTCGCCCGCATGCGTGAAGCTGCCCGCTTCCGCCGCCGCGTGAAACACCTTCAGCTTGTCCCAGTCCATATCCGTAAATCCGTCGCGTGTTCGGGGCATGATTCTATTCCGCTGCGGCGCGCTCGCTGGCGCGCAGGGCCAAGAAACGTTCGGCTTCGAGCGCTGCCATGCAGCCGAGGCCGGCGGCCGTCACGGCCTGGCGATAGGTCTCGTCGGCGACGTCGCCGGCGGCAAACAGACCGGGCACCGAGGTGGCGGTCGAGTTCGGGGCGACCTCGACATAGCCCGACGGTTTGAGCTTGACCTGGCCTTTGACGAGCTCGGTCGCCGGCGCGTGGCCGATGGCGATGAAGATGCCGTCGGTCTTCAGGTCCCTGCGCGCGCCGGTCTTGACGTTCTTGAGGCGCACATGGGTGACCTTGTTCGGGTTCTCGGTGCCGCAGATCTCGTCGACGGCAGAGTCCCAGACCACCTTGATCTTCGGGTGCTTGAACAAGCGCTCCTGCAGGATGCGCTCGGCGCGGAAGTGATCGCGACGATGCACGATGGTGACCTGCGAGGCATGGTTGGTGAGGTACAGGGCTTCCTCGACCGCGCTGTTGCCGCCGCCGACCACCACGACTTCCTTGTTGCGGTAGAAGAAGCCGTCGCAGGTGGCGCAGGCCGACACGCCTCCGCCCTGGAATTTCGCTTCGGAGGGCAGCCCTAGCCAGCGCGCCTGGGCGCCTGTGGCAAGGATGACGGTGTCGGCGAGATAAACATCGCCGCTGTCGCAGGTGAGGCGGAACGGCCGCTGCGCAGTCTCCAGCTTGGTGACCAGGTCGGTGACGATCGTGGTGCCGACATGGACCGCCTGCTTCTCCATCTGCTCCATCAGCCAGGGGCCCTGGATCACGTCGGCGAAGCCCGGATAGTTCTCGACGTCGGTGGTGATGGTGAGCTGGCCGCCCGGCTGTATGCCCTGGATCAGGATCGGCTCGAGCATCGCACGCGCGGCGTAGATCGCCGCCGTGTAACCGGCGGGGCCGGAGCCAATGATGATGACCTTTGCATGAACAGGAGCGGACATTTCGATGGACGCCTTTCACGGGGGATTTTGCAGCGCGGGCGCGGAACGTGCCGGGAGGCCTCGCGGAGGCGCTGAAATATCAGAGCTAATCTAAGCCTTCTGATGAGCTATGCAAGAATTGCATTCCCTATCGGCGGATTTTTCCAACAAGGAACAAAAGTCGATTGCGCTGCACGCGCAATAAAATTGCGCTGCGCGCGTGGACTAGGGTATGACGATTGCGACAAACCACCCAATACCGCCGCAAAGGGCAGGAGTTCCAATCACGTGTCGCGGAACCTAGACGAGATCGACCTGAAGATTCTCACCGAGATTCAGGCCGACGGTCGAATCACGAATGTCGAACTAGCCAAGCGCGTCGGCATCTCGCCGCCGCCCTGCCTGCGCCGCGTCCGGGCGCTGGAGGAGGAGGGCTACATCCACGGCTATAGGGGCCTCCTGGACGCCCGCAAGCTCGGCTTCGACGTCACTGTGTTCGCCGCCGTGCACCTGTCCAGCCAGGCCGAGACGGATTTGCGTGCCTTCGAGGAATTCGTCCGCGCCGAGCCCTTGGTGCGGGAATGCTGGATGCTATCGGGCGAGGTCGATTTCATCCTGAAATGCGTCGCCCCCGACATGGCGACCTTCCAGGATTTCGTCACCCACCTGACCGCCGCGCCCCATGTCCGCAACGTGCGCACGTCGCTGGTTCTGCATAATTCGAAATACGAGGCGGCGGTACCGCTGGACGTGAAGGGACGAAGGTAGCGCCTGCTCCGTCATTGCGAGCCAACGGGTCCGCGCGAAGCGCGGCCCGATGGCAGGCTCCGCGAAGCAATCCAGAGTCTTTCCGCGGAGGCAGTCTGGATTGCTTCGCTCCGCTCGCAATGACGAGTGGAGAGAGCGCGAAATCATCTCGGGCACCGAGCAGACACAAAAAAGGCCGCGCAGTGCGCGGCCTTTTTCGAAACGTCGTCACAGGCAACGGCAAATCCTTACCGCCACTCCACCTTGGTGATCTCATACGCCTTGGCGCCGCCCGGCGTGTTGACCTCGACGGAGGCGCCCTTCTTCTTGCCGATCAGTGCGCGGGCGAGTGGCGAGGTGATGGAGATGCGGCCCTTCTTGGCGTCGGCCTCGACCTCGCCGACGATCTGCCACACCGTCTTCTTCTCGGTGTCCTCGTCGACCAGCGTCACGGTGGCGCCGAACTTGATGGTGTCACCGGAGAGTTTCGAGATGTCGATGATGTCGGCGCGCGCGAGCTTGTCCTCGAGCTCGGCGATGCGGCCTTCATTGTGGGACTGCTCTTCCTTCGCGGCATGATATTCCGCGTTCTCCGACAGGTCTCCGTGTGACCGCGCCTCCGCGATATGCTCGATGATCCGCGGACGATCCACGGACTGGCGATGCTTCAATTCTTCTCCGAGCGCGGCAAATCCGGCCGAAGTCATCGGAACCTTTTCCATCTTCTCTCTCGTCCTTCGGTCGCGCGTCCCAGAACATGATTGAGCGCCCAACCTTGATTCGTCGGTCTTTCCGGGGCTCGACACGCGGGCCGCCGGACGTTGACAGATATGGGCTTAGCGTCGGAACAGAACACCCCCATGGCCGGACAGTTCCTCCGGCCATTGTGGCTTCATTGCCAATCACTTAGCGGAAAGCTTGAGCCCTCAAGGCTTGGCCCCCCGCTAGCGATCAGGTTTCCGAAAAGTAGCTCTGCAGGGTACGAACCTCAAGGTCCCCGCCAAGATAGGCGCGGATGCCCTGCGCGGCCGCCACGGCCCCGGAAAGAGTGGTGTAATACGGCACTTTATGCAAGAGGGCCGCGCGCCGCAGCGAGCGGCTGTCGGCGAGCGCCTGCGGGCCTTCGGTGGTGTTTAAGACGAGCTGGACGTCGCCATTGGTGATGGCGTCGACGATGTGCGGCCGGCCCTCCAGCACCTTGTTCACCTTCTCGGTCGGGATGCCCTGATCGGTCAGGAAGCGCTGAGTGCCCGACGTCGCCAGCACCTTGAAGCCGAGCGAATGCAACTCGCGAACGGCGTCGGCGATGCGCGTCTTGTCGCTCTCGCGAACCGAGACGAACACCGTGCCCTTGCGCGGCACCCGCGTGCCGCCGCCGAGCTGGCTCTTGGCGAACGCCACCGCAAACGAGCGGTCGATGCCCATCACTTCGCCGGTCGAACGCATCTCGGGGCCGAGCACCGTGTCGACGCCGGGGAAGCGGGCGAAGGGGAAGACCGATTCCTTGACGCCGACGTGCTTGAGCTCTGCCTTCTTCAGCTTGAAGTCGTCGAGCCTCTCGCCGGCCATGATGCGCGCGGCGATCTTCGCGACCGGCGTGCCGATCACCTTGGCGACGAACGGCACTGTGCGCGAGGCGCGCGGATTGACTTCCAGCACGTAGATCTCGCCGTCCTTGATGGCGTATTGCACGTTCATCAGGCCGACCACGTCGAGGCCGAGCGCGAGCTCGCGGGTCTGCCGCTTCAGCTCCTCGATCATCCCGGCATCGAGCGAGTGCGGCGGCAGCGAGCAGGCGCTATCGCCGGAATGGATGCCGGCTTCCTCGATGTGCTCCATGATGCCGACGATGAAAGTGTCCTTGCCGTCGCAGAGGCAGTCGACGTCGACCTCGGTCGCATCCGACAGATAGCGGTCGAACAGCAGCGGGTTCTTGCCGAGCACGGTGTTGATCTGCCCGGTCTTGTCGTTGGGATAGCGCGCCTTGACGTCGGCCGGCACCAGCTCCGGCAGCGTGCCGAGCAGATAGTCGTTGAGCTGGTTCTCCTCGCGGATGATCTGCATGGCGCGGCCGCCGAGCACATAGGACGGGCGCACCACCAGCGGCAGGCCGAGATCGGCGGAGACGAGCCTCGCCTGCTCGACCGAATAAGCGATGCCGTTCTTCGGCTGCTTGAGCCTGAGCTTGTCGAGCACGCGCTTGAAGCGGTCGCGGTCCTCGGCAAGGTCGATGGCGTCCGGCGAGGTGCCGAGGATCGGCACTTCGGCGGCTTCCAGCGCGTGCGCCAGCTTCAGCGGGGTCTGACCGCCGAACTGCACGATCACGCCGTGCAGCGTGCCCTTGCTGCGCTCCTTGGCAATGATCTCCAGCACGTCCTCGGCGGTGAGCGGCTCGAAATAGAGCCGGTCGGCCGTGTCGTAGTCGGTCGACACGGTCTCCGGGTTGCAGTTGACCATGATGGATTCGTAGCCGGCGTCATGCAGCGCGAAGCAGGCGTGACAGCAGCAATAGTCGAACTCGATGCCCTGGCCGATGCGGTTCGGCCCGCCGCCGAGGATGATGACCTTCTTCATGTCGGACGGGGTGCTCTCGTCCGCAGGCGCACCCGAAAACGGCGCCTCATAGGTCGAATACATATAGGCGGTGGGGGAGGCGAATTCGGCCGCGCAGGTGTCGATGCGCTTGTAGACGGGGCGAACGCCGAGCGCGTGGCGCTTCGCCGTCACCTCCGCTTCCGTCGTCTCGGCGAGCACCGCGAGGCGCGCATCGGAGAAGCCCATGGCCTTCAGGGTGCGCATGCCGAAGGCATTGCCAGGAAGGCCGTTCTTGCGAACCTTCTCCTCCATGTCGACGATGCCGCGCATTTCGCCGAGGAACCACGGATCGATCTTGCAGGAGTTGAAGATGTCCTCGTTCGACCAGCCGAGCCGCATCGCCTGGGCGACCTGGAGCAGCCGGTTCGGCGTCGGCGTGCCGAGTGCGGCGCGGATTGCGTTCTTGTCGTCGCCGCGGCCGAGCCCTTCGATCTCGATCTCGTCGAGGCCGGTCAATCCGGTCTCGAGCCCGCGCAAGGCCTTCTGAAGACTTTCCTGGAAGGTGCGGCCGATCGCCATGACTTCACCGACTGACTTCATCGAGGTCGTCAGCGTGGTGGAGGCACCCGGGAATTTCTCGAAGGCGAAGCGCGGCACCTTGGTGACGACGTAATCGATCGTCGGCTCGAACGAGGCCGGCGTGGCACCGCCGGTGATGTCGTTGGCGATCTCGTCGAGGGTGTAGCCGACCGCGAGCTTGGCGGCGACCTTTGCGATCGGAAAGCCGGTGGCCTTCGAGGCCAGTGCGGACGAGCGCGACACGCGCGGATTCATCTCGATGACGACCATGCGGCCGTCGTCGGGATTGACGCCGAACTGCACGTTGGAGCCGCCGGTCTCGACCCCGATCTCGCGCAGCACCGCCAGCGAGGCGTCGCGCATGATCTGGTATTCCTTGTCGGTCAACGTCAGCGCCGGCGCCACCGTGACGGAATCGCCGGTGTGCACGCCCATCGGATCGAGGTTCTCGATCGAACAGACGATGATGCAATTGTCCTTCTTGTCGCGCACCACCTCCATCTCGTACTCTTTCCAGCCGAGCACAGATTCTTCGATCAGCACTTCGTTGGTGGGCGATGCATCAAGGCCGCGTTCGATGATGTCGAGGAATTCCTCCTTGTTGTAGGCGATGCCGCCGCCGGTACCGCCCATCGTGAAGGAGGGACGGATGATCGCGGGCAGGCCGATCTCGGAGAGCGCCATCATCGCTTGGCCCAGCGCATATTCCTGATAGCGCTTGCGGCGGTCGCCTTCGCCGAGAGTCCATTGCCGGTCGAGCTCTTCGAGAGCCGCGCCCGACAGCTTCTCGCGTTCGGCGTGGTATTTGTCGCGGAACGACTTCTTCAGTTCGGACGCGTTGGCGAGCCGCGACTTCGGCGTCTGCAGCCCAATCTTTTCCATGGCGTTGCGGAAAAGCTGGCGGTCCTCGGCCTTGTCGATCGCGTCGGCGGTCGCGCCGATCATCTCGACGTCGAACTTCTCCAGCGTGCCCTGCCGGCGCAGCGACAGCGCGCAGTTCAGCGCGGTCTGGCCGCCCATGGTCGGCAGCAGCGCGAAGCCGCCGGGAATGACGTGGCGTTCCTTCTCGATGATCTTGGCGACGATCTCGGGCGTGATCGGCTCGATATAGGTCGCATCGGCCAATTCCGGGTCGGTCATGATGGTGGCCGGGTTGGAATTGACGAGGACGATGCGATAGCCCTCTTCCTTCAGCGTCTTCACCGCCTGTGTGCCCGAATAGTCGAACTCGCAGGCCTGGCCGATCACGATGGGACCGGCGCCGATGATCAGAATGGTGGTGATGTCTGTACGTTTGGGCATCAACTCTCGCCGGACTGGAATTTGGGCACAAAAAAAGGGCGCGCTTGCCGCGCGTCCCCTTGTGCGAGAGCGCGGGGTCTCCCTCGCGCGCGGGTGGGTCTTAGACCAGTTTTCGGGGCGGCGAAACCCCGAAAAACGCCCATCAACCGGCAATTTTGACCGGTTTTGGCCGCGCCTGCCAGCCGCGGGCGAGGTGCACCAGAAGCGAGGCCGCAACGCTCGATCCGCCGATCCAGCCGAGGTCGTTGGGCGAGAGGGTGGCCAGCACGGCGCCGCCCAGCGCGCCGCCGATCGCGAAGCCGAGATACATCGCGGAGGCGTTGAGCGAGAGCGCGATCATCGAGGCCTGCGGCTCGATCCGGATGATGCTGGCGATCTGGGCCGGATAGAACGCCCAGCCCGAGAGGCCCCAGAGGAAGATCGCGCCCAACACCGCATAATGCGCCTGTCCCGGCATCAGCTTCAGGACCAGCGAATGCAGGATCAGCGCGCTCGCCATGCCGGCGAGCCCAAGGGCAGCGGTGGCGAGCGTGCCGAGCCGGTCGGCCAGGACGCCGCCGAGCATGTTGCCGATCGCGGCGGCGCCGCCGAACACCAGCAGCGCCAGGCTGATCTGCGAAGCGTCGAAGCCGAGGCCGTGCAGCGGAATCGCGAAATAGGTGAACACGGTGAAGCCGCCGAGCGCCCAGAGAATGGTGATCACAAGCGCGACCAGCACGTTGCTGTGACGCGCTACCGCCAGCCGCTCGCTGAGCGAGGCCGTGTTGCGCGGCAGGCCTTTGGGTAGCCCGAGCAGGAGGCCTGCGAGCGCCACCGTGCCGATCAGCGCGACCATGGCGAAAGTTGCGCGCCAGCCGAGCAGGCTGCCGACGAGATTGCCAAGGGGGACGCCGATGACGGTCGCGACCGTGAGGCCCGAGGTGACGAGGGCCACCGCACGTCCGCGCCGTTCGGGCGATGCCACCGCCACGGACACCGCGAGCGCCGTCGGCATGCACAGCCCCGAGCCCAGCGCCATCAGCATGCGCGAGGCCAGCAGCAGGGCGTAGTTGGATGCCACCACCGCGGCGAGGTTGCCGGCGATGAAGGTCGTCAGTGCCAGCGCCAGCACGGTGCGGCGGTCGATGTTGTTGAGCGTCACCGCCAGGATCGGCGAGCCCACGGCATAGGTGACGGCGTAAGCCGTGACCAGTTGCCCGGCGGCCGAGACCGAAATCGAGAGGTCAGTGGCGATCGCCGGCAAAAGTCCTGCAATAACAAAGCCTTCTGTGCCGATCGCGAAGGCCGCCAAGGCCAGCCAGAACACGCCCATGGAGAAACCCTTATGTTCAACGTTTATTGAACTATTGGCTCGGCTGATCCAGGAGTCAATTGGTTCAAGAACTATTGAACATCTCGGCCTTTTTGCTATCATTGACCCATGAGCCGCACGCCCCTTCACCCGACCCGCGAGCAGATTGAGCTGTCGATGGTCCTGGATTGCCTGAGCGATCCGATCCGCTTGGCGATCGTCTATCAGCTCGCGCAGCAAGAACGTGTCAGCAGCGAGCTCTGTTGTGGCGATTTCAGCGGCCTCGGCGGCAAGTCCAACCTCGCCTATCACTTCGCCAAGCTGCGCGAATGCGGGCTGATGCAGACCCGCGTGGCCGGAACCAACCGCTTCATGCGGCTGCGCCGCGAGGATCTGGACGCGCGCTTCCCCGGCCTGCTCGATGCCGTCATCAATTCCGCAGCCAGGGATGCCGGCCGGCTTCAGCTTCTGTCCGAGTGCGATCTGATTGAGGCAGATTGAGCCGCGGATACAGTCTGTCTACGTGTCCGCTTCGCTTCAGCTGCGCCGGACACGCTTCGCCCCTGCGGGCCTCACGTGGCTGCGCCACGCGTAGCCCCGCAGGGGCGAAGCGTGGAGACCCGGCCTGGATTTGAACCAGGATGAAGAGCGTTGCACCGCCCTCGCGTAGACGCTTCCGCCACCGGGCCAGGGCGATCATTACCGATTGCAGTGCGACAAGCCACAACGGCTGATTGTTATGCTTAACGAACAAGAGGCGGCCGCGCGACGAAGGTCATGCGCCAGCGATTGTGGCCGATATTGCTGTGGGCGCGCTGGACCACGAACCCGGCCGCGGTCAGCTTGGCGGTGATCTCCGCCTCACTGTAGCGCTGGAGCCCGATGCGCGTGCGCAGCTGGCGGTAATCCGACAGCGCGGTGCTGATCAGCCCGACCAGCGCGTCTTTCAGGAAACCGTGCCGCAGGCCGAAGCCGAGCAGCGCCATCACGTCCCTCACCATGCCGACATTGGGCTGGAGGATATCGCCGAGCACCAGCTTGCCGGAGGGTTTCAGGATCCGGCGGATGTTGAGGAGGGCGGCATCGAGCTCCTCCGGCGTCATGTATTGCGCGACCGAGTTCATCACGACGAGATCGACCGACTGGTCCTGCATCTTGCGGACGTCGTCGAGCGAGCGGACGCGGATCTTGGTGTTCGGGGCGAACCGCGCGATCAGTCGGCCGCGCACCCCGGGCGCGGGCTCCGCCAGGATCAGCTTGCCGCAGGCGGATGCCACCTGGTTCGCCGACAGCGCTTCGCCGCAGGCATAGTCCAGCACTACCGCCTCGGGCGAGGGGATATAGCCGATGATGTCCCGCGCAATGATCTGGAAGTGCAAGTCGCGATGCAGCTTGCTGACATAGATCGTATGCGTGGAGTCGTAATAATCGATCCAATCGTCCATGGTACTGAGGGTCCCGGCCAAATGGTTCCGCTAAAAGGAACCGGCGCTGGCCGCCTTGCGTTAGGGGTGCGACGGCGCGCCGTCAATGTCCGCGTCCTAACAGGAAGGTCTCCCGTGAGCAAAACCAACAACAAGGTCTCGCCCGATCTCGACACCCCCACCGATCTGTCGCCCGATGGGGTCAAGAAGGTCTCGGAGGCGCTCAACGTGCTTCTGGCCGACGCGTTCGCGCTTTATCTGAAGACCAAGAATTTCCACTGGCACATCAGCGGCCGGCATTTCCGCGACTACCATTTGCTGCTCGACGAGCAGTCCGATCAGATCTTCGCCACCACCGACCAGCTCGCCGAGCGCGTCCGCAAGATCGGCGGCACCACGCTCAAGTCGATCGGCCAGGTCGCAAAGCTCCAGACCATCAAGGACAATAACGAGAACTACGTCCCGCCGCGCGAGATGCTGCGCGAGCTGATGCAGGATAACAAGCATGTCGCCGGCGCGATGCGCAAGGCACACGACGTCTGCGACGAGGCCGGCGATGTCGCCAGCGCCAGCATCCTCGAAATCTTCATCGACGAGACCGAGCGCCGTACCTGGTTCCTGTTCGAAGCGACACGGCAGGAGGGCAGCAACGCGGCGTAGGGGCCGCAACTGCCGTAGGGTGGGCAAAGGCGCGCCATTGCGCGCCGTGCCCACCATCCATCCTTACGGTCGATGTGTTTGGTGGGCACGCTTCCGCCTTCGCTCTTCGAGCTACGGCGGACGAGTCGCTTTGCCCACCCTACGGCACCTGCCCTTTGGCTACCGCCACAGCCGCGTCAACGCGCCATCCTTGCCGGTCACGGGATCAGCCGGCGGCATCGCGACCTCGGGAATCGTCTTCAGCGCCTTGGCGTGGTTCTCCGGTGTGGCGCGCGTGATCTCCATCTTGGCGCCCGGCGGATAGGCGCCGATCACGCAGAAATCGTCGCTCGCCTTGATGCATTGGTGGCCGGTACCGGCCGGCAGGATCGCGACGTCGCCGGCCTTGATCTGTAGCTCCTGGCCATGATCGCCGCCGAAGCGGACGCGAGCGCTGCCGCGCGCAACGCCGAGCACCTCGTGCACGGTCGAATGATAGTGCAGATAGTCGTAGACGCCGTTGCGCCATGTGCCGCCCCAGCCGTTCGCTTCGAACAGCTCTTCGATGGTCTCCTCCGGATGCTCCGGATCGAGCTTCACCGCGCTCTGGTAAACTAGGAACGGGAGGATGTTGTTCGGCACGAGCCCGTCATCCTCGAACACGATGGCAAGCGGCTCGGCCTTGTCGCGGACGACGGACATGGTGGGGCTCCGAGAAAAGAACGCCTGCTCGTTCAACCGGAGTCGCCCGCAATGCGTTCCGTTCGTGTCCCAGACGCGATGCAGCGCGCAGCGGTGCGTCGCTGAGCCGGGATCCAGAAAGCTCAGCGTGGGCCCCGGTTCAGCAGCGCATCACGCCGCGAAAAGCGGCGCGCTGCACTGCGCCCGGGGCACGAGAGCCGCAGTGTGCCTCAAGCGCTCTTCTTCTGCCGCATCAGCTCCGCGAACCGCTGGAACAGATAGTGCGAGTCGCGCGGACCCGGGGATGCCTCAGGGTGGTACTGCACCGAGAACACCGGCTTGCCGTCGAGCTGGATGCCGCAATTGGAGCCGTCGAACAGCGAGATGTGGGTCTGCGTCGCGCCCCTCGGTAGCGTCGTCTCGTCCACGGCAAAGCCGTGGTTCATCGAAGTGATCTCGACCTTGCCGGTGGTCTCGTCCTTGACGGGATGATTGGCGCCGTGATGGCCCTGATGCATCTTCTTGGTCTTGGCGCCGACGGCGAGGCCGAGCATCTGGTGACCGAGGCAAATGCCGAAGGTCGGCGTGCCCGACTTGATCACGTCCCGGATGACGGGCACGGCATATTTACCGGTCGCGGCGGGATCGCCAGGGCCGTTCGACAGGAACACGCCGTCCGGCTTCATCGCCAAAATGTCTTCGGATGAGGTCGTCGCCGGCACCACCGTCACCTTGCAGCCGACGCCGGCGAGCAGGCGCAGGATGTTGCGCTTGATGCCATAGTCGATGGCGACGACGTTGAACTCCGGCTCGTCCTGGCGGCCAAAGCCCTTGTCCCACAGCCAGGGCGTCTCGTCCCAGGTGAAGCGCTGGCCGGAGGTGACCATCGGCACCAGGTCCATACCTTCGAGGCCCGGCCATTCGCGCGCCTCTTCCTTGAGGCCATGCAGGTCGAACTCGCCGGTCCTGGAATGGGCGATCACTGCGTTGGGCATGCCCTTCGAGCGGATCAGCGCGGTCAGCGCGCGGGTGTCGATGCCGGAGAGGCCGATGATACCACGGGCCCTCAGCCACTGGTCGAGATGCTTGGTGGCGCGGTAGTTTGAGGGATCGGTGATCGCGGTGCGCAGGATCACGCCGCGCGCGCCGGGCGTCGCCGCCATGTTCACCGTCTCGATGTCGTCCTCGTTGGTGCCGACATTGCCGATATGCGGGAAGGTAAAGGTGATGAGCTGGCCGGCATAGGAGGGATCGGTCAAAATCTCCTCATACCCGGTCATCGCGGTGTTGAAGCAGACTTCACCGACGGCGTGGCCTTCGGCGCCGAGACCAAAGCCTTCGAGCACCGTGCCATCGGCAAGCACGAGGAGCGCGGTCGGTTTGTGGTCCGGCCAGGCGGGATCGTTGTCATGTTGTGTCATGAGCGCGTTTCATAGTCTGCGCAAACGCCGCCGTCAAAGCGGGACAGGCCGGATTCACATGCGTTTTTGCATATTTGCCGGGCGGCTTCAGGCACTTAAGCCGGAACTGGCAATTTTGAGCCATTTCGAGCCCTGGCAAGGAAACAATGCACCGGCGGCTGGTCCGGTATGGCCTCTTGCCCGCGAACGGCTTAGATCAGGCGCGACAGATTGAGAGGATCCGACCATGCTGCGCGACGACATCAACAATGCGGTCAAGGAGGCCATGAAGGCCAAGGACGAGCGCAAGCTGTCCACGCTGCGCATGGTCAACTCGACCATCAAGAATGCCGACATCGACGCTCGCGGCAGCGGCAAGCCGCCGCTGTCGGACGCCGACATCCTCGCCGTGCTGCAGAAGATGATCAAGCAGCGCCAGGAGGCGGTCGAGCTCTACGACAAGGGCGGCCGCGCCGAGCTCGCCGCTCAGGAGCGCGAGGAGATCGCGGTGATCTCGGCGTACCTGCCGAAGCAGATGTCGGACGATGAGGTGAAGAAGGCGATCTCGGATGCGATCGCTGAAACGGGCGCCGCCGGCATGAAGGACATGGGCAAGGTGATCGCGGTATTGCGAGCGAAATACGCCGGACAGATGGATTTCGGCAAGGCGTCCGGCCTGGTGAAGGCCGCGCTGTCGGGCTAGCTCGTTCTTCCCCTCTTCCCTTTGTGGAGAGGGTGGCATAGGCGGCCTTCGGCCGCCGGCGCTTCGCGCGTCATGCTCGGGCTTGTCCCGGGCATCCACGGCCTTAAACTGGTGGCAACGAACAAGAACGTGGCTGGCCGGGGACAAGCCCGGCCATGACGCCGACCGTGGAAACGACCCCATGCTCACCGAAGCCGCAACCTACGACGAGCTCTATCGCAATTTCCGCTGGGACATCCCCGCGCGCTTCAACATGGCGGAGGCGTGCTGCGATCGTCATGCCGATGGCACGGGCCGGCTCGCGCTGATCTATGTCGATGAGAACGGCGCCACCACGCGCACGTCCTTTGACGAGGTTGCCGAGATGTCGCGCCGCTTCGCCAATGTGCTGACGGCGGATGGCCTCGCGCGCGGCGACCGCGTCGCGGTGTTCCTGTCGCAGTCGCTGGAGCTGC
Source organism: Bradyrhizobium sp. DN3 (assembly GCF_041357655.1). NCBI lineage: Bacteria > Pseudomonadati > Pseudomonadota > Alphaproteobacteria > Hyphomicrobiales > Nitrobacteraceae > Bradyrhizobium > Bradyrhizobium sp. DN3. Next base: position 318,496 of record NZ_JAULLN010000004.1, on the reverse strand, counting down.
CGATCGTGCACATGGCGGCGTTCCGCGCAGGCCTGATCTCGATCCCGCTGTTCGCGCTGTTCGGCGAGGATGCGCTGGAATTCCGCCTGTCGAATTCCGAGGCCAAGGCGATCGTCACCGACGAGGGCGGCTGGGAGAAGCTTGCGAAGATCCGCGATCGCCTGCCGGAGCTGAAGAATGTCTATGTCGTCGGCGAGCGCGCACCAGAGGGCGCGAAATCATTCTGGGATGCGGTCAAGGCCGCCTCGCCCGACTTCACGCGGGTCGACACCTCCGCCGATGATCCCGCGTTGATCATCTATACCTCGGGAACGACCGGAAACCCCAAGGGCGCCCTGCATGCGCACCGCGTCGTGCTCGGCCATCTGCCGAACGTCGAGATGTGCCACAACTTCCTGCCGCGCCCTGGCGATCTCATGTGGACGCCGGCGGACTGGGCCTGGATCGGCGGCCTCGTCAACGGCCTGCTGGCGTTCTGGTATCACGGCATTCCCCTGGTCGGTCATCGTGCGCGCAAATTCGAGCCACAGGCGGCGATGCAGATGATGGCGGACCTCGGCGTGCGTAACGTCTTCCTGCCGCCGACCGCGCTGAAGCTGATGCGGCAGGCCGGTGTGAAACATCCGGGTGTGAAGCTGCGCAGCATTTTTACCGGCGGTGAATCGCTCGGCGGTGAATTGCTCGGCTGGGTGCGCGACACCTTCGGCATCGATGCGCACGAAGTCTTCGGCCAGACCGAGTGCAATCTCGTGATCGGCAGCAACTCCAACCTGTTCCCGATCCGCCCCGGCGCGATGGGCAAGGCGACGCCGGGCTTCGACGTCCGCATCGTCAACGACAAGGGCGAAGAGCAGAAGCGCGGACAGCGCGGCATCATCGGCGTGCGCCAGCCATGTCCCGTCACCATGCTCGAATATTGGCGCAACCCGGAGGCGACGGCGAAGAAATATGCCAGCGAATTCCTGCTCACTGGCGATCTCGGCGTGCAGGATGAGGACGGCTATTTCTGGTATGTCAGCCGCGAGGACGACGTCATCACTACCGCCGGCTATCGCGTCGGCCCGTCCGAGATCGAGCACACACTGATGAAGCATCCGTCGGTGGCGATGGCCGCCGTGGTCGGCATTCCCGATCCGATCCGCACCGAATCGATCAAGGCCTGGATCGTGCTGCGCCCCGGCTTTACCGGCAGCGACGCGCTCGCGCGCGAAATCCAGGAATTCGTGAAGGTGCAGCTCGCCGCTCACGAATATCCGCGCTTCGTCGCGTTCGCGGAGACGTTGCCGATGACCGCCACCGGCAAGGTGCTGCGGCGCGAGCTGCGGGCGAAAGGTTAGCTTCCGACAATGGCAAAGACGCCTCAAGCCGCGGGGCTTCACCGCGCCTCACTGCCGAAGCTGCACGATCTGGATGCGGCGCTGGAGCTGATGTATTACGGCTGGCGCGGCATGACGCTGGAGGCCGACGCATATCTTGCGAAGCAGGGCCTGTCGCGTCCGCACCACCGCATTCTCTACGTGGTGGCGCGCCGGCCCGATATCGCGATCGGGTCGCTGATCGAGATCCTCGGCATTTCCAAGCAAGCCCTCAACCGGCCGCTCAACCTGCTGCTGGAGCGCAAGCTCGTGACGTCGAAGCGTTCGCCGGAGCAGCACCGCTCCAAGCTGCTGCGCCTGACGACGGCGGGACAACGCATCGAGCAAAGGGCATCGGACCACGAACGCAAGGTGCTGCGCGAAGCGTTCGACCGCGTCGGGGCGCCGGGTACGGCGGCATGGATGGGCGTGATGGAGACCATCGCCGACAACAATTGAGGACATTCTCAAGTCAATATAGTTGACATGAGGTACGGGCTTTGCCATTTTCCCGGCCAACGAGCCAGGGAGGGCGCCGGTCATGGGTGCACAGGCAATGAACCGTGCGGCCGCCGAACGGTTTGTCGCGGCATGGTGCGCGAGCTGGTGCAGGGTCGATATCGATGCGGTCGTCGCGCATTTTGCCGACGATGCGCAGATGCGCAGTCCTCTCGCTCTCACCCTGACGGGCTCTCCACTCGTCACGGGCGCCGAGAACATCCGCGCCTATTGGCGGAAGGCCTATGGCCACATCGAGAGCGCCGACCTGAAGATCCTGGGCTGGAGCTGGGATGAGGCGATCGCGCGACTGACCGTGTGGTGGCAGCTGGGCGACACACGCGCCAGTGAGTTCATGGACTTCGACGATGCGGGCCGTGTGGTGCGCAGCGAAGCCTTTTACGGAAAATAGTCATGCGCTTTTCGGATATCGTCCTGCTCCTCAACACGCTCTGGTTCGTCGGCGCCTTCATCCAGTTCAGCATCGCCCAGCGCAACACGCTGAAGATCCTGTTGCCGCGGGAAGAACGCAGCAATCCGATCGCGCCGACCCTGGCGGCCAGCGTCGCGTTCCTGGGCGGGATGAATCTACCTATTGGACTGTTGTCATTCTATCTTCTGGCCGCGCGTCCGTCCTTCTTCCAGCCGGTCGAGGCCCAGCTCGCGCTGTTCCTGTTCTTTGCCGCCTGCCATTTCAGCCAGTTCGCCTACAATCTTCCGGTCCTGATGCGCGGCGGCCGCGTCGGGGTGGCTTACTGGCCCGTATTGAAGGGCCCGATGCTCAGGATCTTCGTCATCGACGCGGCTCTGTTCGTGGCCAATCTCGGTGTGGCGCTGCTGCTCACGTCGCGCTCCTGAACAAGCGCCAGTTTTCCGGTGGCGGATGGCGGTATCAGCCGACCGTCAACTCTTCCGTGCAAGGATCGCGGGAGCGAGCTAACATCAGTTCCGACAACGCGCGGCGAAGATCGCGTGAGGGAGGAAGCTGATGTCCATCTCGGGCAAAGTCGATCCGGTGGTGCGCCCGGTCGTGGCGACCGACATCGCCGAGGCGCTGGTCGAGGGCCTGCGCGATTTCCAGGCGCTGCCGCTCTACGGCCTCTGCTTCGGCGCGCTCTATGCCGCCGGCGGCATCGTCATCATGCTCTGCCTCACCGCGTTCGGCATGGTCTATCTGGTCTATCCCCTGGCGGCGGGCTTCGCGCTGATCGGGCCGTTCGTCGCGATCGGTCTCTATGAGGTCAGCCGCCGCCGCGAGCGCGGCGAGCCCGTCTCCTTCGGCGCGATCTGGTCTGCCGTGCGCTCGCGCAGCGAAATCGGCTGGATGGCGTTCGTGACGCTGTTCGTGTTCGTGGTCTGGATGTACCAGGTGCGGCTCTTGATCGCGCTGCTGCTCGGCCTGCACGCCTCGTTCTCGAGCCTTCAGGAATTCATGACGGTGGTGCTGACGACCAACGAGGGCTTGCTGTTCCTCGCCATCGGCAACGCGGTCGGTGCCGTGCTGTCGCTGATCCTGTTCTCACTGACCGTGGTGTCGTTTCCGCTGCTGCTCGACCGCGACGTCGATTTCGTCACGGCCATGGTGACGAGCGTGCGCGCGGTGGTGACGAGCCCGCTGCCGATGATCTCATGGGCCGCGGTGATCGTGATGCTGCTGATCGTCTCGGCGCTGCCCTATTTTCTCGGCTTGATCGTGACACTGCCGGTGCTGGGGCATGCGACCTGGCATCTCTATCGGCGGCTTGTGGTGCCGATTCCATAGTCGTCCTGGCGAAAGCCAGGACCCATTACCCGGGGGAGCAGTTTGGTGCGAACTGGTCATGACCAGCCTTCGTCAAATCGGCTTTGGTGGCAATGGGTCCTGGATCTGCGCTCCGCTTCGCTATGCTTGTCCAGGACGACAGCGGAGATCGCCGCAACTACGGCGTCTTGATCCCCATCGCCTTCAGCGCATCGAGCATCCGTTGCGGCGGGCCCAGCTTGACCACCAGCGGCTTGCCGGTCTCGAGCAGGCTCTTGAGGCTGGACAGGATCGCTGGCCAGCCGGAGCGCCCGCCTGCAAGAATGTCATCGCTGAGCGGACGATCGTGGCCTTCGCTCATGGTGAGCCGGACCGCATCTCCGACCTGTTCGATCTCGTAGGTGACGAGGGTCGGGCCGAGCTTCTCGATCAGATCGGGCCAGTTGACGTTGAACGTGACCGCGAGCTTTCGCGGCGGGTCGTAGGCGAGAACCTCGCCGCTGATGTGCACGGCGCCGTCAGGCGTGCGCACGATGAACGCACCGCCGAGCCGTGGCTCGACCTCGACGGCATTGCCGAAGAAATACTGCCGGCTGAACTCCGCCGAGGTCAGGGCCTCCCACACCTTCCCGGGCGTGGAGGCGATGTAGATGGTGTAGACGGTGAGCGGCGTGAATTGATCGAGACTCATCATTGAAATCCTTCGATGCCGAGTGCGGCGGGCGGAATCGTGGGCGCCTTGCCGGTCTCCAGCAGGCTCTTGAGCCCGGACAGGATCGCGGGCCAACCCTTGGAGATGCCGTCGAGCAGCTTGCTGCCGGCGGCGAAGCCTTCATGCGTCACCGTCAGCTTCACGAGATCGCCGTGAGGCACGATGGTGAAAACGACTTTCGTCGCCGCCTCGTTCCGCATCTCCTCCATCAGTTCGTGCTTGAACGTATAGGAGAGCCGCCTCGGCCGGTCGGCCTCGAGGATCTCGCCGGTGTCCGTGACCTTGCCGCCCATCACGAGGGTTAAGGGCGAGCCGACCTTCCAATCGGACCTGACCTCGGTATCGAACCAGTACTGCCGCGTGAACGCGCTGTTGGTCAGCGCCTCCCAGACCTTCTCCGGCGTGGTCTCGATATAGGTGACGTAGACGAACTCCGGCTTACTCATCGCGCTTCTCCAACTGACGTTTCAACTCGCTGAGCGCGGCGAGCTTGCCGCGCTCGAACTTCCTGATCCAGCGTTCGCCGATCTGATGGATCGGCACGGGGTTGAGATAGTGCAGCTTCTCGCGGCCATGCCTGATGGTGGTGACGAGGTTGGCCTCCTCCAGAATCGCAAGGTGCTTGGTCACGGCCTGACGCGTCATCGCAAGTCCCTCGCAGAGCTCGTTCAGCGTCTGGCCGTTCCGGGCGTGAAGCCTGTCCAAGAGCGAGCGTCGTGACGCATCGGCGAGCGCTTTGAAGACCTCATCCATGGCCGTGATAATAGGCAACCAAATGGTTGCATGTCAAGCGCGGCTTGAGAAATCGTGTTTTGGTCGCGCGCAATCCGCCGTGCTAGCCTCACGCCTCAGCCAACGCAGATTGGTTCCGGGGAGGACTTCATGATCCGTTGCGTCTTGACTGCTGCCTGCCTCGTCTTTCTTGCTGGCAGCACGGCCGTTCACGCCCAGAAGCAGCAAGTGATCGGCGCGCCGCCGGAAGCCTCCAACATGAAGCTGGTCGGCACCAACGATCTCCAGGCGCGCAGCGCCTATCAGCCGACCATCCATCATCAGGGCGATCGCTGGATCGCCTATATCGGCCATCACGGCGGCACCGACGACGTGCCCGCGCCCGTCAATCCGATAACGGGCAAGGCTGAACCGAACGGAACGTCCATTGTCGACGTCACCGATCCCGCGCATCCAAAATATCTGCGGCATCTGCCGGGACAGGAAGGCAAGTACGAATCCGGCGGCGCCCAGATGGTGCGGGTCTGCGACGGCAAGGCGTTGCCGAAGGGTGATCCCAACGCTGTCTACATGCTGCGCACCTTCGGCAGCGAGGCGCACGAGATATGGAACGTCACGGAGCCCGCCAGCCCCGTGCTCATCACCCGCATCGGCGGCTTGAAGGACACGCATAAGAGCTGGTGGGAGTGCGACACCGGCATTGCCTTCCTCGTTTCGGGCGCGCCGGACTGGCGCACGCGGCGGATGACGCAGGTCTACGATCTCAGCGATCCCGCGCATCCGCAGAAGATCCGCGACTTCGGCCTGCCCGGGCAGGAGCCCGGTTCGACCGGCGCGGTGCCGACCGAATTGCACGGTCCGATCTCGACCGGGCCCGATGGCAATCGCATCTATTTCGGCTATGGCACCAACAAAGGCGGCATCCTGCAGATCGTCGATCGCGAAAAGCTCTTGAACGGACCGAAGGAGCCGGCGCCCGACAATCTGCGCTATCCCGAGATTTCGCGCATGCCGATGTCCGCCTTCAACGGCGCGCACACCACGTTCCCGATGCTCGATATGCCCATCGCCGAGTTCGCCGAGGACAAGGACGGCAAGACCCGCGACATCGTGATGATCGTCGACGAGGCGATCTTGAACGAATGCGGCGAGGCCCGGCAGATGGTCTGGTTCGCCGACGTCACCACCGAGGCGCGGCCGATGATGATCTCGAGCTACACGGTGCCGGAGGCGAGCGGGCAGTTCTGCCAGCGCGGCGGCCGCTTCGGCTCGCATTCCTCCAACGAGAGCATGGCGCCGGTCTATTACAAGAAGATGGCCTTCATCGCCTTCTTCAATGCCGGCGTGCGCGCGCTCGACATCCGCGATCCCTATCATCCCAAGGAAGTCGGCTATTTCATTCCGTCGATCACGGCTGCCACCGACAAGCGCTGCATCCCGGTCGAGGGCGGCGAGCGCTGCAAGGTCGCGATCCAGACCAACAATGTCGAAACCGACGACCGCGGCTACATCTACATCGTCGATCGCGCCAATACCGGCCTGCATATCCTCGAGCTGACAGGACCGGCGCGCACCGTCGCCGGCCTGCCGAAGAACTGACGATGCAAGGCGCGGCGACGATCGCGGCCGTGATGATCGCGTGTGGTGTGTCCGGTGTCGCGGCCTATCAGCTCGCGCCGCCGGTGCAGGACTTGGCGCATTGGCGCGAGATCGCCTGGCCGTTTCCGCGCGATGGCTGGCCGGTGGGCCGTGCATTCCGCTGCGACGGCGCCTGCGCGGGCACGGAGCTCTACGTGCGCGCCAAGCGGGGCTTCTGCAATTGCGACCGCGGTGTCGCCGACGATGATGAGGTGGATCGTGTTGCGGACGTCGATCTGATCAGCCCGCGCTTTGCGGCGGCCGCACCGGGGGAGGAGGTGGGGCTTGGCGAGATGCGCGGTCGCGCTAGGCGATATGATCTCGAGATGCCGGACGGAGCGCGCTCCGCCGCAATCGGCTTCGCCGTCTCGCGCCGCTGCGATCTGCTCGTCGCGGTCGCGCAAGGCGCGGGCGATGCGAACGCCTTGCAGCGCGCGACGCTAGCGTTTCTGGAAACGGAGGAGATGAAGCAATGGATGGTCGCCGCGCTCGATGGAAGGTGATGTTGGTGCGCCCGCTTCCACATTCTCCGCTGTCATCCCCGCGAAGGCGGGGATCCAGTATTCCAGAGACGCTGGTGGGGATACCGAGAGGCCGCGGCTTACTGGATGCCCCGCCTCCGCGGGGCATGACGGCTGTGATTGAGGAGCCTTCCGTTCCTGCCCTTCCCATGCATTAATGCGTACAAACCGCAGCGAGTCCTCCTCATGATGTCCATGCAAGCCTATCTCGCCTTCGTCGCCGCCTGCATTGCGCTGGCGCTGCTGCCGGGGCCGATCGTCACCCTCGTCATCGCCAACGGCCTGCGCCACGGCACGCGTGCAGCACTGACCAATGTCGCCGGCGCGCAAGCTGGTCTCGCCATCGTGATCGGCGTCGTCGCGGTCGGCCTGACCTCGCTGATGGCGACCATGGGCTACTGGTTCGACTGGGTGCGCTTTGCCGGCGCCGCTTATCTGGTCTGGCTCGGCATCAGGCTGATCTGGGCGCCGGTCGAGGGCGTCGGCGTCGACGCGCCGCCTCCGCCGCCGCGCGGCGGCTTCTTCCTGCAAGGATTTCTGGTGCTGCTGTCGAACCCGAAGGTGCTGGTGTTCTTCGGCGCCTTCATCCCGCAGTTCATGGACATGAACCAGCCGCACGTTCCGCAAGTCGCACTGCTGGGCGCCACCTTCATGGTCACGGCGGTCATGACCGACGCGCTCTACGCCATCGCCGCCGGCCGCGCCCGTAAATTCTTCTCGGCGCGCCGCACGCGCATGATGTCGCGCATCTCCGGCGGCTTCATGATCGGCGGCGGCATCTGGCTGGCGCTGACGCGGGCGAAGTGAGGCCTACACCAACAGCTCGGCCTTCAGCTCGATCTCGATCTGCGCAAGAATCCTTGCCAGCCGCTCGGCCCATTGCTGCTGGCCGGACTGGTCGGCGATCAGATCCTGGCGGATCTCGATGCCGGTGTTGACGAGGCCGCGCGCCTCGCCGTGCACGGGAATGGTGTAGTCGGTGTGGTCACTCACCGCATAAGGCTCGTTGTCGCCGACGACGAGATCGCTTTCAGCGCGGAGATGTTTCAAGAGCAGCTGCGGCAGCACGGTGTCGCGGTTATACAGGGCGCCGATGTGCCAGGGCCGCGCGACGCCGGCATAGGCCGGCGTAAAACTGTGCAGCGACACCAGCACCGTCGGTTGCTTGCCGTGCAGGCGGTGGGCAATCGCGGCATCAATGCGATGATGATAGGGCACAAAAATCTCGCGCCGCCGCGCCTCGCGCTCCCATTCCGAAATGCCGTCGTTGCGTGGGATCGCGGTGGCTTCGGAAATCACGGGAATCGAGCTCGCCACGGCAGGCGGGCGGTTGCAATCGATCACGAGCCGCGAGTAGCGCTGCGCGATCAGATGCGCGTCGAGCATTTTTGCGAGCCGCTCGGCGACGCCGGCAATGCCGATGTCCCAGGCAATGTGCCTGACAAGATCGCTTTCCGCGACGCCGAGATCGCCGAGCGCGCGCGGCAGCACCCGTCCGTAGTGATCCGCTGTGAGCAGGAAGGGCGATTGGCCCCCCGTATTCACCTCATGCACCGGCGCAATGTCGCCCTCGCCGAGGAGCTGATCGGTCGCATCGGCGGTGTCTAAAGCCATCCTGATTGCCTATGGAAAAAAGTCGCCCTGAAAGTCGATGGGAAATCGGTATAGATTGGTTCGCTTCAAATCACCATGCTTCACCGAGGATGCCGCTGAGAGCGTCATTGCCTACACATAGTCGTCCTGGCGAAGGCCAGGACCCATTACCCCGGCTGCCCGTGTGGCCCGAAGCTGGGACGATCAGATTGCCCATTGCTGCGTTCGGTGGCTATGGGTCCTGGCCTTCGCCAGGACGACAGCGAATATGCGGCGCTGTCGTTCCCCATCATTGCCAGCTATAGATTCCCCATGACCACCGATCGTCTCTTCGTCTACGGCACCCTGATGCGCGGCTTCGATCATCCGATGGCGCGGCTGCTTGCGGCTCATGCAGATTTCCTGGGGGAAGCGACCTGCCGCGGCACGCTCGTCCTGGTGAAGCATTATCCGGGGCTGCTGCTGTCGGACGCGCCGTCCGACATCGTTCATGGTGAGCTCTTTTACTTGCGGGCGGGCGACGAGCTCTTGCGCGAGCTAGACATGTATGAGGCCTGCGGCGAGGGGTTTCCGGAGCCGACCGAATATCTGCGCAGGCTGATCGACGTGACGCTGCCGGACGGCACCACCGAGAAGGCCTGGACCTACGTCTACAACTGGCCCGTCACCGATCTGCCGCGCATCGAGTCCGGGCGCTTCCTGGAGCACTAAGCCGACAGCACCTCCTTCACCATGCGCAAATCGACTTCGCGCTCGACGTAACTCCACTCCTCGGTCCGCCGCAGCATCGCCACCAGCTCTTCGAACAACTCGGCATGAACCGGTGCGAACTCGAACCAGGTGAGGAAGTCGAAGGGCTCGCCGAGGTCGCGGCAATGATAGAGCTGCCGCGCGATCGCGGGCAGGTAGCGCAGGCTGCTCGCGATGTGGTGCGATCTGTCCTCGAAGATCTTGCGGCGCTCTTCTTGCGTCAGCTCCCACCAGGCCTGCGACTTGCGGATCGGGATCAGCGCTGCGCTGGTCGCCTCTAACCGGCCGAGGCCGGCCTGCACAGCTACGAGCTGCTCCTTCTCAGGCCGCTCGGTGTAACGCAAGCTGCTCGTGACGCCGACCAGCCGCCAGGCATTGCGCGAGGGCACCAGCGGCAACGAGACGGCTTCGCTGTCGGTGACCGATAGCGCCGGCACGAAGGGCAGGGGCTCGCCCGTCACAGGCGAAATCGAGCTCACACGCCAGCCCCCGCTCTGGCCGCCTCGAAAGGTCCTGAACATGGGGGTATGGAAGCGTGGAACCGGGCGCGGTTCAAGGCCTCTTTTACCAGCTTTCGCTCCGGATCAGGCGCGCTTCTTCGGCTTGGACTTCTGCTGCATGTAGGAGCGCAGCACCGCATTCATGCGCCGCTGATAGCCCTCGCCCTCGCGCTTGAAGAAATCGAGGACGTCCTCGTCGACGCGGATGGAGATGGCCTTTTTCTTCGGAGGGATCACCAGCACGGCGTCCGACCAATCGATGTCGATGGGGGCAGCATCAGGATCCTCTGCGACCGCCTTGGCAATGTCTTCATCGGTCAGTGCATCGACGCGCGCCCAGTCAGTCTTACCCTTGCGGCGATCGCCCCATGCCCTTGTTACGATACGCTCTTTCTTCATTTTTCCGTGCGCGGCGTGCGGAGATTATTCGAAGGATGTTTGCGCGCCGCGTAAAGGCGACGGCGATCAGCCTCTCCTCCAAGATACCTATCGCGAGCCAGCGTTCCTCATTGTGGCGATCGGATCGACGAAGAAGCGGTCTATCGAAAACCTCAATTGCATCTTCAAAGTCGATTCCATGCTTGACGAGGTTTGAATTCTTCTTGTCCTCGTCCCATTCGAGTCCATCGAACGATTCACGATCGAACCTGTCTGACATCCTTGGAATCCGTGTAGTAGTCGGTTTGCGTCCGCTACCCTCCGGCGTTCCACTCCATCGCATCTTTTTCGATAGTCGCTTGTATATACGATTGTATATCCGCAGTCAACGATTTTGTTTCGGCCGCTGCTGGGTGCTCGGCTGTGAACAGCGCGGATAACCCGGATAACCCGCTTAAACCTGACTTCTGGCCCAGCCGCACCTATATCCCTAACCTTTCGCCCGACTCACCCGGTTTCGCGCTACACACACGCCATGCGCTTCACGCCTCAATTCCTCGACGAGCTTCGTGCCCGGCTTTCGGTCTCCGAAGTCGTGGGCAAGCGCGTCAAGCTGAAGAAGGCGGGGCGGGAGTGGAAGGGGCTGTCGCCGTTCCAGCAGGAGAAGACGCCGTCCTTCTACGTCAACGACCAGAAGGGCTTTTACCACGACTTCTCCTCCGGCAAGCACGGCGACATCATCACCTTCGTGATGGAGACCGATGGCCTGCCGTTCGCGGAGGCCGTCGAGCGGCTCGCGGGCATGGCGGGCCTGCCGCTGCCGGCGGTGACGCCAGATGCGGCCCGGTATGAGCAGCGGCGCAAATCGCTGCATGACGTCATGGATCTTGCGGCAAAATTCTTTGCGGAGGCGCTGGCCTCGCGCGTGGGGGCGAAAGCGCGCGGCTATCTCGCCGACCGCGCCATCTCACCCGCAACGCAATTGCAGTTCCGCCTCGGCTATGCTTCGCCCGACCGCTTCGCGCTGAAGGAGCATCTCGGCAAGCTCGGCGTCTCCGTCGACGACATGGTCGAGACAGGCCTCTTGATTAGCGGCGACGACATTCCCGTGCCGTACGACCGCTTCCGCGACCGCGTGATGTTTCCGATCACGGACTTGCGCGGCCGCGTCATCGCCTTCGGCGGGCGCGCGCTGGAGAAGGACGTTCCGGCGAAGTATCTGAACTCGCCGGAGACGCCGCTCTTCCACAAGGGCGACAATCTCTACAATCACCAGACGGCCCGCGCCGCATCCCACAACGGCGCGCCGCTGATCGTGGTCGAAGGCTATGTCGACGTCATCGCCATGGTCACCGCGGGCTTCGCAGGCGCTGTCGCGCCGCTCGGCACCGCGCTCACCGAAAGCCAGCTCGCGCTGCTCTGGAAGATGGCGGACGAGCCGATCCTCTGCTTCGACGGCGACCGCGCCGGACAAAAGGCGGCGTATCGCGCCGCCGACCTCGCGCTGCCCTTCCTCGCACCCGGCAAGAGCTTGCGCTTTGCGCTGCTGCCGGAAGGGCAGGACCCCGACGATCTCGTGCGCTCGGGCGGGCGCGGCGCGATCGAGGAGGTGATCGCGGCGGCGCGTCCGCTCGCCGACATGATCTGGTCGCGCGAGCTCGAAGGCGGCAATTTCGCCACGCCGGAGCGCCGCGCCGCGCTGGAGGCGCGCATCAAGGAGCTGTCCAACGGCATCCGCGACGAGGTGGTGCGGCGCTATTACCGCGACGACTTCGCCGACCGGCTGCAGCGCGCCTTCGCGCCCGAGGGCGGGCGCGGCGGCTTTGGTGGCCGGGGCAATTTCCGCGGCAATTCCGGCCGGTCCTTCCAGCCGAGGAGTGGGGGAGGTGCGAATCGATTCGGTGGCCAGGGATTTGGTGGAGGCCGCCGCGGCCCGCCCGGTCCCGTGCCGCTGCCCTCGGGTCCCTACCAGGCGGCGAGCCCGCAGCTGGCGGCAAGCCCGATCATGCGCGGCCAACGGAGCGCCATCTCCCGCCGGGAAGCCCTGATCCTGCAATGCCTGATCAACCACCCCTGGCTGCTGCATGAGCACCTCGAGGAGGTCGCCGCCCTGGAGCTGGCCCATCCCGAAGCCCATAAGCTCAGGGCCGGCATCATCGCCGCCTTTGCCAACGACCATCACCACTCAGCGGACCCCGGCGAGCAGGCCGAGAAGATGCGCGGCGACCTCGAAAAGGGCGGATTTTCTCAAACTCTTCAAAGGGTTGAGAACGGTATCACGACCGCAGCGGTGTGGGGCGCCCGCGAGGGCGCGGCGCGGGACGACGTTCTTGCCACCTGGCATCAGCTGGTTGCCTTGCATCGGCAATGGCATTCACTACTTAGAGAGCTGAAAGACGCCGAGCTGGCCTTGGGGGAGGACCCCAGCGAGGCCAATTTGGCATGGCTGCGTGACGTCAAGGCTCGGATAGGTGAAGTCGACGGTACCGAGGCCCTGATCGAGGGTTTTGGTGAGCTGTCGGGCCGGCTCCAGAAGAGCATGTGATGAAGAATCATGCGGACGGCCGCGGCCGAAACCGCTAAAAGACTCGCCAAATCCTGGGTTTGGCGGCAAAAACAGGGTTAATCGAGGCTTAACGGTCTTGTAGCACTTTGGCCCAGAGGCGGCCGCAGGCAGAACAGACGCGTCAGGAATGAATCCGCGCGAACACTGTTGGCACTACACCTGCATCCGCTGCGGCAAAGAGGCTCACGAAGCGTTAGGCAAATCCGGCGAGAGAAAGTTGGGGGTGGCGAGAGACATGTGCGCCGCCCTTTCCGTGTCGAGAGCTGCCGAAGCGAGAGCGTCGAGCAACAGGTTCATGTGAATTCAGGCAGGCGGGGCGCGCCGTCTGCATTGAAGCGCGTTTAGGAGCAATGGATGGCCACCAAGGCAAAGACGCTGCAGGCGAAGGACAAGGAAAAAGACGACAAGGCAGCGGACGCGCCGGAGAAGGACTCCCAAGACGCGCCCTCGCCCTTGCTCGACCTGTCCGACGCCGCCGTGAAGAAGATGATCAAGCAGGCCAAGAAGCGCGGCTTCGTGACCTTCGATCAGCTCAACGAAGTCTTGCCGTCCGACCAGACCTCGCCCGAACAGATCGAGGACATCATGTCGATGCTCTCGGACATGGGCATCAACGTCACCGAAGCCGACGACACCGAAGGCGAGGACGAGAAGGACGAGGCCGACGACGAGACCGATAACGAGCTCGTCGAGGTCACCCAGAAGGCCGTCACCGAGGTCAAGAAGAGCGAGCCGGGCGAGCGCACCGACGATCCCGTGCGCATGTATCTGCGCGAGATGGGTACGGTCGAGCTGCTGTCCCGCGAAGGCGAAATCGCCATTGCCAAGCGCATCGAGGCCGGCCGCGAGGCGATGATCGCAGGGCTCTGCGAAAGCCCGCTGACCTTCCAGGCCATCATCATCTGGCGCGACGAGCTCAACGAAGGCAAGATCTTCCTCCGCGACATCATCGATCTCGAAGCGACTTATGCCGGCCCCGACGCCAAGGGCGGCATGAACACCGCGATGATTGCCGGCCCCAACGGCGAGGGCGGCGAAGCGTCGACTGAGGGTAGCGACGCCACCGCGTCCACAGCTGCCCCCGCGCATGTCGCCCCGCCCGCTGCGCCCCCGTCGCCGACCCCGTTCCGCGCCGCACCGGCCGCCGCTGGCACTGAGGCCGGCGAGGAGAAGGATCCGGGCGAGGCCGCCGCCGAAGCCGACATGGACGACGACGAGTTCGAGAACCAGATGTCGCTCGCGGCGATCGAGGCCGAGCTCAAGCCGAAGGTGGTCGAGATCTTCGACAAGATCGCCGACAGCTACAAGAAGCTGCGCAAGCTTCAGGAGCAGGACATCCAGAACCAGCTCCAGAACGAGTCGCTCTCGCCGCACCAGGAGCGCAAGTACAAGAAGCTGAAGGACGAGATCATCGTCGAAGTGAAGTCGCTGCGCCTGAACCAGGCCCGCATCGACTCGCTCGTCGAGCAGCTCTACGACATCAACAAGCGCCTCGTCTCGCACGAGGGCCGCCTGATGCGTCTTGCAGACAGCCATGGCGTCGCGCGCGAAGACTTTTTGCGCAACTACACCGGTTCTGAATTGGACCCGCGTTGGCTTAACCGTGTCTCAAAACTGTCGGCCAAGGGCTGGAAGAATTTCGTCCACCACGAGAAGGACCGCATCAAGGACCTCCGCCACGAGGTGCATCAGCTTGCCGCGCTGACCGGCCTCGAGATCGTCGAGTTCCGCAAGATCGTGCACTCCGTGCAGAAGGGCGAGCGCGAAGCACGTCAGGCCAAGAAGGAGATGGTGGAAGCCAACCTCCGCTTGGTGATCTCGATCGCGAAGAAATACACCAACCGCGGCCTGCAGTTCCTCGACCTGATCCAGGAAGGCAACATCGGCCTGATGAAAGCGGTCGACAAGTTCGAGTATCGCCGCGGCTACAAGTTCTCGACCTACGCCACGTGGTGGATCCGGCAGGCGATCACCCGCTCCATCGCCGACCAGGCGCGCACCATCCGCATCCCCGTGCACATGATCGAGACGATCAACAAGATCGTGCGCACGTCCCGCCAGATGCTCAACGAGATCGGCCGCGAGCCGACCCCGGAAGAGCTGGCCGAGAAGCTCGGCATGCCCCTGGAAAAGGTCCGCAAGGTCCTCAAGATCGCCAAGGAGCCGCTGTCGCTGGAGACGCCGGTCGGTGACGAAGAGGATTCACACCTCGGCGATTTCATCGAGGACAAGAACGCGATCCTGCCGATCGACGCCGCGATCCAGTCCAACCTGCGCGAGACCACCACGCGCGTGCTGGCCTCGCTCACCCCGCGCGAAGAGCGCGTCCTGCGCATGCGCTTCGGCATCGGCATGAACACCGACCACACGCTGGAAGAAGTCGGTCAGCAGTTCTCGGTGACGCGCGAACGCATTCGCCAGATCGAGGCGAAAGCGCTGCGCAAGCTGAAGCATCCGTCGCGGTCAAGGAAGCTGCGGAGCTTCTTGGATAATTGATCGTAGGCAGCGATCCAAAGCAAAACGGCGGGCGTTGGCCCGCCGTTTTTGTTTTGTCGTCATTGCGAGCGCAGCGAAGCAATCCAGAGTCTTTCCGCAGAGGCATTTCTGGATTGCTTCGCTGCGCTCGCAATGACGGTGGAGAAGCTGAAGGCCTACTTCTTCTTCGCGCCGACCCGCTCGATCCGCTTGATCTCGAGCGCGGGCCGACCGGACTTCTCGGCGATCTCGCGGTCCTGCTCCATGATGAAACCGCGCGCAGGCTCGTCGCCGTCGAGACCGCCGAGCAGCTCAGTGGGCACGCGGCGATTGGAGCGTTGTGAGCCGTCTTCATAGACGACGTTGAAAAAGGCGAACTCGCCTTTGGGATTGGTTCCGGGTTTTTTTGCCATGGCGGCTTGTCGTCGATCAGGGGGCCGCAGTCAAATGACTTCGGCGGCTGTCGACATCAGCGTCGCGCCGGAGCGTTCGACTGGCCAACAATGGAGCCGCGATTGCCAAGCGCCTGCCGCGACCCTCAGCCTCAATAAACGGCGGGCCGAAAAGCCCGCCGTTTATTTTTGGTCTTCAGTGTCGCCCGGGGCTGGCGGGGCGACAACCTAAAATAGAATTCTATAGAACGCGCCATGCGATGGCAAGGCAAATCGTGGCGGCTTTGATGTCGCAGCGGGTGGATCAGATATGCGCTGGTCGCGGCATTCGGTTTTGGTGCGCGTCGCAACAATTGCTTGGATCATTCAATTACTTTGTTCATCTCTCCGGCCGTCGCAACGCGGCGCGACTGGAGTGCTTTGTAGCGAAGTGCGCCAACCTGCACGCCTTCCCGCCAGCGTGCAGATGATGTGCTGTGATCCGATGTGCAAAAGCGAGTTCCACCGTCCTGCGCATATCTCAAGGTGTGCGCCTGCGCGGCGCAAGTTCCTGCGCGGCGAGCCGCGATCCGTGTCCGCCGTCATGTCCGCTGCGCTCTTCCTTGCGACCCTGCGCCATGATCGCGCTGCCCATCGCGGCGGAGCCGAAGGTGATGAGGAAGGATGCGAGCAACAGCGCAAGCGCGATGCCGGGCGAACGGTCGGCGAAGATCAGCTCGCGCAGATGTCCGGGATTGAGCCAGAGCAGTCCGCCGACGAGCAGCGCCGCAGCGCAGGCGCCGATCGCGAGGTTGATGGCGAGCAGGCGGAAGAGGGGGATGCGGAGGAGGGCGCGGCGAGGTGGATGAGGAGGCCGCTGGCGGTGGGACATGGGTGATTGCCTCACGGGCACTTGACGCAGAAGCCGAACGCGTCGTCCGACCATTGGCATCATAGCGGCTAGTTTCTCGTTCGTCCTTGCGACGCGCCCCGAAATGACCGGGGTGCGCGCCGCCCTTTATCTCACGCCGCCGGCGCAACCCGGCTGTCGGCCTCGCGCTCCTGCGCCGCCTGCTGGCGCTCCATCATGGTCTGCCACAGCGTTGCGATGCTCACTTGCGTCTGCGGTGCGATCAGGCAGTGGCCCTCATTGTCGAAATCGCAAAACCGCACCGACGGATCCTTCTTCACCTCGGTCAGCGCTTGGTTGATCATCTCCAGGCAGGTTATGACCTGGCCAACGTCCTGAAGTCGCGTGTGGTGCAGGATGTCCATCAGGCGGACCATCATCACCGCGGGCTGGCCGAAGCTGATGCCGGGACGGCCGAGCTCGAACAGCACGTTCACCGCGGGAAATACGCCGCGGATGTGCTCGAGCACGCTGGCCATGTCCTCCACGCTACAGGCGACGAGATGAGCGGCCTGCGGCGGGGCGGCGGCCGGCGTCCGCGGCGCGAGGCCGAGCGCGGCGATGACCTCCTGCTCGATCCATTGCCGCACTGGTGCGGGGGCATTGCGGATCTGCTCGGCGGTCAAGGTGATTCCGGTCATTGGCTAGTCTCCTGGGCGGCTTTCCTGTTCGCTGCAATCTAGAAAGCAGGGCGCGAGACACGTTGATGCGGATCAAGCGCGCCGCTTTGACGGTTCCCGCTTTCCCGGGCATGATCCGCGCCGCTTCACGCCAGGATTTTTGGGGGATTGCTCCACATGCCGAGACTGCTTCTCGCCGCCGCGTTCGTCGTTTGTCTGGCCGGGTCGGCGCAGGCCGCGCGCTGCGGCGGCGACTTCAACAGCTTTGTCGCAACCATGGCGTCAGAAGCGCAAGGAGCCGGCGTCTCGGCGAGCGTGACCAATGCGGCGCTCAGTGGTGTCACCCCCGATGGCGCCGTGCTCGCCTTCGACCGCCGCCAGCGTCACACCTTCAATAAGAGTTTTGAGCAGTACGTCTCGACCCGCGTCGGCCCCGGCCGCATCAATGGCGGGCGGGCGCTGCTCCAGCGCCATGCCGCGCTGCTGTCGCGCATCGAGCAGCAGTTCGGCGTGCCGCGCTATATCCTGGTCGCAATCTGGGGACTGGAGAGCGATTTCGGCAAGGGCGACACCGGCAAGCTGCCAGTGATCAAGACGCTGGCGACGCTCGCGCATGACTGCCGCCGCACCGATCTGTTCCAGGGCGAGCTGCTCGCCGCGCTCAAGATCGTGCAGCGCGGCGACCTGCCGCTGCGCGACCTCATCGGCGCCTATGCCGGCGAGATCGGCCAGACCCAGTTCCTGCCGTCGTCCTACATCAAATACGGCGTCGATTTCGACGGCGACGGCCATGTCGACCTCCGCCACAGCGTCGCCGACGTGCTCGCCTCGACCGCGAACCTGCTCCACACCAGCGGCTTCAAGATGGGCCAGCCCTATGGCGAAGGCACCGCCAATTTCGAAGCGATGCGCGAGTGGAACAGGGCGGTGGTCTACAGGAAGACCATCGGATATTTCGCGGATCGCTTGATGGGGCAGTGAGGCGGGCGATAGTCGCGGTCGTCATTGCGAGCGAAGCGACTTGTCCGCCGAAGCCTTTGGCGAAGGCGGAAGCAATCCAGAATCTCGCCGCGGAGACAATCTGGATTGCTTCGTCGCAAGGGCTCCTCGCAATGACGGTTGAGAGTCGCGCGCAATCTCTCCCCCATCGTCGTCCTGGCGAAAGCCAGGACCCATTACCCCAGGGAGGAGTTTGGCGACGACTGGCATTCACTTGCATTGGCTGAGTAACTGCCAGCCTTCGTCAAATGGGATTCGGTGGCTATGGGTCCTGGCTCCCGTGCGCAATTGCGCACTAGGCCAGGACGACGGCGGAGGATGTCGTGCCGCTATCGTACCAAGCGACTACTTGCCTTTCGCCATCTTCTCCAGCCTCCGCTGCAACGGAGGTCACAGCCGCGCTGCGCAAGCTCAATGGCTAACGTACGGCCGATGCCGCTTGCCGCTCTCATGATGGCCGGCCTGCGAATCCCAGTCATGAGGTTCCCAGTCACGCACTGAGGGCGGGAACCATGATTTACATTTTTTCAGAATGGAACTGAACAATGGCCGAGTTGGACCTTTAACATGTGTTACGTGAGCAAATATTGGGAGCCGCTGATGGGACAGGCTGGGCCATTTCGTGCAACAGCGCTGATCGTTGAAGACGACGTCATGCAGCGGGAGATGCTGAGTCTTCTTCTCGAAGAGAGCGGCTACCAGGTCATCCAGTGCGAGAGCGCCGAGGACGCCGAACGCGTCCTCGACAAGAACGCCGGCGCGCTTTGTCTGATGCTGACCGACGTCCAGCTCGCCGGAAGCATGAACGGGGTCGAGCTCGCGCATGTCGCCAAGGAGCGCAATCCCAAGCTCGACGTCGTCGTCACCTCCGGCCGTCCCTTGAAGCAGCCCTTGCCTGCTGGCGCAAAATTCTGGGCAAAACCCTGGGCCCCGCTCGACGTGCTGCGCGAGGCCGAGATCGCGCAGCTGTCCTGACGGCTATTCCGCAGGCTCGCTTTCTCGTCGCGAGCTGGTAAGGTCGGCCCAATGACCTGGTCCTTCCTGCTCACCTCGCTCATCGTCGTCGCTTCGCCCGGCACCGGCGTGCTCTATACGCTCGCCGCGGCGCTCACCCGCGGCTCGCGCGCCAGCGTCGCCGCGGCCTTCGGCTGCACGCTGGGCATCGTGCCGCACATGATCGCGGCGATGCTCGGCCTTGCCGCGGTGCTCCACACCAGCGCGCTCGCCTTCGCCGCGCTGAAATGGTGCGGCGTCGCCTATCTGCTCTACATGTCCTGGCAGGCGCTGCGCGAGCGAGGCGAGCTCGCGGTCGAGGGCAAGATCGCGGAGCGGTCGATCGGCCGCGTCATCGTCACCGGCTTCCTGATCAACATCCTCAATCCCAAACTGTCGATCTTCTTCCTCGCCTTCCTGCCGCAGTTCATCGCGCTGGATGAGGCCCATGTGCTGGCGCGGATGCTGGAATTGAGCGGCGCCTTCATGGCGATGACCTTTGCGGTGTTCGTCGTCTATGGCCTCTGCGCCGCTTCGGTGCGCGAGCGCGTCATCTCCCGTCCGGCCGTCATGGCCTGGCTGCGCCGCAGCTTTGCCGCCGGCTTTGCCGCGCTCGGCGCCAAGCTCGCGTTTGCGGAGAGGTAGACTTTCCTCTTCACCTCTCCCCGCTTGCGGGGGGAGGTCGCATCCCATCGTAGATGGGATGCCGGTGAGGGGGTACAGGTCTCACGGATATCTCATGCGCGGAGAGGCCCCTCACCCCACCCTCTCCCCGTAAGAACGGGGAGAGGGAGTGAAAGAGCGGAGCCCGGCAACGCGCAAATAAAAAAGCGGGCCTTGCGCCCGCTACCTTCACTTCGTCTCGACCCTTCCCGACGCCCGGGCGGAGCGAGGCTCCACCCGGGCAAAGAAAAAGAAGCCGCGTTACTTCTTCTTCGCCTTCTTGGCCTTCTTCGCCTTCTTCTTCGCCGCCTTCTTCGCTTTCTTAGCCATAGTATCCTCTTAGGGGTTAATGGTGGAACGCGACACGAGGGATGCTCGGCGGAGGGCCAGCCTCGCAACATCCTCGGCGACAAGCTCAGCAGATTCGCAGGTCTCTGCCCCGCGCCGTCACATCCGTGTCATCGTGTTATCCACAGCTCAGATGCATTTTCAGGTGATTTTGGTGCGCGAATCCGCATCGCCGCGCCAGCGCGGCATCGCCGGCGACAGGCTTAACGATCCGACAACAGCCGCGCGCTGTTCATGAATCCAAAACCAAAGGCGCGTTTTCGGGGATCGCAGTGAGACTCCGTTAAGCGCAACCGCCGCATTGTTCCCCGCAAGAAAACGGGGATGGGTGATGGACGGACGGCTGCCAGGGACGGGGGGCGCGACGCTGCGTGTGCCGCACGCGCCATGCTGAACGTACCGACATTGTGGATGGTCTTCGTCGTCAACTTCCTGGCGCTCGGCGTGATCTGGGCCTACGTGACGCGCTCCTATCCGAAATTCGCAGCCGCGCGGTTCTGGATGGCTTCGTCCTTCGTCGGCGCGGCTGGGGCGATGACGGCCCTGATCCGTCTGTTCGTCGCCTCTCCCTTGCCGCTTCTGCTCGGCGCTGGCGGCGTCATTGCCGCGAGCTGCCTTGCCGCCATGGGCATTCAGCGCTTCTATGATCGGCCGGTCTCCTGGCGCCTCATGACCGCAACGGGAGGCTTGAGCCTCGGCGGCGTCGTGGTCTTCATGGTCGGCTTCGAGCACATGCAACTGCGCATGCTCAGCTACACGCTCGGCCAGGCCCTGCCGCTGGTGCTGGCGCTGCGTCTGTTGCTGTCGCCGGAGGGGCGCGTCAGCCCGGGCGCGCGGCTGTCCGGCATCGTCATCCTCACCATCATCGCGATCCTGCTCGTGCGCACGGTGGGCAATCTGCTCGGCCACGATCTGTCGGCGCGCGCCGGTAGTCAGCCCCATGCCGTGATCGTGCTGGGGCTGCTGTTCCTGTCGATGACGCTGAATTTCGGCTTCCTGCTGATGGCGATGGACAGCTTGCGTAACGAGGTTGCCGACCTCGCCCTGCTCGACGATCTCACCGGCGTCGCCAACCGGCGGCATCTGCTGCAGCGCCTGACCGAGGAATGCGCCCGCTCGGAACGCGGCGGCGCGCCGTTCTCGCTGCTCGTGATCGATCTCGACGGCTTCAAGACCATCAACGACACCCATGGCCATGCCGCCGGCGACGCCTGCCTGCGGCACTTCACCTTGATGGCGCAAACGCGGTTGCGGCCCGGCGACATGCTCGCCCGCACCGGCGGCGACGAGTTCTGCATCGTGCTGCCGTCGTCGTCGCTGCGTGAGGGCGCCGCGATCGCCCGCCGCGTGCTCGAGGTCTGCCGTCAGGACGCCGCGACCTGCACCGGCGGCGACATCCCGATCGCGATCTCGATCGGCGTCGCGCAGTGGGACCGCGGCATCGGCCAATTCCCGGACCGCCTGATCGCGCATGCCGACCACGCCCTCTACGCTGCCAAGAAGAACGGCAAGAACGATTTTGCCGTCTACGATCCGGCGCCGCCGCTCTCGCCCGAGCCGGTCGGTCCCGGCGAGCCCGTGCGCAACTTCGCGTAGAGGCGTGCTACATCAGGGGCCGCATTGGATCCGCATCATGATGTCTCGCCTGTTCGCGGCCGTTCTCGCCGCTCTGTTTCTGACAGCCCCCGCCACCGCTGAGGACGCCGAACTGGAAAAATTCGCGCGCGCCTCCGGTACGCCCGACATTCCCGGCCTGAAGATCGTGTGGCTGGCGCCATGGGGCGACGTCGGCAGCGCAAACCCCTGGCGCAACATCATCGTGCACCAGACCGAAGGACCGGCGGGATCGGCGCGCGGCGGCGCGCTGGCGCAGGCGAAGAACCCAACCCGTCGCGGCGTCACGGTGTGGGTCGAGACCGACGGCACGGTCTATTGGGCGGTGGCGGAGAATTTGGTGCCGTCCCATGGCGACGGCGCCAACCGCAACGACAACAAATACATCGACAACAGGCCGACCTATCGCCAGGTCGTGCGCGACAATTCGATCGGCGTCGAGTTCGCCGGCAATTATCCCGACGTCGCGGCCGGCCCGACCGAGGCGCAGGTCGCGGCCTGGAAGATCCTCGTCAAGGTGCTGCGCGCGCGCTACGGCATCACGCTCGACCACGTCTATGCGCACAACTGGATCGACTACAAGGATGCCCGCTATTGCGAAGGCTGCTGGCTCGCCACGCTGGCGCGGGTGTGGGGGGAGTAGAGTTAGCGAGCGCGGACGGTGCGCTCTTCCTTCTCCCCTTGCGGGAGAAGGTGGCATAGGCGGCCTTCGGCCGCCGTTCTCGAGAACGCCGATGCTTCGCATCGGCTATGGCGCCGGATGAGGGGTTCTTTCCGCTCGCAAGACCGTTCGTAAGGATGGACACCCCTCACCCGTCTCGCCGCTATTGCGTCGAGCCACCCTCTCCCACAAGGGAAGAGGGTCTAAATCGCCTGCGACATCCAGCCGAAAAACCGCCGGATCAAACCAGGCCGCCGCGGCAGTTCCGGCGGTTCGTCCACGGCCAGCACGCGCTTGAAGAAATAGTCCAGAAACACCATGTCGTTCGGCTCGGTGACGGTGAATTGCTCCTCGCCGAAGAACACGCTGTAACTATAGAAGAACGGGCCCATGAGCGGGATCGTCGCTGTGCCCGCATAATCCTTCGAGATCACGAACTCCGACGGCTCGAGCCCGTGCTCGCGCATCGCCTGCTCGACCAGCGGCAGCTTGCGCATGAACTGGGCTTCGAAGCCGCCGACGGTGGATTGCAGGATGATCGACACGGTGTCTGTCCAATCGATGCTGTCGGTCCGACAGTTTTGGGTCGGCTGACCGCCAACGCGGGTTCAAGGCAGGCATGGTTCTACGTCGGCTTAGGGAGAGGGAAATGTGATGGCCATCTCACTCGCCGCTGTCATCGCCCGGTTCAACCGGGCGATCCAGTATTTCAGAGGCGTGCGTTCAAGATCTCGCTCTTGCTATTGGCGCTGCGGCGTACTGGATGCCCCGGTCAAGCCGGGGCATGACACCGAGTGTGGGGCTGTGCTTCGCATCATTTCGGCGACGTTTGCGCATCGCTCAAACGATGCATCGGTCCAACAAAAAAGCCGGCGTTGCCGCCGGCTTTCTGTCTCTTTCGATCCGCCAATCTCTTAACCGCTCAAGCGCCCCGCTTAATGCGCGGCTTCCAGCGCGGCTTGTTCCTGTCTTGCGATCGTGCCCTTGACCGCGGACTGCACCTTCTCGAAGGCGCGGACCTCGATCTGGCGGACGCGCTCGCGCGACACGCCGAACTCGGCGGCAAGGTCTTCCAGCGTCATCGGCTCATCGGCGAGGCGGCGGGCCTCGAAGATGCGGCGTTCGCGCGGGTTGAGCACGCCCATGGCGCCGTTCAGCGCGTCACGGCGGTGATCATACTCCTCGTGCTCCGCCATCAGGGCTTCCTGGTTCGGCGTATTGTCGACCAGCCAGTCCTGCCATTCGCCGGCCTCGCCGTCGTCGCGGATTGGCGCGTTGAGCGAGGCGTCGCCGCCGAGGCGGCGGTTCATGTCGATCACGTCCTGGTCGGTCACGCCCAGCCGCTTGGCAATGGTCGCGACCTGGTCGGGGCGGAGATCGCCCTCGTCCAGCGCGTTGATCTTGCTCTTCGCCTTGCGCAGGTTGAAGAACAGCTTCTTCTGGTTCGCGGTGGTGCCCATCTTCACGAGCGACCAGGAACGCAGGATGTACTCTTGAATCGACGCCTTGATCCACCACATCGCATAGGTGGCGAGACGGAACCCCTTCTCGGGTTCGAATCGCTTCACCGCCTGCATCAGGCCGACATTGCCTTCCGAGACGACCTCGGAGATCGGCAGGCCGTAGCCGCGATAGCCCATGGCAATCTTGGCCACGAGGCGGAGATGGCTGGTGACGAGTTGGTGCGCCGCGTCGCGATCGTCATGCTCGCGCCAACGCTTGGCGAGCATGTATTCCTGCTGGGGTTCCAGCATCGGAAACTTGCGAATCTCGGCGAGGTAACGGGAAAGGCCGGATTCTCCATTGAGGACCGGCAAAGCAGCGGTACGGGCCATAGTGCGCCCTCCAAAAGGTTCAGGCCCCCGATAGCGGCGGGCCAGGCAGACGACCGCTGTGTCAAAGCCGGCCGGGCTGCGATGTTCCGCGTTGGTCATTTCCAACGCAGGCGCAATATACCCCATCGGGGGCCAAAAAGGGAAGGATTGCTGACGTCACGTCCCCGTGTGGCAGTTATAACTTTTTGTAATGTAACGCTTTTCTTAAAATGGCTGCGTCATAGCGCCGCTTTCAGGCAGCTTTCGAGGAGAAGCAAATCCTCCGGCAACGGCGCCTCCCAGTGCAGTAATTCTCCCGTTCTTGGGTGCTGCAATACCAGCAGGTAAGCATGTAAGGCCTGCCGCCCCAGCGCCGCCAAAGCGGCCTGCGACTGAGGCGCCAGCTGGTTTGCCTTGGTCTTGAAGTGAGGGCCATAGACGGCGTCGCCCAGCAGGGGATGGCCGATATGGGCGAGGTGGACGCGGATCTGGTGGGTGCGCCCGGTCTCGAGCTCGCAGGCGAGCAGGGCGGCTACGCCCTTGCCGTCGCGCCCATTGAAACTCTCCAGGATTTCCCAATGCGTCACCGCCTCGCGGCCGCCATGGCGCACCGCCATCTTCTCGCGCGCATGCGGATGGCGGTCGATCGGCGCGTCCACCGTGCCGCGATGCCGGTTCGGTACGCCCCAGGCAAAGGCCATGTAGCCGCGCCGCATCTCACCGGTGCGGCCGTGGTCGGCGAATTGCTCTGACAGCGAGGCATGGGCGAGGTCGTTCTTGGCCACGACCATCAGCCCTGTGGTGTCCTTGTCGAGCCGGTGCACGATGCCGGGCCGGCGCACCCCGCCGATGCCCGAGAGCGAAGCGCCGCAATGGGCGATCAGCGCATTCACCAGCGTGCCCGTCTCGTGGCCGGCCGCGGGGTGCACGACCAGGCCCTTCGGCTTGTTGATGACGACGATGT
The DNA here is from genome assembly GCF_041357655.1 of Bradyrhizobium sp. DN3. NCBI lineage: Bacteria > Pseudomonadati > Pseudomonadota > Alphaproteobacteria > Hyphomicrobiales > Nitrobacteraceae > Bradyrhizobium > Bradyrhizobium sp. DN3. The sequence continues at coordinate 293,080 of NZ_JAULLN010000004.1, read as the reverse complement.
CGTCGTCCTCGAACACGATGTCGAGGGCGATATCCTCGCCCTTCGGTTCCGCCGGCGCCGCCTCGGGCACGTCGATTGTGATCGTATCGCCGGATGCGACGTGATAAGCGGGGTCGCGGACCGCGGAAGCCTTCAGGCTCACTGCGCCCGCCAAAATCAGGGCTTTCAGCCTCGATCGCGACAGGTCGGTGAGGTGCGCCGCCAGCACGCGGTCGAGCCGGGCCGAGCCCTCGTCGCCGGCGACCACGACCTCCAACCTTTGCGCAGAGCCAAAATTGTCCATGACGACGTCTGATACCGCTATTCCCGAACCAACCCCCGAGCAGGCCGCGCTGTTCGCGCGGGTGCGGCGGATGATGCTGATCGCGGGGTTGACCACGGCGCTGGCGATCTGCGCCGTCCTGATCGCGGTGGGCTACCGCCTTTTCAAGTCGGAGGGAAGGGCGGTCGAGGTGGCCAGCGACGTCACCGCCACCCTGCCGAAGGGCGCCAAGATCGTCGCAACTGGCGTGGCCGGCGACCGCGTCGTGGTCACGCTGGACGTGGGAGGCGTGATCGAGATCCGCACCTTCGATGCACACACCTTGAAGCCGGCCGGAAAGCTGAAATTCGCCAATGAGCCGTGAGGCCGCCCGGATAATTGCCTAAGTCCCCGCCGTCGTCCTGGCGAAGGCCAGGACCCATAACCACCGGGTCCGCATGCGTGAACGAGATCGGCACTCCGATTTGCCTTAACCACGACCATTTGGGGTAATGGGTCCTGGCTTTCGCCAGGACGACGGCCGAGAGGACCTTTGAAACCCCCAATCTCACCTTGCCGCCGGCAAAATTCGCGGCTATGTCGTACCCCTCACGCTCCCTTCGTCTAGCGGTTAGGACGCGGCCCTCTCAAGGCTGAAACAGGGGTTCGATTCCCCTAGGGAGCGCCATTGCTGCGATATTCCGTGATGTTCTACGACATTCTACGATGCCGCCCCCCCGTCAGGCGGCGCTAGCATTCGCACTCGCCAGCTGCCCCTCACAGCCGACTGCATCAGCGAAGTTTTGTGACTTGGCGGCTCAATTCGCATAATGAGCGGCTACAGAATGTGCGCTCGTAGGGAAGGCGGAGTCCGGCTTGTAGCGGCCGGCAAAGGGGTTCTGAATCACGGCTGCTGCCGACCAGACGACCCCTGTGCGCGCGACTCGCGCTTATGCCGAATCTCGTCGCTAGTCCCCCACCCCCGGCTGACGGAAAACGAGCGCAGTGATGGCACGGTTGCCATCACCAGGCTCATCGCCGGCGCCTCCTCTGTTCTTGGACGAGCGTTGAACTTTCGCGCGGCAGACGCTTGCCCCGTCTAACCTTGCTGACAATGGGACGGGGCGGGACCAGCTGAGACACTCCGGAGAGAAGACTGGCGTTACCTTGTGCCAATAGTTTGCGTTCCCAAGCGAGCGCATGGCGGACGATCAGGGAAAGATCATCCCATTGGGACCGCCAGCCTAAAAGGTTGCGCATCCGTTCCGCCGACGCCACGATCTCCGCCGGATCGCCAGGCCGGCGGGCGGCAAGTTCGACGGGAAAGTCGTATCCGGATTCGCGCCGCATGGCGTCGATCACCTGCATGACCGAAAAGCCGCAGCCGTAGCCGCAATTTAGCGTCAGGGACTCTCCACCACCGCGCAGGTATGAAAGCGCGTGACAATGGGCGTTTACGAGGTCGCTCACGTGGATATAGTCGCGGATGCAGGTCCCGTCAGGCGTGGGATAGTCAGTGCCGAAAACCTGCATCCTTTCTCGCAGACCCACGGCAGTTTCCGCTGCAACCTTGATAAGATGCGTTGCCCCTCGCGTTGCCTGTCCAGTGCGCAGAGCAGGATCGGCGCCTGCTACGTTGAAATACCTCAGGATGACGTAGCGCAGGCCGTGAGCGCGTGCAGCGTCGCGCAGCACCGTTTCGGCCATCAATTTGGATGAACCGTAGGGCGATACAGGCGCAACAGGGGTCTCTTCCGTGACGGGATTTGCCGGCGGATTGCCGTACACCGCGGCCGTCGACGATAAGATGAAACGCTGTACTCCGCTCCTGATCGCGAGCTCGATCAGGCTTCGGGTATTTGCGGTGTTGTTGCGATAGTATCGAAGCGGATCGGCAATCGACTCCGCAACAACTGCCGAAGCCGCAAAATGAATGATCTCCGAAATCCCGTACTTCGCGATCAGCGGCGCAATTCGCCGCTGATCGCCGATGTCCCCGGCGAAAGCCGGTACGCCGGTGGGTATTGCCGCTTCGAAGCCCGATGAGAAATCATCGATGATGATGGTTTGTTCGCCACGATCAGCGAGTTCGTACGCCATGTGGCTCCCGATGTATCCGGCACCTCCGGTGATAAGGATCGCCATTGCTCGTCCACCTTGGGAGGCCTGATTTGAAGCTTCGGAACAAAGTTCCCTTCAGGCGTGTTATGAAAGCTCAGCCAAGGACAACACTTGAGGTGCGCTGGGGGTTCGTTCGCGATTAAGCGGTTGAGCGGGATGTCGCCTGATGTGATGGAGGCGGCAGTGTCGGCCGATGGCCGTCTGCATCTTGATCCGCCGCTTGGACTCCTCGTGCAGCCGCGATCGCAGGACAGGCATGGCGCTTGAACGAGTGGATGGCGACTGTTCTAGGCTTGCGAGGCCGAAACTCGGCCTCGCATTTGCTGCTCGCCATGCCGAGACGTTGCTTGTGCTCCTTGTGCTGGGCGTGGCCTTGATCATCGGGCTTGTGACCGCCGCGGATTACGGGCTGTCCACCGACGAATTCAACACCGACGAGTACGGCCCCAAGGCACTTGCCTGGTACACGAGCGCGTTTGCGGACCGGTCTCAGTTCGAGACGGTCGAAGAGTATCTTTGGATGTATGGGCCGTGGTTTCAGATGCTCGTCGCGGCCCTGCAGTCGCTTGGGCTCGCGAGCCCAATCATGGTCCGGCACGCTATGACCTTCCTGTTCGGTCTCGCCGGCCTCGCCGCCGTCGTGCCGATGGCGCGGCTCACGGTCGGGTACTGGGCTGGGTTGACGGCGCTCACCCTGTGCCTGCTGACCGGCTACCTGTACGGCAACCTGTTCTTTGCTCCGATCGACGTGCCGTTCCTGTTCGCCATGAGCTGGTCGACGCTCTTGATCGTCCTGATGGTGCGGCAGGGAGTGCCGAGCTGGCGTCTGACCCTTGCGACGGGCTGTGCCACTGGCCTCGCCATCGCGACGCGCACCGGCGGGGTGATCACGCACGCCTACCTCGTCGGCGGCATGAGCCTGTGCGCGCTCGAGGTGCTGCTGCGCCATGGCCGCGTGGGCTGTGGCCAATTGCGCCAGATCGCCTTGCATACGCTGCTCGCCATCCTCGTCGCCTGGCTGACGGCGATTGCGCTCTGGCCGTGGTTGCAGACTGGACATCCGATCACACAATTCCTCGAGGCCTATCGGCACTTTGCTACGCTCGACACCTCGTTCGAATTCCAGAACTGGGGCCGGCTCACGTTCACCGATAACGTGCCCGCCTGGTACATCCCCGGACAGCTCCTGGCGCGTCTGCCCGAGGGCTTTTTGGCGTTGCTGTTGCTCGGCATGGCGGTCTGGATCGGTGCTGCAGCGTCGTGGACCCGCGCCACCCTCGGCGCCCTGCGCCGGTCTGGCGTCGTGGGACTGCGACCGGTCGCGGCCGAGCTCGCAGGATCGCGCGCGGTGCTGGTCGTCAGTGTGGCGGCGTTCGGGCCTATCGCAGTGCTCATCCTGCAGGGCTCGACGCTCTATGACGGTGTCCGCCATGTATTGTTCGTGATCCCAATGCTCGCCATCGTGGCCGCGCGCGGGCTCACGAGCCTCTTGCCCTTCTTGCGACGCCTCCCGATTGTGCCCGTGGCCCTTGGGGGCGCGCACACGGCTGCCATCGTGGTGACGCTCGTCATCCTACATCCGCTCGAATATATCGCGATGAACAGTCTGGCAGGCGGCGTCGCCGGCGCTTACGGCCGTTTCGACCTCGACTATTGGAGCATGGCGGCTCCCGAGGCGCTGCGCCGCCTCGAGGATCGAATTGACGCCGAAGGCCGGTTCGCGGGCGATCCACCGCGCGTGCTCCTCTGCCTGGCCTGGCGCGAGCAACTCGCAGGCGTGATGTTCCGACGCAACTGGATTGCCGAAACACATGTGGAAGAGGCCGACTACCTGATCGCCACCGAGCGCTGGCCTTGTGCCGACGGCACGACGGCCGTACTGGTTGACGAGGTCACGCGATTTGGCCGCCCGTTCGCCAAGATCTACGCCAATCATCGCGGGCTCGATGAGTGACGTCAAGTTCCGGTGCGACTTGGCAATGGCATCTACTTCTTCGCCTGCGACTCGATCGGGGGCGCCTCGGCCTTTCGACCCAACATGACCGGGCGACGTTTTCGCGGAGGGACTGCCTCACGCCGTCGCTGCCTGGCGCGATCGATCGCCACGGCGCGCGCCAACCGCGTGATCATGTCGAGCTGGAGCCGCAGCTTGAGATGCAAGTTGAGCATGATGAGCAGGCTGATCACGACCCAGATATAGACGATCAGGTCGGAGCCGCGGCCGATTCCCACGAGAGCCGCAAGTGCTGTAGCGTGTTCCTGCACCCAGACGAAGTAGAGGCCGGCGAGCGCAGCGCCGCTCGCAAGCAGGCCGATGATCGGCACCGTCCGATGCGCCGACCAGGCGTAAACCAGAACCAACATCAGAAGGGCCGTCAGCAACAGCTGCGCGATCATCGGTAGAGCCTCCGTGCAAACAGATCGATCAGGATGGTCAGCGCATCGGTGATGCGTTGACCCTTGCCCAGCGAATAGGCGCTGTACTCGATATTTACTGGCACTTCGACAAAGCGCAGGCGGCTCTGCGCGATCTGGTGCAGGATCTCGGACGCGTGCGCCATTCGGTTCTGTCGCAAGAAGATCGCGCGGGCGCCGCGCGCGGTCATCGCCCGTAGGCCATTGTGGGTATCGGTGACCGGCAGCCCGGTGCTCGCGCGCGTGAACCAGAGCGCGGCGCTGAGTAGGATGCGGCGCGACATCGGCAGATTTGCGGTCGCACCGATGAGAAAGCGGCTGCCGAGCGCGAAATCGATGCCGGGCTGCTCGATCGCCGCGAGCAGCGCGGCGATGGCCGCGGGGGAATGCTGGCCGTCGGCGTCGAACGTGACGAGCGCATCCGCACGCTGCTCGAGGGCGTAGTCGATGCCGGTCTGCAGCGCGGCGCCCTGTCCGAGGTTGATCGGATGCCGGACGACGACCGCGCCTGCGAGCAACGCGACGTCGCCGGTGCGGTCGCCGGAGCCGTCATCGACTACGACGACGGCGTATCCCGCGCGGCGAATGCCGGACACGACGCTGCCGACCACCGGCGCTTCATTGTACGCCGCGACAACGACCCAGGGATTGCGAATCCGGCCGTTCATGTCTCATCAACCCACAACAAGCACAAGACCGCAGGCGATCACCGCGATTCCGACCAGAAGGCGCGCCGACAGCGGCTCGGCGAACACCAGCGCGCCGAGGACGGGCGTTACCGCAAACGCGACGGCCACGAACGGATACGCGCGCGACAGCGGCGTGAATGTCAAAAGCCAGACCCACAGGACGGACAGCGCCGCATAGAGCGCGATGGCGCCGATAAACGGTGCGTCCTGCAATAGCAGCAGCGCACGCGCCGACAACGGATGGCCGTCGCCGAGGCGCAGCGCGGCGGCCTTGAACAGGAGTTGGCCCGCCGCCATGCCGGCCGCGTAGGTGAGGAGCAATGCGATCTGGCCGAAGTTGAGGCGCTCTGTCATGGGAGGCTCGTATCAGGATATGGGGGCGCCTTGCTCAAGACCACGCGCATCGCGTCGAACAGGTTCACCGGAATGGCGAACCGGTTGCCGCTCGGGCTGGCCGCGATCCTGCGGCCGAGCATGCGACCGACCTGGAAGGCGATCAGCGAGAACGGCACGAATTTCCAGGGGTGATCGGAACTCTCGACGCAAAGGCCGACCGAATGGGCCAGAGACGCGATGCTGTCGCGGTTGAAGAACCACAGGTGCTGCGGAGGCGTCATCAGGCGCCAGTGCGCGCCGGTCGAGCGCGCCGCCAAGGAACCGAAGTCTCCGGTCGTCAGCACGATGATTCCGTCCGGCCGGAGATGGTCCGCGAATAGCGCGAGGGCTTCCTGCGGGTCGGGCAGATGCTCGATGACGTCGAGGAGCACTATGACATCCAGGGTGCCAAACGAGTTGAGAGTCGCTTCGCTCAGCAGGCCGCAGACGACGTTCAAGCCGAGATCGCCAGCATGGGCAGCAGCCGCCTCCGCCGGCTCGATGCCGCTCACCTCAAATCCGGCGCGGCGGGCTTCATCGAGAAAAAAGCCGTAGGCGCAACCGATCTCGAGCAGGTAGCCCTGTGGCTTGCGGCGCTGGATGAACTCGACCGTGCGGGCGAACTCGCGCCGTAGCACGGGTTCGGCGCCGCGATAGTCAGCGTAGCCGTCGGACTGACGGCCGGAAAAGTAGCCATCGTCATAATAGGCGAGGGGATCGAAGCTCGATGCCTCGGTGCGTCCCAGTCCGCAGTTACGACATTGAAAGATGTCGCAACCGTTCTTAATGTAAAGAAACCGATGCGGCGTCACCCGACTGCACGCGGGACACTTAAGCGTAAGCGCAGTTCGGTCGTTTCGCATCAGCACATAAGTCCCCCCCTGGCGTTTTGTCAGTGCGAAAAACGCCTCCGGCGCCGAACTGTTCCGCTCGGCGAACGGCCACGGGGTCGCAGGCTGCCTGGCTGGTAGCTGCGAATAGCTCGAGGATGATCCACACTCTCGCCGGTGCAGCACGGTGAGACGGCGGTCGTCCGAGGGACGATGCCGGAGCTACTGGGCGCCAGCGTCGTCGCGCTGGGGCAGCGTCAGCTGAGGCTGATCTTGAGTAGCTTGGCTGCGTTGTCGCCCAGGATGCCGGCGCGGTGCTCGTCCGTGAGCTCCGGCGTCTTCATGACGTGCTCGATTGGATAGCGCGGTCTAGAATTAGATAGCAATCTCAAGCACATAAGAGATCGTGTTTTTGTTCTGAATGGTGCGCCATTTGTGTCTGGACGCTCGGAATTATCAGGTCGCGTCGCGCCGCAATTGGCTTGCGCTGAAGCGTGCCTGTGACGATCGCCCGCCGGACAGCGCGCTCCGCGCCTCGCAGGAGCAGCACTACTGCGGCTGATATCCTTCAATGCGCGTCAGCAGTTCTTCTTCCAGCACAGCCCGGCGCTTCTTGAGCCACTCAACTTCCGCCTCCTGATCAGCTTGCGCCTCGTAACTTTTAAGGAGATCAGTGACGCGGCGGTATTGGTGGCAAAGCGCGTCGAAGGTTCCGTCCGTCGCCACCAACCGGCGCACGACCTCTTCGTCCTCGGAGAACCTCGCCAGCAATGGCCGGATGCACTCCACGAGCTCGTTTGTTTCCATCGCTCCTCGCTGTTCCGTCCGACGCGTTTCGCGGGACAAGCCGCGAAAAACCGCGGACTTAAGATTTCATCTTTCGAATCTCGTCGACAATCTCGGGATTGGCGAGCGTCGAGATGTCGCCGGCATCCTCGTTGTTCGAAATCGCCCCGAGAACGCGGCGCATGATCTTTCCGGAACGGGTCTTCGGCATATCGGGGACGATCACGACACGGCGCGGACGAGCGATCGCCCCTATCTCACGGATCACGGAATCTTCCACCCGCTTGCGGATGTCCTCGCTCGCGGCGAGCCCAGGCTTTAGCGAGACGTAGAGATCGGGGACCTTGCCTTTGATTTCGTCCCTGGCAGGAACCACTGCCGCCTCGGCGATCTCCTCAACAAGCAGGCTCGCGGACTCGATTTCCTTGGTCCCAAGCCTATGCCCGGCCACGTTGATGACATCGTCAATTCGACCCAGGATGCGATAATAGCCATCGGCCGCTTGTAGAGCGCCGTCGCCGGCCATGTACGGCCAATCGCGCCAGTTGTGGCTCGTCCGGTCCTTGCAGTAGCGCGCGTAGTATTGTTGGACGAAGCGATCGGGGTCTTTCCAGATCGTTTGAAATGAGCCCGGCCAGGGGTTCTGGATGCAGATGTTTCCGGCACGGCCGGAGCGCGGCGGAATCTCGGCGCCGGCCTCGTCATAGATAATCGGGTGAATGCCGGGCACACCCGGCCCCGCGCTTCCCGGCTTCATCGGGTAGAGAGCCGGTACTGTACTGCACAGGAAGCCGCCGTTCTCCGTCTGCCACCAGGTGTCAACAATGGCCGCCTCGCCCTTGCCAACGACGTCGTAGTACCACTTCCACACCGCCGGTTCGATGGGCTCGCCCACGGTGGTCATATGCTTGAAGTGGTGATTGTACTTTGGCGGCTCGTCCGGCCCGGCGCGCCGAAGCGCCCGTATGGCTGTCGGCGAGGTATGAAAGATATTGACGTCGAGCTCTTCGGCGATGCGCCACGGACGCCCCGCGTCGGGATAGGTAGGAAGCCCCTCGTACACCACCGACGATGCGGCAAGCGCCAGCGGCCCATAGACGATGTAGGAGTGGCCCGTGATCCAGCCAATATCGGCCATGCACCAGTAGACATCCTCCGGATGGATGTCCTGAATGTATTTCGACGTTCCCGCGACGTAGGACAGATATCCGCCGGTAGAGTGCTGACATCCCTTCGGCTTCCCGGTGGTGCCGCTGGTGTACATCAGGAACAGCGGATCTTCCGCGGGCATTTCCACAGGGTCGATCCGGCGCCGCCGATAGGCCGACAACATCTCGTTCATGACGAAATCGCGGCCCCCAACCAGCGGTGTTTTGCTTGAATACTTCCCCGGGTGTCTCTGCCACACGAGCACCTTCTCGACCTTGACGCCGTCCTTCTCCGCTTCGCTGACTGCGACGTCGGCTTTCTCCTTGTGATCGAGAAGCTGGCCGCCACGGTAATAGGCGTCCATTGTGATCAGCACACGGCTTTCGGAATCGACGATGCGATCTGCCGTGGCCTTCCCGCTGAAGCCGCTGAAGACTTGCGAGTGAATGACCCCGAGCCTGGCGCAGGCGAGCATCGTGATCGGAAGCTCCGGGACCATCGGCATGTGCAGTGTTACCCGGTCACCCTTCTTAAGACCACAACCGTCCCGCAATAACGCGGCGACCTCGTTCACGCGCACATAGAGCTCCTGGTAGGTGACGTGCTGGATCGCCTCGTGCTCCGGCTCGGGGACGAAGTGGATCGCCGTCTTGTTCTTGTACTTGGCGAGATGGCGATCGACGCAATTGTAACTGGCGTTGATCCTGCCGCCGACGAACCATCGCCAGAACGGCGGATTGCTCGTATCAAGCGTGATGTCCCAGGGCCGGTACCAATGAAGGAGATCGGCGTACTCCTTGAAACAGTCCGGGACGTTATCGAGACTGAATCGATCAAAGACCGTTTTGTCAGTCAGGTTGGCCTGCGCGAGAAATCTCTCCGGCGGGTTGATATAATTCTCTTCCTGCCAGTGGACCGCGATCTCGGCTTCCGACACTTCTGCTGTTCCTTGTGACATACGCTGTCTCCCAAGCTATCGCGTAGCCTCGAAATCACACGGGCCGCAGGGTGCTCTCGCGCAGACGGGCGCTGGCGGCACCCGCAGCGCGAGGCCGTTTCAAGAATGCATGTCTCAGAAATTCGATCATCCGGCACTCCCTATGCCGTGGCGGGAGCGCAATTCACGCTCAACGTCCAGCGGGAGCGTTACGAGCTGGCAACAAGTTTAGATCGTTTCAGTCAACCTGGCGAGGCTTGCTCCCTCTCTCCTCGCACATATGAGGTGGTGCCTATTGCAATGCAGCGCCCTCAATGCCTCAGTTGGTGCGGCGCAGCAGTGAACCGCAGCGCATCACAGTGCGGTGCAGGATTGTATCGGTATTTCCACTACAGGTATTTCCACTACATAAGAGTTCGCGGTTTTGTTTCTGAGCGGCGCGCCACAAATTGCAGGCCATTGATATCGCTTGGCTTCTCCGGCAATTGGTCCCACCAACGCGAAATCCTTCTCCGCAAATCAAGCTACTAGGCTGTTGAACTGCGGTCGCGTAGTTTGCGCGAATGCGTCTTCTAGTTATCGCGATCTCTGTCCTGGGCTTGGCGGCTTTCGCGTTTCTGGGCGTGCGCTTCTGGCAGTACTCCCGGCTTTGGCCCAAGCCGTCTGCTGAGATTGTTCAACTCACGCCGGAAAAGCGCCTATTGCTGCAGCGTCTCAGAGCAGAGACCAAGTTTCAACCAAATGATTATCCCCCCTTGGGCTACACCGGCGCGGAAACACGCGAAGATGAAGCGCGAGCAACGGCCGCGGTGAACCAGGCTATCGACGCGATCCTGGCTCAAGCCAACGAGTCTCTCCGTGCCGAAGTGCCTATCGCCCTTATTGAAAAGGCGATGCGGGAAGTGGCGACACTTGCCACGGAGGATCGCGATCGGACACAAGGCTATTTGCTGGAGATCTGGTACATCCTTGGCTTTAAAGGTCCGACGGGGCTCTTCGCTTACGGCTCTGCCTACCCTAAACTCGACGGCTTTGGCGAACCGCTTCCACCGGGCTGGATCGCACCAGACAAGCCACGTCCGATCGGCGATCCGGTGGGACATTCCCGACAAAAAGCATAACGATCCTGTAGAACGATCTGGTGTCCCACTTTTCCGTAAGCCATTGGTTCTATTGATTTGGCATAGTCCCCTAGGGAGCGCCATTGCCTTTGCTCTGCTGGCAAGACCAGGTTGCGGTACCGCAGCCAGCCTGATGCCCCCCGCAATAACTTCGACTGGCCGATAGCGCGAAAGGCCCGGTAAAGGCCTGGTCGTCATCGCCGACGTGCCTTCGAAAACAAGGCGCCCTCTTGGGATCAGGACACGCGGCGCACAGCTCTCGACGACACACTGTCGATAGGCTGCTGCCGTCCGGTTCGCCGAAGCGCAGGTGCGGTCGGGTCGCAGATTGAGCGTGCCGAAGACGATGCCGCCCCCTTTCTCTGAACAATCGCAACCGTGCAGTCGAACCAGCTCGCTCTTATGTATCCATCGATACGCACCAGCACGACGGTTGCCGCGGCCTTGTTCGCGGCATAGGTGCTGATGAAACCAACGACCAGGGAGTTGATCGATGAGGTCCTTTCTGCTGCTGACGGCCAGTGGTCCGTTGCTGGTCCTCACGTCCCACGGAACGCTGCACGATCCGAAGTTCCTGGGCAGGCTCAAAGCCAAGGGAATCGGCAAGTTTGTCGCTTTCGATGTGCCGCTTGATCTCGCGAAGGAGCGCTATGGCGGGCATTTCCACGCGGTCGAGGGCGATTTGCACGAAACAGACGACTTGAGGGTCCTCGATTTCAATGGCCAGCGGATCTTTCAGCTGTTTCGTTTCGACGAACTCGGTGCCGCAGTATTGCAAGAGCAAGCCTGATGCACGCTTGATCGCGCCCGGAAGGGAGCGGCTGGTTGCCGTCAGAAATCCATTGGCGGCATGCCCGGCGCATGCGTCTCGGCCTTCTTCGGCTTTTCGGCGACCAGCGCTTCCGTCGTGATCAGGAGCGCGGCGATGGAGGAGGCATCCTGCAACGCGGTACGCACGACCTTGGCGGGGTCGATCACGCCGGCCTTCACCATGTCCTGATATTCGCCGGTTGCAGCATTGAACCCCCAATTGTAGTTGTCGTTCTCAAGCACCTTGTTGACGACCAGCGAGCCCTCTTCACCCGCGTTCTCCGCGATCTGGCATGCTGGCATCCGCAGCGCGCGACGCACGATCTCGACGCCTGCCTTCTGATCGGCATTTGCCGTCCTCATGCCCTTGAGCGCCTTCTGCGCTCGCAGCAGGGCGACGCCGCCGCCGGGAAGGATGCCTTCCTCGACCGCTGCGCGCGTTGCATGATGCGCGTCGTCGACGCGGTCCTTGCGCTCTTTGACCTCGACCTCGGTTGCGCCGCCGACGCGGATCACCGCGACCCCGCCGGCAAGCTTCGCCAAACGCTCCTGGAGTTTCTCGCGGTCGTAGTCAGAGGTGGTCTCCTCGATCTGCACCTTGATCTGCGTCGTGCGCGCTTCAATGTCCTTTTTCGCGCCGGCGCCGTCGACGATGGTCGTGCTCTCCTTATCGACCACGACCTTCTTGGCGCGCCCGAGCATGTCGAGCGTGACATTCTCGAGCTTGATGCCGATATCTTCGGAGATCGCGATGCCGCCGGTCAGGATCGCAATGTCTTCCAACATCGCCTTGCGGCGATCGCCAAAACCCGGCGCCTTCACCGCGGCGACCTTCAAGCCGCCACGCAGCTTGTTGACCAGGAGCGTTGCGAGCGCTTCGCCTTCGACATCCTCCGCGACGATCAGAAGCGGCTTGGCCGATTGCGCCACCGCCTCCAGGAGCGGAAGCAGGGTCTGCAGTACAGACAGCTTCTTCTCGTGGATCAGCAGATAGACGTCCTCGAGCTCGACGCGCATCTTTTCGGCATTGGTGGCGAAATAGGGCGAGATGTAGCCACGGTCGAACTGCATGCCTTCGACGATTTCGAGCTCGGTGCTGAGGCTCTTTGCCTCTTCCACCGTAATGACGCCCTCATTGCCGACCTTCTTCATGGCGTCGGCGAGGAACTTGCCTATCTCGGCGTCGCCATTCGCCGAGATGGTGGCGACCTGAGCGATCTCCTCGTTAGCCGTCACCTTCCTGGCATGAGACTTCAGGTCATGCACGATCGCGTCCGTCGCAAGATCGATGCCGCGCTTGAGGTCCATCGGATTCATGCCTGCGGCGACCGACTTGGCGCCTTCCTTGACAATGGCTTCTGCGAGCACGGTTGCGGTCGTGGTGCCGTCGCCCGCGATATCGCTGGTCCTGGACGCCACCTCGCGCACCATCTGGGCGCCCATGTTCTCGAACCTGTCCTCAAGCTCGATCTCCTTGGCGACGGTGATACCGTCCTTGGTGATACGCGGCGCGCCGAACGATCTTTCGATCACCACATTGCGCCCCTTGGGACCGAGCGTGACCTTGACGGCATTCGCCAGCGTATCAATGCCCCGCAGCATCCGTTCGCGCGCTTCGGTCGCGAATTTCAGATCCTTGGCAACCATGATGCGAACCTCCCTTCACTCCTCCCCTTAAGCTGAGCAAGCGGTCTCAGGTCGCCTTCAATCAGGAGCCGTCGCCCTTGACCGTCCGTCGGCTACGTCTGGATTATACAGCAATTTCAATTATATAGGAGTTCGCATTTTTGTTCTGATTGGAGCGCCATTTCTCGAAACCAACCTTCCTCTGATTTCGATTGATTGTTCCGCCCGCCGGGTGAACCCGTGGCATTGGCGGTCAGTATCCGGGCCGACAATTGTATCCGGCGGCGCAAGGGTCCGCCTGGGCCCAAGTCCGGCGAGCCATCGATACGGCGCGTCCGTCAGCATCCCCTGGCGATGTCGTTCAGGTCCGAGTAGCCCCAGACCTTGTGACTCTTTCCGGTGGGGTCCAGTGGGCAAGCATGTGTTTCCTCTAATTTCTCCCCAGCCTCATCACCCGCCACGCGAGAGGAACTTGCAGCGTTCAACTCGATTCCTCGGGGCTGTAACCTGCCAGCGAACCGAAAGGTCCCGCCGCTTCGATCGCGACACGATGGCGCAGGGGGGCGGTCCGGCTCCGCGGGGATCGTCTTCTCAGCGCTTGTTGCCCGCGCGGCTAGTCTCCCATGGAGCGGCGCGCTCAGAGAGTTCAATCATTGCCGCCACCGGCCGTTTTTCCGTTGGAGCCGCAACGAGCGTGCGCAGGAGCAAGCTTTCGCTTCGCTCGGCGCAGGCGCTCCCTTACGCGGTCGTGCCGTCGATCGAGCGGCGGATCACCCGCTGCACTTCCGCATTCGACAGAAACAGGTCGTGGTTGATGATGCCCCAGCCTTCCTGCGAGGCATCGACCACGCGCACGCCGAGCCGCGCGATGGCAGCCTTCTCGGCGGCGCCGACCCTGGTCATTCCGCCTGCGATCTGTCCCGACAGCGCTAATGCGCGATCGTTGGTCGAGGCAATCACGGTGATCTTGCCGGTCAGCGGACCGATGCGCTGGATCGACGACGAGAACACGTCCATGTCGATATCAGGCGAGGCAAACACCACCGCGCCGATCTTGCTCGTGACGGTGTCGCCATATCGGGCATAGAGCTGACGCAGGCTTTCGAGCGTCAGCATGGTTCCCATGCTGTGCGCAACGATGTGCACGCGGCCGCCGGTTGGACTCGATACGAGCGCGGAGAGCACGCGTTCGAAAGCGTCGCGGGACCACATCGCGCTGTCGCGGTCATAGGCATAGTCGAACAGTCCGGCCTTGGAGGGCCAGGAGAACACCATGGTCCGGCCGCGAAACTTGATCCCATCGGAGAGATGGGCGGCATCCAGCACGGCCGTCTCGAATGTCTGCTTGAAGCCGTGCACATAGATCAGCACGTCCCCTGCGCCGGCCTGCGCAGCGAGATCGCCGGCCTCGGCCGACACCGGTTCGATCCGATCAAGGCGCCAATCGTCAAGTCCAACCGAGGCGAGAGAAAGTCGGCTCTCGTCCGGGGCCACCAGCTTCGCCCGCGCGACCGTCATGCTCGTCGCGCGGTCCGGTCCGAACCAGGGTTTCGCGCGACCGCCGTTCACGGGCTTGCGCGTGGTGGTGACAAGCAATGTGGGGTCAACGGAAAGAGACGACGCGTCGAAGCGCGCGCCGGTCGCACCCAAGCCGGCGCATCCGCCGAGCGCGAGGGCACTCCCTGCCGACACAAGTCCGCCGAGGAGAGCGCGGCGCGAAACAGAACGACCGGAGTCGCTTTGCAGAAGACGTCGGACGATCACACGGAACCTTTGGGAACTTTGCCCACCGTAACGCCGCCCCGCCTAGCTCCCTGAATGACAATGGGGGCAAGAAGACGGCGGAGTAGCGTCGCGGTTGCGTAGACATAGTGTCCGAACGAGCGCCAGGTCAGTCGATGATTTCGATCGAATGTAGCGTGCACCAATCGCGCAACGCCTGCTTCGTCGCCTCATTCTCGTAGGCATGCCAGCGATCGATCGCGCGGCGTCTGGCGAGCAAGGACTTGAATTTCGGATAGGCGCCCCGCTTGCTGAAGAAATAGCGGACATCGTCGAAATCATCCGGCAGGAACTCGCGGACGAAAGCCAGCACCAGGGGCTTGCCGAGGCCGAGATCTCGTTTGTCCGGGAGCGCGAGAAATTTCTCCTCGTCGTCGATGTCATCAGGCAGTTCGTCGTTGAACTCTGCTGCGTCCATGAAATCTGTTTGATAATAGATCTTCCCGGTCTGCCTGCAGACGAAGGCGCGGAATTCCCCCATGTCGCCGTTGGTGTTGGCGAACTCGAAGGCTGTGGTGATGTCTTCGAATTTCACGGGCATTGGCTTTGGTCGCTACATCATCGCAACTGCAGCACTCTCAAACCGCCTCATAAGACGCGATCTTCTTGATCTGAGGTGCGAGCACGTCCTCCGCCGTTTCGAGGTCGAAGCGAGTCTGAATGTTCATCCAGAACGCGGCGCCTGTCTTGAAGAACTTTCCCAGCCGCAGCGCGGTGTCGGCCGTGACGGATTTTTCTTCGCGCGCAATGCGTTCGATTCGGGTGCGCGGCACGTTCAGAGCGGCCGCGACCGCGTAGGGCGTCAGCTTGAGCGGAACGAGAAATTCTTCACGCAGGATTTCGCCGGGATGAATCGGCGGAAGTTTCCTTGCCATCTGCGAACTCCTTTTGGCTAGCCACAATCGGCCTGTCGGACTAATGATAGTCCATGATCTCGACATCTTCGGGGCCCGCGTCCGTCCATCTGAACACGATCCGCCATTGATCGTTGATGCGAATCGAGTACTTCCCCGCCAGCTTCCCCTTGAGAGCTTCGAGGCGGTTGCCGGGAGGTGATCTCAGGGCGTCGAGAAAGTCGGCAGCGTCCACCATGATGAGTTTTCGGCGGGCGATCTTTGCGAGGTCCGCCGGAAAACCTTTCGGAATCGTGCGGCCCTTAAGGATCGGCTCGGCGAACTTCCCCTTGAAGCTCTGGATCATGTCAATACGTATCTTGTCGGGATACGTAATTCAAGGCCTTCGTATCTCGTTGGGATACTAAGGGCAGTTGCCGCGCTCCGCGGAAGCTGGCCGAAAGGATCGGCTCGGCTCTCGGGCGAAACACCAGTGTCAAGTCGCTCTGTCAAAAATATTCCACTTTACCGAAATTCGGATTTGTCGTATGTGTCGGCCCATCCCAGCCCACCATAGGGGCGGTCGTACGTCGTCACGAACGCGGGTTGGGGGTTGCGGTGGACGCGGGCGGCGTTAAGGCGGCTTCGAGCATGCAGGGCGGGATGAACCTCGTGAGCATGGCGCGAACTCGCGAAGACGGACGGCGCCCATGTCCGGCGAAGCCTCTTGGCGAAGCCGGATGGCCTGCGTACGGCGAAACCGTGTGGTCCTGGCCGTCGTTGCTACGGTCAAGCCTTCGCGAAGGCGTCATCGCGTCAACCGGCGCGCTGCCGTGCATTTCGCGGAGGTGAGGGAGGCCAGAAGGAACTCGGCTCCCGGGAGAGCGCGGCATAGGCCTTCAAACCATCGCGCAGGGAAGGCCTGGTTTCGGCTGCCCTGTGTCTCCCCTGTGCGTTGCGTGTGCATTCGTTCAGCGCAGGGGTCTTATGGGTGCCAGCCGGCGCCCGGCCTTCCCTGCGCCCTTTCTTAGAGAGGGTGCGAAGAGAAGAGCACAGCTCGGGCAAAACATGCCGCGAGGCTGCGAACGCGCGTCTGCGGTCTGCCTGCCAAATGATCTTCCGTGTGAGCATGATGCATCGGCCGCAGTGGAGGTGGTCGTTGCCCCCGGAATCTGCCTTGATGCGATATCAGCGCGGAGGAGTTTTGATATGAGCGGCTTGGTGATTTCTGGCGGCCGGGTGGTGGATCCCGCCAGCGGCATGGATGCCGTTGGCGATGTGGCGGTGGTGGACGGCAAGATCGCCGCGGTCGGCTCCTCGCTCGGCGGCGCCGAGCGGGTGATCGACGCCACCGGCCTCGTGGTCGCGCCCGGCTTCATTGATCTGCATGCACATGGCCAGTCGCTCCCGGCCGACCGCATGCAGGCGTTCGATGGCGTGACGACGACGCTCGACCTCGAGGCCGGGGTGCTGCCGGTCGCATCCTGGTATGAACGCCAGGCCAGGAAGGGGCGGGTGCTGAACTACGGCGCCGCCGCCAACTGGGCGTTTGCGCGCATCGGCGCGATGACGGGCTCCAATGCGGAGAGTTCGCTGGAGGCGTTCGGCAATGCCATGCGCGACCGCCGCTGGATCGAGAACGTCGCGACCGATGCGGAGGTCGCCGGCATCCTCGAGCGCCTTTCGCGCGGCCTCAACGAAGGCGGCATCGGCATCGGCATTTTGAACGCCTACGCCCCTGGCGCCGGCGTGCAGGAGCTGACCGCGGTCTGCCAACTCGCCGCCGCAAAGGACGTGCCGACCTTCACCCACGTCGCCTTCATGTCGCGCATCGACCCTGAGAGCGCGGCGGAAGCCTATATCCGCCTGATCGGCTATGCCGGCGCCACCGGCGCGCACATGCACATCTGCCATTTCAATTCGTCAAGCAAGACCGACATCGAGCGCTGCCGCGTGCTGGTCGAGAAGGCGCAGGCGCAGGGCCTGCCCATCACGGTCGAGGCCTATCCTTACGGCACCGGATCGACCGTGCTGGCCGCCGCCTTCTTCAGCGATCCCGAATTCGTCGAGCGCAACGGCACCGGCTACGATTCCGTCCAACGCGTCACCGACGGCCATCGCTTCCGCGACCGCGAGGAGCTGCTCAAGGCGCAGGCCGAAGAGCCGTCCTCGCTGGTGCTCTGGCACATCCTCGACACCGAGAACAATGCGCATCACCGCGACCTGCTCGACATGTCGGTGCTCTATCCCGGCGGCGCGATCGCGTCCGACGCGATGCCGTGGACGCTGCCCGACGGCTCGACCTACACCGGCGATGCCTGGCCGTTGCCGAATGACGCCACCTCGCATCCGCGCTCGGCGGGCTGCTTCACAAAGTTCATCCGCGAATGGGTGCGCGAGCGCAAGGCCGTGTCACTGCTCGAAGGCGTGCGCAAATGCGCGCTGATTCCCGCGGAGATCTTGTCGCAGAGCACGCCCGCGATGCGCGCCAAGGGCAGGCTCGCGAAGGACGCGGACGCCGACATCGTCGTGTTCGACTACGAGAAGCTCTCGGATCGCGCGACCTTCACGGCGATGAACCGCCCCTCCGAGGGCGTGCGGCACCTGCTCGTCAGCGGCCAGGTGCTGATCAGTGACGGCGTGCTTGACGTGGCGGCGCGGCCCGGCCGCCCCGTGCGCCGGCCCGTCGTCGGGAGCTGATCCATGCCGGTCCCCATCCTCCTGGTGACGGGCTTTCTGGGGGCGGGCAAGACCACGGTCGTGAACCGTCTGCTGGCGCACGCGGACGGGCGACGCATCGCCGCCGTGGTCAACGATTTCGGCGCGATCAATATCGATGCGGAGCTGATCGCCGGTGCCAGCGACGGCGTGGTCAGCCTCGCCAATGGCTGCATCTGCTGCTCGCTCGAAGGCGATCTCTTGCGTACGCTCTCGACGCTGCTGCGGCGTGATCCCAAGCCGGACTACATCGTCATCGAAACCAGCGGCGTCGCCGATCCCGCCGACATCGT
Organism: Bradyrhizobium sp. DN3; assembly: GCF_041357655.1. Taxonomy (NCBI): domain Bacteria; kingdom Pseudomonadati; phylum Pseudomonadota; class Alphaproteobacteria; order Hyphomicrobiales; family Nitrobacteraceae; genus Bradyrhizobium; species Bradyrhizobium sp. DN3. Next base: position 274,354 of record NZ_JAULLN010000004.1, on the reverse strand, counting down.
GCGCAATCTCATGGACCCGGTGATCCTGCGCGAAGCGCCGCTCGAAACCGTGCTCTGCGTGCTGGACGCGACGGCGCCGCCGGCGGCCCTGGAGGATGCGCTCCAGCGGTCGCAGCTGCGGGTCGCCGATATCGTGGTGCTGAGCAAGCTGGATCTGGCTAACGAGGGCGCGGGGCTAGGGATGCGCGCGGCGATCCGCGCCCAGCGCATCCCTGCCGTGGTGGTCGATGCGACCCACGGCGAGCTTCCGTCCGCGCTGCTGTTTCCCGCGAATGTCGATCGCGCGCCCGCGCCGCGCGAGGTGGCGCCGCGACGGCCGGTGGAAGAGCGCTTCGAGACACTGAGCTGGACATCGGACCAGCCCATCTCGTTGCCCCGCTTGCAGCAGGCCATTAGCCGCCTTGCGCCAAAGCTCGCGCGCGCCAAAGGCCTGTTCGAGACCGTCGAGCAGCCCGGCCGCATGATGGTGTTTCAGTTCGCCGCCGGCCGCGCCACGCTAGCGCCGGGCGATGCGCCGACGCCGGGCGCGGCGCGGACGCGGATCGTCTTCATCGCCGAGCTCGGTGTCCTCTCCAAGGCGGAGCTCGATGAAATTATGGAGGCGTGCGTTGCGGCGGTGTGAAGCCTGCGCGCCGTCTCAATCCTCCACCGGCAATCCGTCCCCGTGGACATACCATGCCGCACGGGATGCCCACTGTACGTGTCGGTCGGGCGTCGCACCCAGCATCTCGTCAAATGCGCCGGCATGGATGATCGCCTCGCGCCCGCTGCGTGTGAGGTGCGGCATCGGGCTGCCGCAAATCTTGCAGAACGCGGTCGCGAAGCTTCGCGCATTGGGCAGATCGAAGCGCACGACGGATGCTTCACCACGCAGCCATCGCAGTGCTTGCGCCTTCACGATCACCTCGCAGGAATGCGCGGTCCCGGTCGCCTTGCGGCAGCGCGAGCAATGGCAGTTGAGGAAGCGGTCAAACGGACCCTCGACCTCGAACGCGACTTCGCCGCAGAGGCAGCTTCCCCGGAACGCCATCATCTCACTCAACCTCCGGCTCAGCCGGCTTCTCGGCCGTCTCGTCCGCATGGACCGGGGGCGCGCCATGCGCGCCGCGCAGCCGGATCATGGTGTCGATCACGTCCACCTCGATCTTCAGCATGTCGAGATTGTGCGTCATCTCGCGGACCTCCTGGCCCTTGCGCGCCAGTTCCTCCGACACGTCGACCGCCATCTTGCGTTCGGTCACGTTGCCTTGCGTGTTGACGAAAAGCTTTGCGCGCATCCATTCGAGTCGTGCCCGCTGGGTGTCGCGCTCGAACTTTTTCTCCGCGTAGCGACGCCGCGCCTCCGCATAGGCGCCAATCAGCGCCGTTTCCGGCAAGCTCCACAATTGCTCGATCGACATGGTCATGCCGTTCAGGTCCCGGGTTCGGCTCGGCGGAGTCTTCCTCCGCAGCCTATCAGACCCTTCCGGCCGGCAATTCTCAAGAGGGCGTCGGCAGATCCGGCAAACTCACGCGAATTGTGCGATTCCGTTTCCGACGGACCAGTTCTCCTTGGGCGCATCGAGCACGTTCACGAAAACGTCCTCGGGGCGGATGCCGGGATTTTCGCCGAGCAGGTCCGCGATCCGGCGATACAGCGCCGTCTTCTGCTCGGCGGTGCGCGAGGCGAACACGGTGATCTGGATCAGCACGGCGTCATCGCTGCGCTGGACGCCGTAGGCGTTGCCGCAGCGGAAGTTCGCGGGCTCGAGCTCACTGATGGTCATGAATTGGTCGCCCTCGGGCACGTTCAGCGCCTCGCGCATGGCGCGGTAGAGGCCGTCGAGGATCGCCTGCCGGTAGGCTTCCGGCTTGCCGGCGCGCATCGAGATGTGGAGCAGAGGCATCGGGATTCCACTTTTGCTTTCCGGCGCGACCGCCTGCTTGCGGGCCGGTCCAGGGAGGAAGCTGGCGATCGACCTCGATCTGTTTTTGACGTAGTGTCAAAAAAGCACGTTCTTGACATCATGTCAAATACTGCCGGTTCATTCAGGACCGGGCAGTCCAGGAGGATCGCCATTTGAGACCGCGCGAGTTCGACCACGACGACGTCCTGCGCATCGCGTTCGACCAGTTCTGGCGCAAGGGTGTGCGCGGCACGTCGCTGTCGGACATCGCGCGTGACGCCGGCGTCCAGCGCGGCAGCCTCTACAATGCGTTCGGCAGCAAGGAGGCGCTGTTCCTCCAGGCCTATGAGCGCTATTCGGGCGATTATCTCGTCGCCCTGCAAAAGGCGCTCGGCGCGGGCTCATTGCGCAAACGCCTCACCGCGTTCTTCGACCTGACCATCAGCAACTTCCGCTCGGGCTCTCCGCCGCGGGGATGTCCGACCACGCGTGGCTTGATGGAGCTCGGCGCGGCCGAAGACGAAGGGCTGGATGAAGAGGCGCGTCAAGCTTTTGCAAGCCTTGTCTCGCGCATCACTGCTCTGGTCCAGGACACGTTGTTGGCCGGCGCCGAACGTGGCGAGTTCAGTGGCAACCCCGCCACCGCAGCCCTACACATCGTCACGATGACGCGTGGACTCGCCGTGCTCGAACGCGCGTTCGGCGACGAGCCGCAATTGCGCAAGATCGCCGCCCACACGATCGACCTCGTGCTGGGCAAGAAGGGCGCCTAAAGCAGATCCGGAAAAGTGCGCAGCGGTTTTCCGAAAAGATCATGCTCAAACAACAACCTAAAGCGCGATGACGATTCATCCTAATCTCATCGCGCTTTGGGTGGACATGCGAGAAACAACGATCCCAGCGATGATCGCGCTGGGATCGTCTGGAGGTTTCATGGAAGGCGTCGAGCTCCGGCCTCTCCACGGCGATGTTGATACCGCAAGGCTGCTGCGGATGCGACTAGAACCCGTCAAAGTGTCAGCACAACGCGAGCGCGTTGACCGCGCGTGTCGCGGCATCCTCCTTGCCGGAGCCGACGAACTGGCAAACCATGGACTCGAGCTCGCCCGGTTGCTTGCGGCGGGCGACCGCCAGCAACCGCATCAGCTCCGTCTCGTCCTTCGACAGCCGCCGGCAGGACGGCGGCATGAAGCACAGCTCGCATGGCCGGCCGCTGCGCAGGATCCTGACCAGCGCGGCAGCCCGCGCCACCAGCAACGCGCTGTCAGCAATGTCAGGAGTCTCGTCGGCGAAGCGGTAGGCTGCTTCCCAGCAATCGGATGCGCCGGTCGCATACGCCGCCCCGATGAAGCGGAACAACGACAGCGCGACGCGGGAAAACTGATCGTAGCTCTCGACGCTTGGTGGCGTCGAAAGTACGGCCTGGAGCGGACAGAGCCGCGATTGGCCCGCCTTCGGGACTGGCACGGAGCCGCTCGCGTCCTGTATCATCGACGATCCCATCAGTGCAGCGCGGGACTGCCCACAAACCAGCTTTTCATGGCCATCGTCCGATCATGCTCGAATGAGCGGACGTGCCGGTCGGGTAGGATGAGACCCGCCATGCGGAAGATCGTTGCAAGCCCGCACACCGGCGCCAGCGCCCAATCGGCCCCGACCGGCGGCAGCCAGCACTCGAACTGCTCGCGCGCGACGTCGATGCGTTCCTGCTGGGCCGCGGCAATCGCCCGCAGGATTCCGTGCTCGCTGTCGGACATGCGCGGACAGGTGGGGCAGTGCACTTCGATCGCCGTATGCGCCGTGCACGCGAAGATCTCGATGATGGATTCCAGCGAGGGTACGGCATCGCCGACGCGAAAATGGTCGTACACTTGCTTGATATCGGCCGCGGTCGGGACGGCGCCTCCGCTGCGTGCTTTGGCCCGAAATCCCCAGATGAAGAGCCGCTCCGCCGCGCTCAGCGCGGGAAGGTCGAGGGACCAGGTGTATGTCGATTGATGCATTGAGGCTCCGGCGTTCGGCTGCGCTCACGCCACGGTTGGCGTTGATGATCTGCGCCGATCGTTCTGCCAGAGCCCTCTGCAAGTCAACGCTCGGAGGGGCGATATCGAGGTCTTCTAGATCTAAAGAGCCTGTCTCCGGCCTTGTCTCGAACTATTCCAATGCAGGGAGGCGTCGACGAATTCCAACCCTCTCCAGCGACGTCCACGACGGCGGGGGATCGAGGTCGCAGGTGGCCGCCGGATGAACGGCGCGCCATCCTCACGCAGTTCTACGGGGCTGGGAATCCAATGCTTAAAGCTTTGCTAAGGGGAACGGGATAAACTGACATATCAGCCCTTCCAATTCTTGCGAGCACCGATGGTTTTCTCCCGCATCAGTTTCAAGCTGGTCCTGATTGTCGGCATCAGCCTCCTCGGCATGGTCGCGCTGGCGCCGATCGCGCTGTCGACCCTGCGCGCGCAGATGATCGCCGACCGCCAGGCCAAGACGCAGCACATGGTCGATATCGGCTACAGCATCCTGGCGCACTACCAGAAGCTCGAGAGCGAAGGAAAACTCTCGCGCGAGCAGGCCCAGGCCGGTGCAATGGGAGAAATCAAGAGCCTGCGCTACGACAAGGTCGAGTATTTCTGGATCAATGACATGGCCCCCAAAATGGTCATGCACCCGATCAAGCCCGAGCTCGACGGCAAGGACCTTTCCGGGATGAAGGATCCCGCCGGCAACGCGCTGTTCATGGGCTTCGTTGACGTCGTCAACAAGCATGGCGCGGGCTTCTACGGCTACCTCTGGCCGAAGCCCGGTTTCGACCAGCCGGTCGGGAAAATCTCCTATGTGAAGGGCTTTGCGCCCTGGGGCTGGATCATCGGCACCGGCATCTATCTCGACGACGTCGACGCTGCCTTCCGCCAGAATGCGATGACGTTCGGCTATATATGCCTCGCTGTGCTGATCCTGGTTCTCGGCGCCTCCTTCCTGATCGGGCGAAGCGTCACCCGGCCGCTGACCAGGATCACCGCGCTGACCGAGCGCCTCGCCGCCGGCGATAGCGCGTTCGACGTGCCCTACACCGATCGCCGCGACGAGGTTGGCGGGCTCGCCAAGGCGCTCGCCGTATTCAAGGACAATGCGTCGGCGGTCAGCCGGATGCATGCCGAGCAGCAGGAGCTAAAGCAGAAGGCCGACGACGAGAAGCGCAGGGCGATGGCCGATCTTGCCGGCAAGTTCGAGGCGAGCGTCCAGGCCGTCGTGCGCGACGTCTTCAACGAGGCGCGCGCGATGCAGCAGGCCGCGCAGGGCATGTCGGAGACCGCGAACAAGGCGACCGACCGCGCGAGCTTCGTCGCCACCGCCTGCCAGCAGGCCTCGAGCAACGTGCAGACGGTCGCCTCCGCCGCCGGCGAGCTGTCGTCTTCGATCACCGAAATCAGCCAGCGCGTCGCGCAGGCTGCCAGCGTGGCCGACAAGGCCGCCGCCGACGGTCAGCGCACCAACGACACCGTGCAGGGGCTGGCCGCGGCCGCGCATAAGATCGGCGAGGTCATCGATCTCATCAACCAGATCGCCTCGCAGACCAATCTGCTCGCGCTCAACGCCACCATCGAGGCGGCGCGGGCGGGCGAAGCCGGCAAGGGCTTTGCGGTGGTCGCGAGCGAAGTGAAATCGCTGGCGAGCCAGACCGCGAAGGCGACCGACGAGATCGGCGCGCAGATCACCGCTATCCAGGCCGAGACCAACGAGGTCGTCGGCAACATCGAGAGCATCCGTGCCACCATCATGGAGGTCAACGAGATCTCCTCGTCGATCGCCGCCGCGGTCGAGGAGCAGGGCGCCGCGACCCAGGCGATCGCGCGCAACGTGCAGGAGGCAGCGTCCGGCACCGATCAGGTCTCGCAAAACATCTCCGGCGTCACCGATGCCACGGCCGAAACCGGCCAGGCCGCCGGCCTCGTACTGCAATTGAGCGGCCGGCTGACGCAGAAGCTGCAATCGCTCGAAGACGAGGTCGGCGCCTTCGTTGCGGGCGTTCGGGCGGCCTGATCGTCGCCGATCTGTCTGCCGTGACGTGGATTATTCGCCTCGTTGCGGCGCGCGTTGCGGATCGAAATTCCGGCCTGCGGGAGCGGTCATCGCGACCGGCTTTCCCGCTCTTGACGGCTGCGGTTAAAGTGAAGAAGCAGGATCATCGAACCTGCCGACCCGCGCCTGGCGTCGCGGGCATGGAGACCGTTGCATGTCGTTCAAGAAGCTCCTGATCGCCAACCGCGGCGAGATCGCCATCCGCGTCGCGCGCGCCGCGGCCGATGCCGGCATCGCGACGGTTGCGATCCATCCCGCCGACGATGCGCTGTCGCTGCATGTGCGAGTTGCCGACGAGGCGGTCGAAATTCCCGGCCGCGGTGCGCGGGCCTATCTCGACATCGACGCGGTGGTGAAGGCGGCGAAAGCCGCCGGTTGCGATGCCGTGCATCCCGGCTACGGCTTCCTCAGCGAGAACGCCGCGTTCGCAAAAGCCTGCGCTGACGCAGGCATCGCTTTCGTCGGGCCGAAGCCCGCGGCGCTCGAGCTGTTCGGCGACAAGGTTGCGGCACGGCAACTGGCAAAACGCTGCGGTGTGCCGATCATCGCGGGCACCAGCGGACCATCCTCGCTGGAGGAGATCACGGCGTTCTTCGCCTCGCTCGGCGGCAAGGCGGCGATCGTGATCAAGGCGATGGCCGGCGGTGGTGGACGCGGCATGCGTGTCGTGGAGGATGCCGCCGATCTCGTGGAAGCCTATGCGCGCTGCCAGTCGGAGGCGAAGGCGGCATTCGGCTTCGACGGCGTCTACGCCGAGCGGCTGATCCGGCAGGCGCGCCACATCGAGGTGCAGATCATCGGCGACCGCCACGGCGTGATCTCCCACCTCTGGGAGCGCGAATGCACCATCCAGCGCCGGCACCAGAAGCTGGTCGAGGTGGCCCCGAGCCCCTCGCTGAGCGATCCTTTGCGTGGTCGCATCATCGAGGCGGCGAAGCAGCTCGCCGCGGCCGTCTCTTACGACAATCTCGGCACGTTCGAGTTCCTGGTCGATGGCAGCGCCGACGACAGCTTTGCCTTCATCGAGGCCAATCCGCGGCTCCAGGTCGAGCACACCGTCACTGAGGAAGTGCTCGGCCTCGACCTTGTTCGCGCCCAGCTCGCGGTCGCCGCAGGTGCGACACTCGCTTCGATCGGCTTTGCGCAAGGGGATATTCCGAAGCCGCGCGGCCATGCCATGCAGCTTCGTGTCAACATGGAGACGCTGGACGAAACGGGGGCGACGCATCCGACCGGCGGCGTCCTCGCCGTGTTCGAACCGCCATCGGGGCCCGGCGTCCGCGTCGATAGCTTTGGCTATGCCGGCTATAAGACCAGCGCGGCGTTCGACTCGCTGCTGGCCAAGGTCATTGTGCACACGCCGAGCGCGGCCTGGCACGACGTGGTCGCAAAAGCCTCGCGCGTCCTGCGCGAGTTCCGGATCGACGGCGTCGTCACCAACATCGCCTTCCTTCAGGCCGTGCTGGTGCATCCCGATTTCAGGACCAACCACATCGCGACCGATTTCATCGATCGCAACATCGCAAAGCTCGTGGAAGCGGCCGATGGCGCCGCCAAGCCGCTCTACTTTGCTGCAACCGAGCGAAGCAGCGCTCACGGCACCGAGGCGCATGTCGCGCAAGTCGTGCCTGAAGGTGCGGTGATGGTCGCGGCGCCCTTGCAGGGAACCATCGTCACTATCCAGGTGAAGGAAGGCGAGATCGTCCGCCCCGGCCAGCAGCTCGCCGTGATCGAGTCCATGAAGATGGAGCATCTGGTCATGGCCGAACAGGGCGGCCGCGTCATGAAGCTCGTTGCCGGCGACGGCGTCACGCTGATGCATGGTGAGCCGATCCTGTATCTGGAGCCGCTCGACGTCGCGGCCGATAGCACGGCGGCGGAAGCCGACATCGATCTCGATCACATCCGTCCCGATCTTGCCGAACTGATCGCGCGCCAGGCCAACACGCTCGATGCGAACCGGCCGGCCTCGGTCGAGCGCCGCCGCAACACCAACCAGCGCACCGCGCGCGAGAACGTCGCCCAGCTCGTCGATGACGGCTCGTTCATGGAGTACGGCAGCCTCGCCATCGCGGCGCAGCGCCGCCGGCGCAAGCTCGACGACCTCATCAAGAACACGCCGGCCGACGGCCTCGTCATGGGCGTTGCGACCGTCAACGCCGAAAAGTTCGATCCCGAGAGCGCGCGCTGCATCGTTGTGGCCTATGACTACACCGTGCTCGCGGGCACGCAGGGCCACATGAACCACAAGAAGATCGACCGCATGCTGACGCTGGCGGAAGACTGGCGTGTGCCCTTGGTGTTTTACGCCGAGGGCGGCGGGGGCCGGCCCGGCGACACCGACCGGCTCGGCATGACCGGACTTGACGGCCCGTCCTTCGTGCAGTTCGCAAGGCTGTCCGGCCTCGTGCCCGTGGTCGGTGTCGTCTCCGGCTATTGCTTCGCCGGCAATGCCGCGATGCTCGGCTGCTGCGATGTCATCATCGCCACCAAGAACGCCTCGATCGGCATGGGCGGCCCCGCCATGATCGAGGGCGGCGGGCTCGGCGTCTATCATCCCGCCGAGGTCGGCCCGGTCTCGTTCCAGTCCCCGAACGGCGTCATCGACATCCTCGTCGAGGACGAGGAGGAGGCGACGGCCGTCGCCCAGAAATACCTGTCTTATTTCCAGGGCGCGGTGACGGAGTGGCAGGCCGCCGACCAGCGCCTGCTCCGCCGCGCGATTCCCGAGAACCGTCTTCGCGTCTACGACATCCGCAGCGTGATCGACCTCGTCGCCGACAAGGACTCCGTGCTGGAGCTGCGCCGCGACTATGGCGTCGGCATGATCACCGTGCTGATCCGCATCGAAGGCAAGCCGTTCGGCCTGATCGCCAACAATCCGCGCCATCTCGGTGGTGCGATCGATGCCGATGCCGGCGACAAGGCCGCGCGCTTCCTCCAGCTCTGCGACGCCTTCGACTTACCCGTCGTCTCGCTTTGCGACACGCCTGGGTTCATGGTCGGGCCGGAAGCGGAGAAGACCGCGATCGTCCGTCACGTCTCGCGCATGTTCGTGACCGGCGCCAGCCTCACCGTGCCGCTGTTCGGCATCGTGCTGCGCAAGGGGTATGGCCTCGGTGCGCAGTCGATGATCGGCGGCGGCTTCCACGCCTCGTTCTTCACCGCGGCCTGGCCGACCGGCGAGTTCGGCGGCATGGGGCTGGAGGGTTATGTCCGCCTCGGCTTCCGCAAGGAGATGGAGGCGATCGCCGATCCCGAGGAGCGCGAGACCTACTACCGCAACAAGGTCGCCGAGCTCTACGCCAACGGCAAGGCGGTCTCGATCGCCTCGGTGTTCGAGATCGACAACGTCATCGACCCCGCCGAGACGCGGCGCTGGATCATGGCGGGCTTGCGCTCGGTGCCGAAGCCGCCGCCGCGGACGGGCAAGAAGCGACCGTGCATCGATACGTGGTGAGGGCGGTGCAGCAATTTTGACTGCGCCGCGTGCGTTCCCGGTTCCCGATTGACTTCCCCGCCTCCGGTGCCAGACTTTGCACAATAGTACAGGGTGGAGACGTCCGCGATGGCCAGCCTTTCGGCCTCGAACCATGTCGCCCGGGTCTTGTCCGTCGCCAATCGCGTGGCCGACGTCGATGCCTCTTCGCGGATTGCCAATTCCTGGCGGCGCTGCTTGGTCAATCACAAGCTCGATCCGGCCCGCCGCGGGCCGCCCCAGACGTTGACCGAAGCCGAAATCCGGCATGCCGCCGAACCGATGGAGCAGCTGATCAGGCTCGCGACGCCGGAGCTCGAAAACCTCGCGCGGGTCCTGCGAGAGGCCGGCTATTGCGTCAATCTGGCGGACCCCAGCGCAACAGCTCTGCTCAGCTGGCTGCCCGGCGCCGCCGATGCCGACATCTTCCTGCACTGGGGGGTCTATACCGGCTCGAATTTCTCGGAAAGCTTCGAGGGGACCAACGGGCTCGGCACCGCGCTCGCGGAAGAGAAACCGATCCTGGTGCATCGCGACGAACATTTTCGCGAGCAATGGGGTATCTTCTCCTGTGCGGTGGCGCCGCTGTTCGATTCCACCGGCCGCATCGCGGGTGCGGTGAACATCACCTCGTGCCGCGGCGATCTCAGCCGCACCGCGCATCAGCTTGCACTCGCAGTCACGATGGAGGCGACGCGCCGCATCGAAGGCGCGATCTTCCGCGATCACTTCCGTGACGCTTGGATCGCGCACGTGCCGGGAGGTGACGGCGGCAACGGCCTGCTCGCCTATGACGAGGACCGGCGCGTCGTCGGCGCCTGCCGTTCGGCGCGCGCCCTGCTCGGCCTCACCGATGGCACGATCGCATCCGGCATCGATCTGTCGCGCTACATCGAGGTCGACCGTGAGGGCGTGCGTGGCGCGGAGGATGTTGTCGAGCTGCGTCGTGCCGACGGCCGTGCCGTGGGCCGGGGCCGTATCGCGCCGCCGCTGCGCGCAAGGTCGTCGACGCGCCCGCTTGCACCGCGCGGCGATGGCCCGGTCGATCGCTTCGTCATGTTGCACCGGCTTGCCGGTGGCGACCCCGGACTGATCAGAAGCGTGAAACGGCTGAGGCGCATCGGCGACCACAATCTGCCGGTGCTGCTGCATGGCGAGACCGGCGTCGGCAAGGACGTGTTCGCGCGCGCCATTCACGCCGCGAGCAGCCGCGCGCGCAACAATTATGTCGCGCTGAACTGCGCGGCGATGCCGGAAAGCCTGATCGACGCCGAGCTGTTCGGGTACGAGGCCGGGGCCTTCACCGGCGCGCGGCGCGAGGGCTCGAAGGGCCTGATCGTGCAGGCCGATGGCGGCACGCTGTTCCTGGACGAAATCGGCGACATGCCGGTCGCGCTCCAGACCCGCCTGTTGCGCGTGCTGGAAAACCGTGAGGTCTGGCCGCTCGGCGCGCTCAAGCCTGTCGCCGTCGACATCCGCCTGATCAGCGCCACGCATCGCGATCTCGGCCGCATGGCCGAGGAGGGAGGCTTTCGCGCCGATCTCTATTTCCGCCTCCGCGGCATGGAGGTGCGATTACCGGCCTTGCGCGAGCGCGCCGACCGCGACGATGTCATCCGCCAGATCGCGCGCGAGGAGGCGCCGAACTGCCGCCTCGCGGAGGAAGCCTGGTCACATCTCGTGGCCTATCCGTTCCCCGGCAACATGCGCCAGCTCCGCCATGTGCTGCGGCTCGCCGGCTGCACCGCGGAAGACGGTGTCATCACCGATGCCGATCTCGATTTGCCGCCGTTCGGAAGGACGGAGCCGAATCTCGAAGCGGCCGAGCGCGCCACGATCGTCGACGCGTTGCGCAAGCACGGCGGCCGCGTCTCGGAAGCAGCACGCGCATTGAAACTCAGCCGCGCCACGCTGTATCGCAAGATCAAGGCGATGAAGATCGACACGGCGCAGTAGCTTTCAATCGCGTGCGTCGAGCGTTCTTCCCCTCTCCCCTTGTGGGAGAGGGTGGCCCGCCGCGATAGCGGCGAGACGGGTGAGGGGTCTCTATCCGCGAGTCCGGAATCGTAGGATGGGCAAAGGCGCACTTGCGCCGTGCCCACGATCGATCCAGCTCTGCAACAGAAGCGGTGGGCACGCTTCGCTTTGCCCACCCTACGATATCTGTGTTCGCGGATAGATACCCCTCATCCGGCGCCATAGCCGATGCGAAGCATCGGCGTTCTCAAGAACGGCGGCCGAGGGCCGCCTACGCCACCTTCTCCCACAAGGGGAGAAGGGAAGAGGGCAGCGCCCTTACGAAAAATCCGTCCAGCTCAGATGCCGCGAATCGAGGTCGCCGACTGTAACTGTCTCGCGGATTTCGTGGGGTGTATGAAAACTGCTGCGCAAGTACACCAGCGGCGTGGCCGTCGCCGCATGCGACACGCCGCGTACTTCGCCGACGAAGATCGAATGCGTCTTGGTCTCGAACTCCTGCGCCAGCACGCAATCGAATGCCGCGACCGCGTCCGTCAGCACCGGCGCGCCGGTCTCGCCGCGCGTCCATTGTCCGAATGCGAAGCGGTCGTCGCCGTTGACGCCTTTCTGGCCGCTGAAAGTCAGCGCCAGCAGGGCGTGATCCTCGTGCAGGAAGTTGATCGCAAAGGCGCCTTCCTCGCGGATGCGCCCATGCGCGCTGGCGTTGCGGTTGACGCAGACGATCAGCGAGGGCGGATTGTCGGAGAGCGAGCAGGCCGAGGTCACGGTCAGTCCGGTGCGCTTGCCGTGCTCGGCGCCAACCGTCACCAGCGCGACCGCGCCGGCGCAATGGCGCATCGCCTGCTTGAAATCCTTGGCGTCGACCGTCACGCGGAAATCTCCGAAATGATGCAGGTGCGGCACGATCGCGCCGCACCCGCTGCGGGTCAAGCTGCCTTCTTCGCGGAGCCGAGATGCGCCAGGCGCGGCATCACCTCGTTCTTCAGCAGCGACAGCGAGTGGTGCCAGGCTTCCGCCTTGTGCTTGTAGTCGAAGCCGAACACCAGCAGCACGCCGAAGCCGCCGACCTCGTCGTAGATCTTCTCGATCTTCTCGGCGACAGTCGCGGGCGAGCCGACGATCCAGTTCCGCTTGGCGCAATATTCGACCGTGACGTCGCTGTCGGGCACGTCGGGCGCGTGCTTCAGATAGTCCTTGAAGCCGAAATGGCCGAGCAGCGGCAGGAAGTACTCGTGCATCATCCGGCCCATCATGTCGCCGGTCGAGAGCTTCCAGGCCTCCTCATCGGTGTCGGCGACGAACACCTCGCGCACCAGCCGCCAGTCCTGCCGGTTCGGTTTGCGTCCAGTCTTGGCGGCGCCGATCTCGACCGAATCCCAATGGCTCGAGACATAGGCCGGGTTGAGATTGAGGCTCATCGGAATGAAGCCGCGCTCGCCGGCGAGCTTCAACGTGTCTGAATTCTTGGAGAGCCCGGCGACGCCGATCGGCGGATGCGGCGCCTGGAGCGGCTTGATGTGGGGCTTGAGGAAGTCGAACATCGTGTCCGGCTTGGTCACCGTCCAGAACTTGCCCTTATGGGTGAAGGGCGCAGGTTCAGTCCACAGCTTCAGGATGATCTCCAGCGCTTCGCGCGTCATGTCGCGGTTCTGCCCGCTCATGCCGTCGACGTTGAACATCGCCCAGTCGCTCGGCAGCCCGCTTGCCGCGACGCCGAAATTGAGCCGGCCCTCGGAGAGATGGTCCAGCATCGCGACGCGGTTGGCGAGCTCGGCCGGGTGGTGATAGGGCAAGAGGAAGCCGCCCGGTCCGATGCGAAGCTTCTTGGTCTGCATCAGCGCCTGCGCGATCAGGAGATCCGGCGTCGGGTTGGGTTCCCAGGGCGCGGTGTGGTGCTCGCCGACCCAGGCTTCCTGATAGCCGAGCTCGTCGAGCCAGCGCATGACCTGCAAGTCCCAGTCGTTCCCTTCCTTCAGGCCGCACTCCGGCGGATGCGAAGGCATCGTGAAATAACCGATCTCCATGGTTTCCTCATCTGATGTTGACGCGTCTTGGTGCGCGGTTCGCGGACGTGAGTGGGGACGCTTCAGCAAGCGGTGTGCCAGCGCGGGCGACGCCGCGGACCCGCGAGAAAAGGCTGGTTTACGGCGGCAATAGCCGATATCCCGGGACGGATTTGCAAGGCGCTGTCTCATTGTCGCGAGACGGCGTCTTGGCCGTGAGACGAGGACGAGAATTGAGATGACCGAACCCGCCTATGTCGCGGTGGACTGGGGCACCAGCAGCTTCCGGCTCTGGCTGATCGATCGTGCCGGCCAGGTGCTGGCGGAACGCCGCAGCGGCGAGGGCATGCTGGCTGCGGCCAAGACCGGTTTTCCCGCCGTGCTGCATTCGCATCTTGCGGCGGTCGAAGCTCCGGATCATCTGCCTGTTCTCGTGTGCGGCATGGCCGGCGCCAAAACGGGTTGGGTCGAGGCCGGCTATGTCGACACGCCGGCGCCACTTGCCGCCATCCTGAAGCAGGCCGCGCTTGTGCCGGGCGAGGCGCGCGATATCCGCATCCTGCCGGGCATCGCGCAGCGCGATGCAAACGCGCCGGACGTCATGCGCGGCGAGGAGACGCAATTGCTCGGTGCGCTCGGCCTCGATGCCGCCGGCGAGGCGCTGGTCTGCATGCCCGGCACCCATTCGAAATGGGTCCGCGTGAAGGATGGCATTGTCGAGCACTTTTCGACGTTCATGACCGGCGAGCTCTTCAGCGTCGTCTCGCGCGAGACCATCCTGTCGCTCGCGGTCGCCGGCGCCGATGATGCCGAGGATGTCGCAAGCTTCAAAGCGGCGGTGATTGCAGCGTTCAAGGCGCCGGCTTTCGCCGCCAATCTTCTGTTCACCGCGCGGTCGCGGCAGCTCTTGTTCGGCGGCACGCCGGCCGCAGCGCGTGAAGCGCTGTCGGGCACGTTGATCGGCGTCGAGCTGGCAGCAGGGCTCTCCGGTCCACTGCCGAAAGCAGGCGTCATGTTGCTCGCATCGGGTCGCCTTGCAACGCTATACCGGCTGGCTTTCGACGCACTGTCGGTCACCGTGCAGCCGATCGATGCCGATGAAGCCGTCCGCCGCGGCCTGTCGATGGCGGCTGCGGCGATCTGGACGAAATATAAGAAGGACTCTTGAGATGAGCGTTCCCTTTCCGCCGATGAAGCGTCCGCTGGTCGCGATCCTGCGCGGCGTCAAGCCCGAGGAAGCCGAGGCGATCGTCGGCGTGCTGATCGAGGCCGGCATGACCGCGATCGAGATCCCGCTGAACTCGCCCGATCCGTTCCGCTCGATCGGCACCGCCGTGAAGCTCGCGCCGGCCGGCGTGCTGATCGGCGCCGGCACGGTGCTGACGGCTCAGGATGTCGATCGTCTCAACGACGTCGGCGGCAAGCTGATGGTCTCGCCGAATGTCGATACCGCGGTGCTGGCGCGCGCGCACCAGCACGGCATGGTGACGATGCCGGGCGTGTTCTCGCCGACCGAGGCATTGCTGGCGGCGCGCTCCGGCGCCTCAAGCCTGAAGTTCTTTCCGGCGAGCGTGCTCGGCGCGTCCGGCATTGCGGCGATCCGTGCCGTGCTGCCGGCCGGCGTGATGATCGCCGCCGTTGGTGGTGTCTCCGATCAGAATTTTGCCGAGTACATCAAGGGCGGCGTGACGGCGTTCGGGCTCGGCTCCAGCCTTTACAAGCCCGGCATGTCGGCCGCCGATGTCGCCGCGCGCGCGAAGGCGACGATCACAGCCTACGATCGGGCGATTGTGAAAGAGTGAGCCGGAACAGATACGCGGTGATCGTGTCATAGCTTATTGTGCCTCACGGCATCGCAATCGATGCCTGCACATCGTGTGCATGTGATTGGCTGAAGCAGGAGACCGACATGGCGATCAACAATGTGGCCGATCTGTTCGTGGCAACGCTCGAACAGGCCGGCGTCAAGCGCATCTACGGCATCGTCGGCGACAGCCTGAACGCATTTACCGAGGCGCTGCGCCGTCGCGGCACCATCGAGTGGATCCATGTCCGGCACGAAGAGGTTGCGGCGTTCGCCGCCGCCGGCGAAGCCGAGATGACGGGCAGCCTTGCGGTGTGTGCCGGCTCCTGCGGCCCGGGCAATCTGCATCTGATCAACGGCCTGTTCGACGCGCATCGCAGCCGCGTTCCTGTGCTCGCAATCGCGGCGCAGATCCCCTCAGCCGAGATCGGCGGCGGCTATTTCCAGGAAACGCATCCGCAAAACCTGTTCCGCGAGTGCAGCCATTATTGCGAGCTGGTCTCCGACCCGAGCCAGCTTCCTTACGTGCTGGAGAATGCAATCCGTGCCGCGGTGGGCCTGCGCGGTGTCGCCGTCGTCGCCATGCCCGGCGATGTCGCTTTCCGCAGCCCGCCGAAGCGCGCGCTGTCGACGACGCGCGGGCTCGCGCTGGCAGCGCCGAAGGTCATGCCGCAGGCCGATGAGTTGAAGGCGCTCGCGGATCTCCTGAACGGCGCCGAGCGCATCGCGCTGTTCTGCGGCCGCGGCTGCGCCGGCGCGCACGCGCCGCTGATGCAGCTTGCGGAGACCCTGAAGAGCCCGATCGTGCATGCGCTCGGCGGCAAGGAGCATGTCGAACACGACAACCCCTACGACGTCGGCATGACCGGCTTCATCGGCTTCTCCTCGGGCTATGCGGCGATGCACGCCTGCGACGCGCTGGTGATGCTCGGCACAGATTTCCCCTACAAGCAGTTCTTTCCGACCGACTGCCAGATCGCGCAGATCGACATCAGGCCGGACAATCTGGGACGGCGCTGCAAGATCGATCTTGGCCTCGTCGGCGACGTCAAGCTCACCATCGAGGCGCTGCTGCCGCTATTGAAGACCAAAACGCAGCGCAAGCATCTCGACGATGCCATCGCGCACTACAAGAAGGCCCGCGAAGGGCTGGACTCGCTTGCGAAGGGCACACCCGGCAGCAAGCCGATCCATCCGCAGTATCTTGCAAAAGTCATCAGCGACCATGCGTCCGACGACGCCGTGTTCACCGCCGATGTCGGCACGCCCACGGTGTGGGCCGCGCGCTATCTCGACATGAACGGCCGCCGCCGGCTGATCGGCTCCTTCGTGCACGGCTCGATGGCCAACGCCATGCCGCAGGCGATCGGCGCGCAGGCTGCACAGCCCGGCCGCCAGGTGATCTCGCTGTCGGGCGACGGCGGCTTCACCATGCTGATGGGCGACCTGATCACGCTGACGCAGATGAAGCTGCCGGTGAAGGTGATCGTGTTCAACAACGGCGTGCTCGGCTTCGTCGCGCTGGAGATGAAGGCCGCGGGCTTCGTCGACACCAATGTCGATCTGGAGAACCCTGATTTCGCCGCGATGGCGCGTGCGATGGGCGTCTTTGCGAAGCGCGTCGAGGATCCGGGCGAACTCCCGGGCGCGATGAAGGAGGTGTTGGCCCATAACGGGCCGGCGCTGCTCGACGTCGTCACCGCCAAGCAGGAGCTGTCGATGCCGCCGACCATCACGCCGGAGCAAATCAAGGGCTTTAGTTTGTGGGTGCTGCGCGCCGTGATGAACGGCCGCGGCGACGAGGTGCTCGACCTCGCGAAGACGAATCTGTTGCCGCGCTGAAGTGCGGCGAAGTTGGGCAAGCAAATGCGAGCCACGAACGCGGTTCACCTCTCCCGAAGGGAGAGGTCGGATCGCATCGAAAGATGCGATCCGAGTGAGGGGCTACAGTCTCATCGTTTGCTGCGGCCCCTCACCCGGATTGCACTGGACGATGCTCCGCATCGCCAGGCGCAATCCGACCTCTCCCCGTCGGGGAGAGGTGGGAATCGCGCTAGCCCCGCTTCATCGAGGGCGCGGGCATCCGCTCGTGGCGGCGCTGGAAGCGCTGCCAGTGCAGCACGACGCCGATCAGCAGCGCCGGCACGAAGCCGAGCATGATCAAGAAATGCGGCAACTCCTTCGGCGAGATGAAGGCGATCGCGATGTCCGAGATCAGCCAGAGCGCCGCGAACATCACCGCAAAATCCGTGCGCGGGCAGCGCAGGTAGTAGAACACGGCGGTGACGACGATGGCGGGCCCGATCGCAATGGCGATCATCACCGCCGTCAGTTCCTTCGGCGTCAGCGCGTCGAGCACCATCGAGGCCAGCAGCCAGAGTGCGGCGAACATGGCGACGATGTCGAGCGGATGCCGCAATCCAATACCTCTCGCGGGGACGCGCTATCGTTGTGTCCTGCGCCCCGCCCGTCAAGTAAAATACGCCTATTCCTCGTCACTTCCAGGCGTCGGCCGCAACATGAAATGACCGAAGGCCGTGGCGATCGGCTTGTTCGCATCGTCCTGCCAGGCCCGCGCCTCGAAGGCAACGATGCGGCGGCCCTGCTTCACGATCGAGACATTGGCAAACGTGTCGAGCGCACGGCCGGAGCGCAGATAGTTGACGGTGAGGCCGATCGGTTTGGGCGGCGCCGCAGTGCCGAGCTCGCGCGCTACGCCGATGATCGCGGTGGTCTCCAGGAAAGCACCGGTCATGCCGCCATGGATCGCGGGCAGGATCGGATTGCCGATGATCTTCGGCGAGAACGGCATCGTCAGCGTGCCGTCGTCGTTGACGCGAATGCCGAGGCAGCGCGCGAACGGGCTGTTCGCGAACGGGCCATCCGGATCCTCCGGCGCCTCCAGCGTCGGGATGCTGCGCGCATCCATCCTGCGGTCCGCGAGCATGTTGGTGCGGTTGGCGCCGATCATGAAACAGGCCGTCGCGGTCGCGACCGGATCGTCCTCGGATTCCTGATAAGCGGTAGAGCGAACGAAGGCGATCGAGCGCGTGGTGCGATAGCAGACCGAATGCGCCTTGATGTCGAGGCCCGGCGTCGCCGGCTTCTGATAGTCGATGCGCAGGTCGAGTGTCGCGATCGCGCGCGTGCCGTCGAGTGCAAGCTGCACCGCCATGCCGCAGCTCTCGTCCAGCATCGCGGTGACGACGCCGCCATGCAGAACGCCGGTCTCTGTGTCGCCGACGAAAACGGGACGGTAGGGCAGGCTGGACCAGGCCTCGCCGGGTGCGAAGCGGTCGAGCTGGAGCCCGCTGATATGGCCGTAGTCGGAGCGGCGGCCCTGGATCGCCTCGGCGAGTTCCTCGAAAGGGAGTGTGGTAGGTAGAGTGGACATGATGACGTTCTAGACTAGCGCCGGGCGCCGCAAAACCCCGAATAAGCGCCGCCGGTCTGCCTCGGGCGGTTTGGTCTCGACAGGGCGGGCCGAAGCGACGATGGTGGGTGCTTCGTTCGTTCGACTAGCCGTAAGGAGCGCCCATGACCGACCCCGAAACGCCCTCGACCGCCCAGGGGCCCGTCACCATTTCGACCTCCAGCTCGGAGCGGGCGCCGATCATCTATTTCGACGGCGCCTCCTGCTTCGGTCACCACAACGGTGCGATCCAGATCGAGCTCGCCGCGAACCTCCTGATGCCGGTCGGCGCCGCCGTCAGGGTCGACGTGGTCCAGACCGCGCACCTGCGTTGCAGCGTGGCCGCCGCGCTGGCGCTGCGCGAAGCGCTCGACAAGGCGCTGGCGATGTACAAGCAGGGCCAGCAGCAGCCACCGACGGAAGAGATCCCCGCGGTGAAGAATTGAGGCCGAAGCGCGATCGCCTGTCAGCGCAATCGCAGCTTCTCAGCCCACATGCACCTTCGGCTTCTTTCCGCCGTTCCACTTGCCGTCGAGCGCGCGCTCGATCTGGGCGGCGAGTTGCAGCAAGAGGCCGTCATTGGCCTGCTTCGCGATCGCCTGGATGCCGAGCGGCAGGCCGTGCTCGTGGGTCGCCATCGGCAGCGAGATCGCCGGCATGCCGCAGAGATTGGCGAGCGGCGTGAAGGCGAAATTGCGCCAGAGATTGCCGAACCAGTCGAGCACATCGGGATTATCGGAGATCGTGAGATATTCCTTGGTGCCGACCTTCGGCGTCGGCAGCGCGGTGACCGGCGTCAGGATCACGTCCCACTGCTCGAAGAAGGCGCCGAAGCCGCGGGAGGTCGTGTTGAATACGCCTTGCATCTTCGCCCGCTCGGCGAAGCTGGTATGCCGGCCGGCTTCCCAGATGCGGATGTTCATGGGCTCGATGAGATCTTCCGGCGGCTTTTCCAGACCGCGCGCGGCGAGCATGTTGGAGATCACTACCGCAAAGTTGGAGATGTAGCAGGTGGTCTGCGCCGCGAACGCGGCGCGGAAGTCGAGTTCGGGCAGGGCGTAGTCGACGTGATGGCCGAGGCCTTCGAGGAAGCGGCCGGTCTTCTCCAGCTCAGCTGCGATGTGCGGCGTCGCAGTGTAGTCGCCCCAGGTGTGCGACAGCGCGATCCGGAGCTTGCCGGGATCGCGCTTGATCATCTCGCAATAGGGCTGCGCCGTGGTCCAGAACGGCATGAACTCGCCGGGCGCCGGTCCCCTTGCGTGATCGACGAAGGCAGCGGTGTCGCGCACCGAGCGCGACTGGCAGCCCTGGATCGAGACAAGGCCGGTGAGATCGGACATGTGCGGGGCAAGCGAGAACACCCCGCGCGAGACCTTCAGCCCGATATTGCCGTTGACGCCGGCGGGAATGCGGATCGAGCCGCCGCCGTCGGTTGCATGCGCGATCGGCACCACGCCGGCCGCGACCATCGCGGCGCTGCCGGCCGACGAGCCGCAGGTGGTGTAGTCGGTATTCCAGGGATTGCGCGTGACATAGACGGCGGGATTGTCGGCCGAGCTGCACACGCCGAATTCCGGCGTCGTGGTGCGTCCGATCAGGTTGAGGCCAGCATGGCGGAATTTGCCGGTCAGGAACGTGTCGGAGGCCGCCCGATTGCCGCGCATCAGGAGAGAGCCCATCTCCTGGAGCCGGCCCTTCATGGTCGGTCCCAGATCCTTCATCAGGAAGGGCAGGCCTGCGAACGGGCCGGAGAGGTTGGCCCCGTCCTTGGCGGGATCGGCGATCACATCATCGAACAGCTCGACCACGCCCGACAGCGCCGGATTGACCTTGGCGACGCCCGCCGCGGCCTGCCGCGCCAGTTCCTTCGCCGTCAGCTCGCCGTTGCGGACGCGGGCGGCCAGCGCCACGCCGTCGTGCTGCGCCCATTCACTCCAGCTCATCGGCAAAGTCATGTACTCAAAATCCCCTTGATGCGGCGTCACCTTCCTTTCGCAAGGAACCGCGTGAATCAACCGAGCTGGCGCGAGGGGCAGGGTTGCGTGGGGCGGAGAGGTCGGGGACGCGGAGCTGCCGGCTGTATCAATCCGACAGTCGCGCGATCGCTGCAACCGGCCCGCCGCCGGACACCGTAGCCCGCGGGCTCAATGGAGCATGTCCCTCGCTCCGTCATTGCGAGCCACCGGGTCCGCGCGAAGCGCGGCCCGATGACAGGCTCCGCGAAGCAATCCAGAGTCTCCCCGCGGTGGGATTCTGGATTGCTTCGTCGCATCAGCGCAAAATTGCTCTGCAATTTTGTCGCGAGCTCCTCGCAATGACGGCGTGGAGAGAGCGGGCGCCGCACTCCGCTCTCGTGCCCCGGACGCAGCGCCGCGTCTTCGACGATGCGCTGCAGCGCGTCCGGGACACGAGAGCACAGCACGAACACGTCGTCCTCCCCACGATTGTGGCGAGATCGCATCGGTTCAACAAAAAATCCTCTGTCGACGGCCATCCGCCGCACCTTGATGAATCAACCCCGGCTGGTCCATAAGCGGCGTCCCGTGGCCGGTGGTTCGCCCCTGCGTCGCGTGCTTGGATAGAGGGAATTTCGCGTGGCAAATATCAACCAGAAAATTGCGCAGGAGCTTGGGGTTCGCGCCGAGCAGGTCGAGGCGGCGGTGACGCTGCTCGACGGCGGCGCCACGGTTCCCTTCATCGCCCGCTACCGCAAGGAAGCGACCGGTGCGCTCGACGACGCGCAATTGCGCACCCTGGAGGAGCGCCTGGTTTACCTGCGTGAGCTCGAAGACCGCCGCAAGGCCATCCTCGAATCGGTCCGCGAACAGGGCAAGCTCGACGCGGCTCTCGAAGCCAGCATTCTCGCCGCCGACAGCAAGGCACGCCTCGAAGACATCTATCTGCCGTTCAAGCCGAAGCGCCGCACCAAGGCCGAGATCGCCAAGGAAGCCGGACTCGAGCCGCTCGCCACTCAGCTGATGGCGGAGCCTGGCAACGATCCCAAGGTCGTGGCCGAAGCCTTCATCAACGCCGAGAAGGGCGTTGCCGATGCCGCTGCCGCACTCGATGGCGCCCGCGCCATCCTGGTCGAGCGCTTCGACGAGGACGCCGACCTAATCGGCGCGCTGCGCGAGGAGATGTGGACCAATGCGCGCATGGCCTCCAAGGTGCGCGACGGCAAGAAGACCGAGGGCGAGAAGTTCGGCGATTATTTCGATTTCTCCGAGCCGCTGACGAAGCTGCCCTCGCATCGCATCCTCGCGATGTTCCGCGGCGAGAAGGAAGAGATCCTCGATCTGCAAATTCAGGCCGAGGCCGAGGCGCCGCCGCCCGGCGTGCCGAGCGCCTATGAGTTGAAGATCATGAAGCGGTTCGGCATTGCCGATCTCAAGCGCGCCGGCGACCGCTGGCTGATCGACACCGTGCGCTGGGCCTGGCGTACAAAAATCCAGGTCCATCTCAACATCGACCTGCGCATGCGGCTGTGGAACTCGGCCGAGACCGAGGCCGTGCGTGTGTTCGCCTCCAATCTGCGCGATCTCTTGCTGGCGGCGCCAGCCGGCACCCGCGTCACCATGGGGCTCGATCCCGGCTACCGCACCGGTGTCAAGGTCGCCGTGATCGATGCCACCGGCAAGGTGGTCGACACCACCGCGATCTATCCGCACGAGCCGCAGCGGCAATGGAACGAGTCGCTGGCGACCCTCGGCAGGCTTGCGCTCAAGCACCGCGTCGAGCTGATCGCGATCGGCAACGGCACCGCCTCGCGCGAGACCGACAAGCTCGCGGCCGACCTCGTCAAGGGTCTTCCCGAACTGAAGATGACCAAGATCGTGGTGTCGGAAGCCGGCGCGTCGGTCTATTCGGCCTCGGCTTTCGCCTCG
Organism: Bradyrhizobium sp. DN3; assembly: GCF_041357655.1. Lineage (NCBI taxonomy): Bacteria > Pseudomonadati > Pseudomonadota > Alphaproteobacteria > Hyphomicrobiales > Nitrobacteraceae > Bradyrhizobium > Bradyrhizobium sp. DN3. The sequence goes on along the minus strand of NZ_JAULLN010000004.1, from coordinate 251,824 downwards.
GAGGAATTGCCGGGCCTCGACGTCACCCTGCGCGGCGCGGTCTCGATCGCGCGGCGGCTCCAGGATCCGCTCGCCGAGCTGGTCAAGATCGAGCCCAAGGCGATCGGCGTCGGCCAGTATCAGCACGACCTCGGCCAGGCCAAGCTCGCAAAATCGCTCGATGCCGTGGTCGAAGACTGCGTGAATGCCGTCGGGGTCGACGTCAACACCGCCTCCGCGCCGCTGCTGGCGCGCGTGTCGGGCGTCGGCGCAGGCCTTGCGCAAAGCATTGTGGCGCACCGTGACGCCAACGGCCCGTTCAAGTCGCGCAAGGCGCTCAAGGACGTGCCGAGACTCGGGCCGAAGGCATTCGAGCAGTGCGCGGGCTTCCTGCGCATCCTCGGCGGCGAGGATCCGCTCGACGCCTCCGGCGTGCATCCGGAAGCCTATCCGGTGGTGCGCCGGATTCTCGCGGCGACCAAGAGCGACATCAAGGCGCTGATCGGCAGCAGCGAGATCGTGCGTACCCTCAAGCCGAAGGATTTCGTCGACGAGACCTTCGGTCTGCCGACCGTCACCGACATCCTGCGCGAGCTCGAAAAGCCCGGTCGCGACCCGCGCCCGGCGTTCAAGGCCGCAGTGTTCAAGGAAGGCGTCGAGGAGATCAAGGATCTCAAGAAGGGCATGATCCTCGAGGGCACCGTGACCAACGTCGCCGCCTTCGGCGCCTTCGTCGACATCGGCGTGCACCAGGACGGCCTCGTGCACATCTCGGCAATGTCGAAGAATTACATCAAGGATCCGCGCGAGGTGGTGAAGCCCGGCGACATCGTCAAGGTGAAGGTGCTGGACTTCGAGGTCGCTCGCAAGCGCATCTCGCTGACGCTGCGGCTGGATGACGAGGTCGGCGCCAAGAAGGACGCGCCCGGCATGCAGCGCGACAACAATTCGCGCAACAGCGCGCGCATGACCTCGTCGGCGCCGCGCAAGCAGGAATCCTCCGGCGGCGGCGCGCTTGCGGAGGCGTTGCGGCGTGCAGCCGAGAAGAGCGGCGGCAAGCGGGTGTGACTCTTAACCTCTCCCCGCCCTTTGCGGGGAGAGGTCGGATCGCGTCAGCGATCCGGGTGAGGGGCAGGGCACTATGGTGCCGAGACGGGAATCCATCCGACTCGTCGGATATCCGGCTCATAACTCAAATCGAATTTGCCGAAGCACCCCTCACCCCGCCCTCTCCCCGTAAGAACGGGGAGAGGGAGTGACAGAACGGCGCCTCCCTGACACCCGCGTCAGAATCTGGCGCATTTGTAAGTTGATGGGGACAGCGCATTCGCGTCTCCTGATCCTCCTCGTGCGGCGAGGCTACCGCCGCACTGCAAGGAGGATATTCCGATGAAGAACAGGCTTCTCACAGGCCTCGTCGCAGCGGCAGTCGCCGCGACGCTGGCGGTTGCGTCGCCCGTCCTCGCCCAACGCGGATTTGGTGGCGGCGGGCATGGCGGCTTTGGTGGTGGGCATATGAGTGGTGGCGGCATGCACGCTGGCGGTATGGGCGGCGGTATGCGTGCTGGTGGCATGGGGGGCGGCATGCATGTTGGTGGCATGGGCGGCGCGCGTTTCGGCGGCGCACAATTTGGTGGTGCTCGTTTCGCGGGTTCGCCGATGGCCGCTCGCGCGGCGATCGCGCCGCGCTTTGCCGGTGCGGCTTTCGCTACCCGCGCGGCTTTCGCCCCGCGGTTTGCCGGCGCGGGCTTCCACAACAGGCCTTTCATTCATCGCCACGCCTTCTTCTTCCGGCACCATCGCTTCCACCGGTTCGCCTTCGTCGGCGCGCCGTTCGTCTATGCCAGCTATTACAACGACGGCTGCTGGCGCAGGAGATGGACGCCCTATGGCTGGCACTGGGTCAATGTGTGCGGGTACGATTGGTACTAGCATCGCCGGACCGCACCATTGTCGCGGTCGCCACCGGGCGGTTCCGCTCAGCCCCGGGACGGGATAGTCTGGTGGCGATCGTCGCGCGGAGTTCGTCATGACCGGAAGTCACCGCCGCATCCTGGTCGTCGAGGACGATCCGGAAACCGCAGGCCAGCTCGTTGAGGAACTGACGACCTCCGGTTACGAGGTCGATCTCGCAGCTAACGGGCGCGAGGCCCTGAGCCATGGCGCCGCGCGCGATTATGCCGTGATCACCATCGACCGCATGCTGCCCGACATCGACGGCATCACCGTGATGCGGCAGCTGCGCGACGACGGCATTGCCGCGCCGTTCCTGATCATCTCAGCGCTCGGCGAGGTGGACGACCGCGTGCGTGGCCTGCGCGCCGGCGGCGACGATTATCTCGTCAAGCCGTTCTCGTTCGTCGAGCTGCTCGCACGGCTGGAGGCGCTTGGCCGCCGCAGCGAGACCATTGCCAAGGAAACGCTGATTCGGGTCGGCGACCTCGCCATCGATCTGATCGCACGCAGTGCCAGCCGCCGCGGCCGCAAGATCCCGCTGCTGCCGCGCGAGTTTCAACTGCTCGAATATCTCGTCCGTAACGAAGGCCGCGTCGTCTCCCGCGCGATGCTGCTCCAGCATGTCTGGGACCTGCATTTCGATCCCTCCACCAACATCATCGACGTCTATGTCGGACGGGTCCGCCGCAAGGTCGACGATGCCCAGGACTATCCGCTGATCCACACCATCCGCGGCATCGGATATTGCCTCCGTGCTCCTGGCTAAGACGCTCCGCTCCTCGACCTTCCGTCTGGCGCTGATCGCGATCGCGGCGTTCGGGCTGATCGTCGCGGCCATCATGGCGTATGTCTATTTCGGCACGCTCGCCTATGTGAAGAGTAGGCTCGGCACCGTCGGCGATCATGACGGCTTCACCGGCATGATCGAGCTCGCGATGGCCGCGGTCGCCGTGCTGCTTCTGGTGCTCGCCGGGCTCGCGGCGGTGCTGGTGACACGGCGCACGGTCGGGAGGATCGAGCAGATCAACGCCACCAGCCGCGCCATCATGCTCGCCGGCCTCGACCAGCGCATTCCCTTGCGCGGCAGCAACGACGAATGGGACCGCGTCGCGGAAAACCTCAACCAGATGCTCGACCGCATCGAGACGCTGATGGGCGAAGTCAAGCAGGTCAGCGACAACGTCGCCCACGATCTGCGCACTCCCCTGACGCGCATGCGTGGCCGGCTGGAGAAGGCCTATCACGCCCCGCGCAACAGCGAGGCGGACGCGGCGCTGATCGGCGACACCATCGCCGATCTCGACGCCGTGCTCGGCATGTTCGCCTCCATCACGCGGATCTCGGAGATCGAAACCCGCGCCCGCACCGGCGCCTTCCGCGCGCTCGACCTCGCCGAGATCGCCGGTGAGGTCGTCGAGCTCTACGATGCCGCGGCCGAGCAGGTTGCCACAAAGCTCAGCCTCGCCAGCGACCGCGAGGTGCCGGTGACCGGCGACCGCGACCTCTTGTTCGATGCCATCGCCAATCTCGTCGACAACGCGATCAAGCACGGCCGCAAAGGCGGGCAAGTGACCGTCACCTGCCGCAGCGCCGATGGCTGCGCGGTGATCGCGATCGCCGACGACGGTCCGGGCATTCCCACCGGGGAGCGCGATCACGTGTTCAAGCGCTTTTATCGGCTCGAACAGAGCCGCTATACGCCGGGCAATGGCCTCGGCCTCAGTCTCGTCGCTGCGGTCGCGCGCCTCCATGGCGCCGAGATCGCGCTGCACGACAATGTGCCGGGCCTCACCGTCCGGCTCAGCTTCAAGGCGGCATCAGCGACGTGAATCGGACGGCATCAGAGCTCGATCACGCCACGGCGAGCCGCATGCGCGACCGCGTCGGTGCGGCCGGTGGCATCCAGCTTGTCGAGCAGCGAGCCGACATGAAATTTAACGGTATGTACGGAGATGCCGAGCTGGCGCGCGATCATCTTGTTGGAGGATCCCTCGGCCATCAGCGCCAGCACGTCGAGCTCGCGCTGGGTCAGCGCGATGTCGCCGGGCATGATGCGCGGATCGCGGGCGACAACCGTCGCCGCGGCGGCTTCGCCAGGCGCGGCGAGGCGAAGTCCGGCGACGTTGCCGAGCAGCTTGGCGAGGCGATCGGCGAGGGCAGGGTCGTCGATCTCCAGGGCGAGCACGACCTCCGGCGCGTTGTCCTCGCTCACGCCTCCGGCCTCTCGCCGACCGTGACCTTGAAGCTGACCGGTTCGCCACCGCGGCGCGCCGCGATATCGACCACCGTGCCGACGCTCGAAGGTCCCAGCGTCCGCGACAGCGCTCGCACGCCGGACAGTTTCTGGTCGTTGACCGCCACGATCACGTCGCCCTGGCGGATGCCGGCCGCGGCCGAAGGCCCGGCCTTGTCGACATTCATCACCATCGCGCCGATCCCGTCGTCGAGCTGCACTGGCTGGAGCCCGAGACCAAGATAGCCGCGCGCGATGCGGCCGCGCGTCTCGAGCTGGGGCGCGACGCGCTCGATCGTCGCCGTCGGGATCACCAGCACCCGCCGCGGTCCGAGCACGGCCATGCCGAAGGCGTCACCCGATGCATCGAGCGCAAGGCCACCCTGCTGGCTACCGCGCAGGCGGACGTCGAGCTCGATCCGCGCATCGATGTCGCCGCCGCGCAGGCTGCGCCAACTCTTGCCCGACGCCGATACCATCCCGAGCGCCGCACTCGGCGTATCGCGGCTGGTTGCGACGACGATCGACAGCGTTCCTAGTGCAGGGACCGTTGTGGTCAGCTTGACCGGGGCAATGGCGGCCTCAGTGCGCAGTAGCGCGATGTCTGTCGTATGGTCGCGGCCGGCGACCGTGGCGGCCACTCGGCTGCCGTCGGGAAGGCCGATCTCGACCGAGCCCTCGTCGGCCAGCGCCTCGTCGGCGGTGACGATCAGGCCAGGCTTCCAGACAAAGCCGGTCGCGCGGGAGCGATGCGAATGCACGGAGAGGACGGACGGCGCGGTGCGCGCCACCACGTCCGCGAGCGCGGACGATAGCGAAGACAGAGGAGTGGGGTCGGTCATGGCAGGCTCCTATAGCTGTCTTCAATCTGGGACGTCACAGGCATTTGCGAAACTGGCCGGGTGGCCAGGACATATGGGACGGCCGGGCCTGCAGCGCCGGCCGACGAACATGTGATTGGGAGCCGCTCACGGGAACGTGTAGCAATCGGCCCGACATTGCGCCGCACGGCCTCAACCATTTCCGCGAGCCCTGACTGATGACCATCGATCTCACCCGCCGCACCCTGCTTCAACTTGCCGGCGCGACCTCGCTCGCAATGGCGGCCGCAGCCGCGGCGCGCGCCGAGGGGAATGCACAGGGCGGCGGGCCGACCTATGCCAGCCGTACGCCGATGCGGGTCGGCATGGTGACGCTCCGGGTCAAGAACCTCGACAAGGTCGCCGACTATTACCGCGATGTGATCGGGCTCACCGTGATGGAGCGCTCGGCGACCGCAGCCAGGCTCGGCACGGCCGGCATCACGCTGCTCGTGCTGGAAGCCCGGCCCGAAGCCGCCATCGAGCCGCGCAACGCCGCCGGCCTCTACCACACCGCCTTCCTGATGCCGACGCGGAAGGATCTCGCGCGCTGGCTGGTAGCAGCGGCCGCGCATCGCGTGCCGTTGTCGGGCTTTGCCGATCACCTCGTCAGCGAATCCGTCTATCTCGACGACCCCGAAGGCAACGGCATCGAGGTCTATGCCGACCGCGATCCATCGCAATGGCAATGGAGCGAGGGCAGCGTGAAGATGGCGACCGACGAGCTCAACATCCCCGACCTCTTGTCGCTGACCAATACGCGCGTGGCCGATTATGCCAGGGCGCCGGACGGAATGCGTATCGGTCACATGCATCTGCGCGTCGGCGATCTCGCGCAGGCCGAGAGCTTCTATCACGGCACCGTCGGCCTCGACCCGACCCGCCGCCGCAACGGCGCCGCGTTCCTGTCGTCCGGCCGTTATCATCATCACCTCGGCATGAACGTCTGGCAGAGCCAGGGCGCGGGCCAACGTGACGATCAGGCGACGGGTCTCGCCTGGTTCTCGCTGGTCATGGAAAAGCAGGAACTGCTTGCCGCACAGGAGGAGCGCCTGCGCAAGAGCGGCGCGCAGGTCACAGCGCTCGGGAGCGGCCTGGAAGCCGTCGATCCCTGGGGCACGCGGGTGCGGCTTCTCAGGGTTTGATCGCGGCTACGTGCGTTGGTAATACCGGTCTGGCGTAAACCAGCTTCCGGGGTACACTCCGACATGGCCGATTTCCACGGCGTCTTTCCTTATCTCGTCTCGCCCGTCGACGCCGATGGCACGGTGCGCAGCGAAGTTCTCAGCACGCTCTGCGACGATCTGATCGGCGCCGGCGTGCACGGCCTGACGCCGCTGGGCTCGACCGGCGAGTTCGCCTATCTCAACGCCGCACAGCGCATGGCGATCGTGCAGACCACGATCGAGGCGGCCAACGGCCGCGTGCCTGTTGTCGCGGGTGTCGCCTCCACCTCGACGGTGGATGCGGTGGCGCAGGCGAAAGCGTACCAGAAGCTCGGTGCCGACGGCATCCTGGCGATTTTGGAAGCCTACTTCCCGCTCGCCGATGCGCAGGTCGAATCCTATTTCCGCGCCATCGCCGATGCCGTGGACATCCCCGTCGTCATCTACACCAATCCGCAATTCCAGCGCTCCGATCTCACCCTCGATGTCATCCCGCGCCTCGCCGCGCATCCGCGCATCGGCTACATCAAGGACGCCTCGACCAACACCGGCCGTCTGCTCTCGATCATGAACCGCTGCGGCGATGGCTTGCGCGTGTTCTCGGCCTCCGCCCACATTCCGGCCGCGGTGATGCTGATCGGCGGCCGCGGCTGGATGGCGGGCCCAGCCTGCATCATCCCGCGCCAGAGCGTTGCGCTTTACGACCTCTGCAAGGCCGGCCGCTGGGACGAGGCTATAGTGCTGCAGCGCCGGCTGTGGCGGATCAACGAGGCCTTCGCCCGCTTCAATCTCGCCGCCTGCATCAAGGCGGGGCTTTCGATCCAGGGCTACGACGTTGGCGATCCCGTCCCGCCTCAGGCCGCGCTGACGGCCGAGCAGCGGAGGATCGTGGAAGCTGCGTTGCGGGAGTTGGCATAGCCGATTGTCACGCGGCAATATGTCCTTGGACGCCCTGCCGAAAGCAAAGCCGTTCCCTATCTGCCTTGGTCAGGAAACTTCCCGCCGCTTGCGACGTTGCCGCGTGAGCGAGGTCCGCCATCTCATGCATGTGCATTCCGAACACTGCTTTCAGCACACACCGCGGTGATCGCCATGAATCGTCGATACGGAATTGCCGCGGCAGCTCTTGCCGCTCTGCTGCTCGTAATTACTGCTGCGAAAATCCAACATGCGCCATGGACCACTCCCACCGCGCGAGCCGTCGAGCAGCGCGGGCCGCTGTCCGAGGCCGAAACGGCCACGATCGACATCTTCGAGCGCGTGTCTCCTTCGGTTGTCCAGGTGGCGGCGAGATCGGCGGCCAATCCTCTCATGGGTGAGGAAGGCCAGGGCGGCGCTTCCGGCACGGGATTCGTCTGGGACCGCGAGGGTCACCTCGTGACGAACAATCATGTCGTGGCCAATGGCGGCGAGATCGCCGTGCGCTTTGCGTCGGGAGAGGTGGCCCAGGTGGACCTTATCGGCACGGCCCCCAATTACGATCTTGCGGTCCTGCGAATCCGGAGCGTGCGCGAACTCCCTCCGCCGGTGGCGCTCGGCAGTTCGAGCGACCTGAAGGTCGGGCAATCCGCCTTTGCGATCGGCAATCCCTTCGGGCTCGATCAATCGATGACCAGCGGCATCATCAGTGCCCTCAAGCGCAGGCTTCCGACCCATGGCGGCCGGGAGATTGCCAATGTGATCCAGACTGATGCCGCGATTAACCCAGGCAATTCAGGCGGGCCGCTGCTGGATTCCGCAGGCCGCCTGATTGGCGTCACGACGGCGATCATCTCACCGTCCGGCTCGAACGCCGGCATCGGGTTCGCGGTGCCGGTCGATGTCGTGAACCGGATTGTCCCTGAGCTCATTCGCAACGGCCGGGTGCCAACGCCCGGCATCGGCATCGTCGCCGCCAGCGAGGATGTTTCGACGCGGCTTGGCGTCGAAGGGGTGATCGTGGTGCGGACGGCCCCCGGCAGCCCTGCCGAACGGGCAGGGATTCGCGGTGTCAACTTATCGACCGGAGCGGTCGGAGACATCATCACCGCGGTCGAAGGCAAGCCGGTGCGGCGCCTCGCCGACTTGTCCGATGCGCTGGAGCAGGCTGGGGCCGGGAAGACCGTCCGCCTCACTGTCAAGCGCGGCTCGGATACCCGCGACGTGAATGTGGGCATCATCGACATCGAGCGTTCCTGACCTCGCAATCTGCGCGACCAAAAGGGGCGTGGCACGCAATGCTGATGTGCTGCGGCTCGGTTGTATCGACTGCAAAATCGGCTAAAACCGCCGCGGTCGTTTTCCGGATTTCAAGGACATAGCGGAATGAACATTCTTCCCGGCAATTTGCGTTTCGGAGCGGGCCAGCCCGTCAAGCGTTTGGAAGATCAGCGGCTGCTTACCGGGAAGGGGCAATTCATCGACGACAAGCCGGAGGACGGCGCGCTGTGGTTGCATGTGCTGCGCTCGCCGCATGCGCACGCGAAGATCGTCTCGATCGACACCAGCGCCGCGGCTGAGATGCCGGGCGTCACTGCGGTCTATATCGGCGCGGACCTCGTCAAGGACGACATCGGTGGCATTCCGACGCTCAACATCTTCAAGCGTCCCGACGGCAAGTCGATGACGGTGCCGCCGCGACGCCTGCTGGCCCATGAAATCGTGCGCTACGCCGGCGAAGCGGTCGCCGCAGTGGTGGCCGCCTCGCGCGCTGAGGCGCAGAGCGCGGCCGAAGCGATCGTGGTCGAATATGACGTGCAGCCGGCGGTGGTCGATCCGGTCGAGGCGGTAAAACCCGGCGCGCCCGTGGTGTGGCCGGAGGCGCCCGATAACATCGTCGGCGCGATGGCTTACGGCGATGCGGCCAAGGTGGACGAGGCGTTTGCCAAGGCCGCGCATACCGTCGAGCTCGATCTCGTCAGCCAGCGCCTCGTTCCTTCCGCGATGGAGCCGCGCTCGACCATTGCCGAGATCGACAAGAAGACCGGCCGCCTGCTGCTGCACGTGCAGTCGCAAACGCCGGCCTCGACCCGCGACGTGCTGGCGGAAGCCGTGCTGAAGCGTCCCAAGGACAGCGTGCGCGTGCTGGTCGGCGACATCGGTGGCGGCTTTGGCCAGAAGACCAACCTCTATCCCGAAGATGGCCTCGTCGCCTATGCCGCGACCAAGTTGAACCGGAAGATCCGCTGGCGCGGCGATCGCACCGACGAGTTCGTCGGCGGCACCCACGGCCGCGACCTCACCTCCACCGCCTCCTTCGCGCTCGACGAGAAGGGCAAGGTGCTGGCCTATCGCGTCAAGTCGATCGGCTGCACCGGCGCCTATTCCTCGGGGGCGGCCAACATCATCCCGCTGGTGCTCGGGCCGTTCGTGCAGACCGGCGTCTACGATCTGCCGCTGGTGCATTTCGAGGTGCAGTCGGTGATGACGCACACCGCGCCGGTCGGCGCCTATCGCGGCGCGGGCCGACCCGAAGCCGTTTTCATCGTCGAGCGCCTGTTCGACGCGGCTGCGCGCAAGATCGGCATGGATCCGCGCGCGATCCGCAAAGCCAACTACATCAAGCCGGCGCAGCTGCCCTACACGAACGCGGCGGGCCAGGTTTACGATTCCGGCGCCTTCGCGCATATGCTCGATCGCGCCGTGAAGCTCGCCGACTGGGACGGCTTTGCTGCGCGCAAGAAGGCGGCGAAGAAGAAGGGCCTGCTCTACGGCCGCGGTCTCACCTCCTATATCGAATGGACGGGCGGGCGTGCGCATACCGAGAAGGTCAGCCTGCACGCGACCTCGCAGGGCCGCGTCGTGCTGCATTCCGGCACCATGGCGATGGGGCAGGGGCTGCAGACCACCTACACCCAGATGATCTCCGACACGCTCGGTGTCCCCATGGACAAGATCGACGTGGTTCAGGGCGACACTGATCTGGCGATGGGCTTTGGCAGCGTCGGCTCGCGCTCACTGTTCGTCGGCGGCACCGCCGTGGCAGTCTCCTCCAACGATCTGATCCGGAAGGCGCGCGAGAAGGCGGCGAACGCGCTGGAGACCTCGGTCGAGGACATCGAGTATCAGGGCGGCATGCTCACCGTGGTCGGCACCGACCGCCGGATCAGCCTGTTCGATCTCGCCGAGAAGGAAAGCGGCGCCAGGCTAAGCGTCGATTCCGAGGGGGAGGTGGATGGTCCGAGCTGGCCCAACGGCACGCATATCTGCGAGGTCGAGATCGACCCCGAGACGGGCGTCTCCAAGGTCGTGCGCTACACCACCGTCGACGACGTCGGTATCGCCGTGAACCCGATGCTGGTGACGGGCCAGATCCATGGCGGCGTTGCGCAAGGCATCGGCCAGGCGCTGTATGAGGGTGTGTCCTATGATCCCGACGGCCAGCTCCTCACCGCGAGCTACCAGGACTACTGCATTCCGCGCGCCGACGACGTGCCGCCGATCGTGGTGACGCTGGACGATTCCGCGCCCTGCCGCACCAATCCGCTCGGCGCCAAGGGCTGCGGCGAATCCGGCGCCATCGGCGGCCCGCCCTGCGTCACCAATGGTGTGATGGACGCGCTGGCCGAGCTCGGCATCACCCAGCTGAATACGCCGCTGACGCCGCAGAAGATCTGGCAGGCGATCCGCGACGCAAAGGCGGGTTAGGAGTTCTCCGTCGCTGCCCCAAACTCAGCTCGTCGTCCCGGCCTAGTGCGCAATTGCGCACGGGGGGCCGGGACCCATAACCACCGAGTCAAATTTGGCGAATGCTGGTGGTTACCAGCTTCGCACCACAGCTTCTCCCCGGAGTATGGGTCCCGGCCCCCGTGCGCAATTGCGCACTAGGCCGGGACGACAGCGGAGAACGCAGCGCCAGCTCGACCTCAAATCCCCAGCATCATCTTCGCGATGATGTCGCGCTGGATCTCGGAGGTGCCGCCGAAGATCGTATAGGCGCGGCCGTTGAGATATTCCGGCAGCACCGTCAGCATCTCCTCCGGGATCGCCGGCTCGTGGTTGAGCTTGTAGAGCGGGCGCATCGGGTCGACGGCGAGCGCGTCGTGGCCGATCACGTCGGCCCCGAGCCGCGTCACGGCTTGGCGGATTTCGCTGTTGCGCAGCTTCAGGATCGACGACACCGCGCCGGGATTTTGCCCGGTCTGCAGCGCCGAGAGCACGCGCAGCTCGGTCATCTCCAGGGCATCGATGTCGACCTCGACCTCCGAGATGCGCGTCGCGATATCGGGGCTGTCGATCGCGCGCCCCGTCAGGTCGGACTCGGCGAGATCAGCGATCGCCTTCAGGCCCTCGCGCAGTTTTGCCGAGGCGATGCCCGAGCCGCGCTCGAACTCGAGCAGATATTTGCCGTAGGTCCAGCCCTTGCCTTCCTCGCCGACGCGGTTGGCGACGGGCACGCGCACGTCGTCGAAGAACACCTGGTTGACCTCGTGGTCACCGCCGATGGTCAGGATCGGGCGCGTGGTGATGCCCGGCGTCTTCATGTCGATCAGGATGAAGCTGATGCCGTCCTGCTGCCGCGGCCCGTCGCTGGTGCGCACCAGCGCGAACATGCGGTTGGCGTGATGCGCATGCGTGGTCCAGATTTTCGTACCGTTGATGATGTAATCGTCGCCGTCGCGCACCGCGCGCGTCTTCAGCGACGAGAGATCGGAACCGGAGCCCGGCTCGGAATAACCCTGGCACCAATAGTCCTCGCCGGAGAGAATCCGCGGCAGATAGAAATTCTTCTGCTCGGGGCTGCCGAAACCGATGATGACAGGCCCGACCATCTTCACGCCCATCACGTTGACGTTGGGCACACCGGCGCGCGCGCATTCGGTCTCGAAAATCCAGCGCTGCGCCGGAGTCCAGTCCGGTCCGCCATGCTCGACCGGCCAGCCTGGCGCGCCCCAACCCTGCTTGTGCAGCGCGCGCTGCCAGGCCATGCCGATGTCGGGGTCGGAGAACACCGAAGGCGTCAGCGCGGTCGCGCGCTTCATCTCGTCGGTGAGATTCTTCGCAATGAAGCCCCGCACCTCGTCCTGGAAGGCGCGCTCCTCGGCATTGAACGACAGGTCCATGAGGCTCTCCCAGTGTCAGGCCGGCGCTTTGGTGCGGCCCAGTTCGGCGTGGCGGGCATAGTGGTGCGCGCTGCCGCCGAACAGCGTGTCGAAGGCGACGAGGCGCTTGAAATAGGCGCCCACCTCGAGCTCCTCGGTGACGCCCATGCCGCCGTGGAGCTGGATCGACTGCTCGCCGACGAAGCGCGCACACTTGCCGATCTTCGCCTTCGCGCCCGAGGCGGCTCGCGCGCGTTCAACGGGATCGGCGTCGGCTTTCAGCGCAGCGCGCAGCGCCATCGAGCGGGATTCGTCGACCTGCATCGCCATGTCGGCGAGGCGGTGGCGGATCACCTGGTTGGCCGAAAGCGGACGGCCGAACTGTTTTCGTATCTTGGTGTATTCCAGCGTGGTGTCGAGCAGCGTCTGCATGATACCGACAGCTTCCGCACCTAACGCGGCCATGGCGCGATCGACCGCCCATTCGATGGCGGGTAGCGCGTCGTGGCCGTCGCCGAGCATAGCGTCTTCGGGTAGACGCACGTCGCACAGCTCGATGTTGCAGGCGCGTCCGCCGCCAAGGCGCTGATAGTCGCTGATCGCAATGCTCGGCGTCGTCGCCGGCACCAGGAACAGGCCGATCCGTCCCGAAGGTCCCCGATGATCGTGAACATGCGCGGAGACGATGATCTCGTCCGCAGCATGGCCGTCGAGGACGGCGATCTTGCTGCCGGAAAGGCGCCAGCCCTGCGCCGTTTTGTCCGCGACCGTCGCGACCTTGGCGAGATCGAACCGCGCGGCGCGCTCGGAATGCGCCAATGCGAGCTTCAGTGATCCGTCCGCCACCTTGGGCAGGCTCGCTTGCTTCTGCTCCGTAGTGCCGCATCTTGCGATCAGCGCGGCTCCCAGCACCACGGTTGCGACATAGGGCTCCGACACCAGCCCGCGGCCAAAAGCTTCCATCAGGATGCCGACATCGACCGCGCCGCCGCCGAGCCCACCAAATTCCTCCGCGATCGGCAGCGCCAGCCAGCCGAGCTCGGCGAACTGTTTCCATACCAAAGGGCTAAAGCCGAGCGGATCGTTCGCCATCTTGCGGCGATGATCGGCATCGTAGCTTTCGGCCACGAACCGCTCCGCGCTCTCGCGCAGCAACTTTTGCTCGTCACTGAGATTGAGGTCCATGGGGCTACTCCGCCACTGGCGGCTTGCGCACGGAGGGATGCAGGCCGGAGGGATCGACGATCATGCCGAACTCCTGGAGATTATGGGCGTGGCAGAGCTGATGCAGCGCAAAGGCCTGGTCGATCGCGGCGGGCTGGCCCATCACGTCCACCGAGCGGTTCACCGCCTCCTTGGTCAGCTTCAGCGCAAAGGACGGTTTTGTCGCGATCCGCCGCGCTAGCGCCAGCACACTTGATGACAGCTCCGCGCGCGGCACGACCTGGTTGACCATACCCAGCTGATGCGCCTCCTGCGCGCTCCAGCTGTCGGCAGTGAACAGGAACTCCTTGGCCTTGCGTGGGCCGAGCTCCCAGGGATGCACGAACCATTCGACGCCGCAGACGCCCATGGTGACGACGGGGTCGCAGAACTGCGCATCGTCGCTGGCGACGATGAGGTCGCAGGCCCAGGCCAGCATCAGCCCACCGGCGATGCACTTGCCGTGCACCTCGGCAATGGTCGGTTTTGCCAGATTGCGCCAGCGCCGGGTGATCTGGAGATAAATTTCCTGCTCGCGCGCGAAGCGGCCATGGGCATTGGGCTCGGCAAAACCGCCCCAATTTCCAATCGGCGGAAAATCGACGCCCGTGGCGTTCTTAGCCCCGGGACGCAGGTCATGCCCGGACGAAAAGTGCGGACCGTTGCCGGCGAGGATGATGACCTTGACCGCATCGTCCTGTACCGCGGCATCGAAGGCGGCGTTGAGGTCGTAGGTCATTTGCAGGTTTTGCGCGTTGCGCGCCTCGGGCCGGTTCATCACGATCCGGGCAATCGCCGGCTCTGGCCGCTCCACGAGGATGGTCTCGAACGAGCTCATCGCTTTCCCCTGGCGTTTCCGTTCTTGTTTTGCCCGAGTTGACTATGTGGGCGAGCGATAGGCAAGAGGCTTGCGGCAGTCGGCTGCTTTTCTCACGCGCTTAATCTGGTAGTTTGCACCAGATTCCACCGGGAGAAATTTGATGCGCAAGATCCTCACCGTGCTGGCGGCGCTGGCCTCGCTGAGCCTGACCAATTGCGGCTACAACGCGATCCAGAGCGAGGATCAGCAGATCAAGGCCAATTGGTCCGAGGTCGTGAACCAGTATCAGCGCCGTGCCGATCTCGTGCCCAATCTGGTCAATTCGGTGAAGGGTTTTGCCCAGCAGGAGAAGGACGTGCTGCTCGGCGTCACCAATGCACGCGCCAAGGTCGGCAGCATCCAGGCAACGCCGGAGGTGCTGAACGATCCCGCCGCCTTCCAGAAATTCCAGGCCGCCCAAAGCGAGCTCACCAGCGCGCTGTCGCGGCTCCTCGTCGTCACCGAGAACTATCCGCAGCTCAAATCGGATGCCCTGTTCAAGGACCTGATGTCGCAGCTCGAGGGCACCGAGAACCGCATCACGGTGGCGCGAAACCGCTACATCAAGGCGGTGCAGGAGTACAACGTCACCGTCCGATCGTTCCCGACGAACCTCACCGCGATGGCGTTCGGCTACAAGGAGAAGCCGAATTTCTCGGTCGAGAACGAGAAGGAGATCTCGACCGCGCCGAAGGTGGACTTCAACCCGGCGCCGTCGAAGTAAGCGCGCGTCGTTTCGCAAATGCCCTTAGCCCCACCCACCGCCGTCATTCCCCGCGAAGGCGGGGAATCCAGTACGCCGCGGCTTCACCGTAGTCCTCTGGCGTCTCTGGAATACTGGATCGCCCGGTCAAGCCGGGCGATGACAGCGAGGTTTTGGCGCGCCTGTTCTGCCTTCTTACAGCGCGGCGTTCTCCTGCTCATCCTGTGTCTCACCTTCGCGGTCACAGCCTCAGCCGACGTCGCCGTGCCGGAGCTCACCGGCCGCGTGGTCGACCAGACCGGCACGCTGTCCAGCAGCGACATCGCCGCGCTGTCGCAAAAGCTGCGTGACTTCGAGAACCGCAAGGGCAGCCAGGTGGCCGTCTTGATCGTGCCGACGACACAGCCGGAGACGATCGAGCAGTTCTCGATCCGCGTTGCCGACGCCTGGAAGATCGGGCGCAGGAAGGTCGATGACGGCGCGATCCTGATCGTTGCCAAGAACGATCGGCATTTGCGCATCGAGGTCGGCTATGGGCTCGAAGGCGCGCTCACCGACGTCACGTCGCGGCGGATCATCGATGAAGTCATCACACCGAAATTCAGGACGGGCGATTTCAGCGGCGGCATCTCGGATGGTGTCGATCGCATGATCCGAGTCATCGACGGCGAGCCGCTGCCGGTTCCCTCGCCGACCGTCAGCTTCGGCCATCTGGACGACCTCGCGCCGGTCTTCATCGTGACGCTGTTCGCCTCGATCGGGATCGGCGGGTTCTTCCGGGCCATGCTGGGGCGGTTGCTCGGATCATTGGCGACCGGTGGCATCATCGCCGCGCTGACTTGGCTCATTCTTGGCTCTCTTGCGCTTGCGATCGGTCTCGGCGTGCTCGGCTTCATCATCGGATTCATCGCCGATCTGTTTTCGGCGATGGGGCCAAGCACGCGATCGTCGCGCGGCGGTTCGTGGTCGAGCGGCTCATCGGGAGGCGGCGGCTGGAGCAGCGGCTCATCGAGCAGCAGCGACAGCGGCAGCTTCAGCGGCGGCGGGGGCAGTTTTGGCGGCGGCGGCGCCTCGGGGAGCTGGTAGGTCATGAGCATGAAGCGCATTGCCAGACACCTCGTGCAGCATCATTGGCGGGCGAAGCAGATTTTCCCGCGAGCCGTGCTCGACCGCATCGAGCAGGCGATCAAGCGGGGCGAAGCCACCCATTCCGGCCAGGTCCGCTTCGTGGTCGAAGGCGCGCTCGATGGCCGCCCGCTGTTCCGCAACCAGCCGGCGCGGGCGCGAGCGCTCGATGTGTTCTCGCATCTGCGCATCTGGGACACCGCGCACAACAACGGCGTCCTCATCTATCTTCTACTCGCCGACCGCGACGTCGAGATCGTGGCCGACCGCGGCATCGACGCGAAGGTTGGCGCGCAGGGGTGGGAAGACATCTGCCGCGCGATGGAGGCCGAGTTCAGGTCGGGCCAGTTCGAACGCGGCGTGATCGCCGGCATCGAGGCCGTGTCGCGCGAGCTGGCGCGGCATTTCCCGCCGCAAGGACCGCGTTCGAACGAGCTGCCGGATGCGCCGGTGCTGATGTGACGGACTGTGATGTGGACGAGGTAGCCACCGCGCGCTCCGTCATTGCGAGGAGCTCGCGATAAAATTGCGGAGCAATTTGCGCTGATGCGACGAAGCAATCCAGAGTCTGTCCGCGGAAAGATTCTGGATTGCTTCGCTGCGCTCGCAATGACAATTGGAGACAGCGTGGCCGGCTCTCTCACCGTCACCCGCGCAACGGCGAAGCTGTTATCGCTGGAGGCGCGAGCGCAGCGAGCTTCGAAGGGCGACGGCCCGGCCGTTGCGCGGCCGTTCATCTTGCCTCGATTACAATTTGTTGCATGCCGCCACGCCGGTTCCACTTTCCCGGCCAAATTCGGCCTCGGACGAGTTCCTAAAATTTCGGTAAGCGGGTCCTAAGGTAAGGATTTCGCAAGCAATGAAAGTTACCAAAAGGTCAACCTAGACTGGAGTATTTGAGCCGTGAGCGAACCAATGCCCGAGCAGGCCGCCCTGGATCACGGCGCCGTCGAAGCCGCAGCGACCGCGCCGCAGGCCGTCGAGGCTGCCGGGATCGAGGCCCCCTCGATCGCACCCGACCACGAGGCACCGCCCAAGCCTGACCCGGTCAAGGTCGAGCCGCCAAAGATCGAGGCGCCAAGGATCGAGGTGCCGAAGTTCGAAGCCAAAGCTGAACACAAGACTGAGTCCAAGGCTGAACCCAAGGTCGAGCCGAGCCCCGGCAAGCTGATCGTGATGGCGCCCTCGGAGCGCTCCTGGGACCGCGAGGATTTTGCTCCCCACGTCAAGGCGGAGGAACCGCGCGAGACCGGCGGCAAGCGCCGCTTGTCGGCGATGGCCGCGGTGGTTGCGATTGCCGCTTGCGTCGGCGCGATCAGCGGCGCGCTCGCGACCGCCGGCATGATGCACTTAGCCGCCCCGGCCCCGGCGCCGGTTCAGGTCGCCGATACCAGCGCGCTGGATGCTTCCGTCGCGCGGATCGATGCCGACCTCGTCGCGCTCAAGGCCAATGTCGAGCACAGCTCGAAAACCGGCGTCAGTCAGTTCAACCGGGCCAACGACCGCCTCGACAAGCTCGAGAAGGCGCAGGCCGAGCCGTTGGCCAAGATCGCCAAGCTCTCGGAGACGGTCGAAAAGCTCCGCGCCGCGCCGCCGGCCCCTGCGCCGGCCGCAGCCGCCGCGCCCGCCAAGGAGACCACCGGCTCGATCGCACCGACCCGGGTCGCGACCGCCGCGGCCGCCCCGGCTCCGACGCCCGCCGCGCCCAAGACCGAGGTCGGCCGCCTGCCGACGATCGAAGGCTGGAGGCTGCGCAACGCCGCCAATGGCGGTGCGCTGATCGAGGGCCGCGACGGCCTCTACGAAGTCTATCCCGGCGATCCCATCCCCGGCATCGGCCGCGTCGATGCGATCCGCCGCCAGGACGGCCGCTGGGTGGTCGTCACCAGCAAGGGCCTGATCGTCGCGCGCTGAGCGTCCGATATTCGACTTTCGAAGAGGCGCTTCACCACCATGTGAAGCGCCTTTTTGCTTGAATAGGCATCCGCGCGCGGTGTTACTGGAGGCATGAGCCGCGCGTTGCGAATTCTCGTTGCTGTCGCTGCATTGTTGGGCGGCGTCGTTTCGCTTTCGGCGGCGGAGAACGCGCAACTGGCGCGCGGCACGGCGATCACCGATCCTGATCTGCTGCGCCGGCTCGATCAGAGCGACGCGCTCACGATCGCGCGCCTGCTGTGGCCGGAGCGGAACGCGGACGTTCCGCTCACGACCGACCTGCTGTTCTCGTCGCTGCCGCAGCTCAAAGCGATTCCGCCGGCGATCGATGCGGAATTCGACCGCTACATCTCTCGGTACAAGGCGACATATCCGGGCGAGACGATCGGCGTCGGCGACGGTCTTGACGTGCAATTGTTCGACCGCGCCAATCTGAAATCGCGCGACACGCGTTTCGTCCTCGCCGGCATCGTCAACCGCATGGACCGCGCCTATGTCTCGGAAGAGTCCTGCGGCGAGATCCGGCTGATCTACCGTCTCGCGCGTTTCGAGGGCAGGCCGGACGGCGGCAAGACCGCAACGCGCCTGCCGATGACGCTCAATCTGGTGATGAAGGCGCGCGATGCGCGCCAGACGGACGGGAACGGCAATCCCATCAGCTGCGCCGAGATCGCGCGGCGCTGGCTCGACAATGGTGATTGGCAAAATTTGATCGGCAGTCGCTTCTCCCCTGATGACGCCATGCTCGATCGTATCGAGACCAACATCCAGGTCTCCGTCGCGCCGAAATCGGCGCTGCACGATTTTCGCTCCGACTATCTGCTCAAGGTGTTCAAGTACGACGCAGCCACCAAGCAGTTCGAGGAATCGACGCTGGAGAACCAGATCGACCGCGACCGGATCCTTGCCGACCATGCGTTGCGGCGCGGCTTC
The DNA here is from genome assembly GCF_041357655.1 of Bradyrhizobium sp. DN3. Taxonomy (NCBI): domain Bacteria; kingdom Pseudomonadati; phylum Pseudomonadota; class Alphaproteobacteria; order Hyphomicrobiales; family Nitrobacteraceae; genus Bradyrhizobium; species Bradyrhizobium sp. DN3. The sequence continues at coordinate 232,852 of NZ_JAULLN010000004.1, read as the reverse complement.
AGGGATTGGTTGCTCGCGCCCGAAAATCTGCGCGAGTTCGATCGCGGCACGGTGCTGATCCCCGAGAAATTCCTGGCGACATCTGCGGTGGTGCCGACACCCGCCGGGCTCGATGCCTCCGCCTTGCAGCCGGAGTTCGGCATGATGCAGGGAGAAGGAAAAGCGGAGGGCAGGGACGATCCCGTTTTCAGCGATGACGACGTGGTCGGTGCCTTGAAGCAGGCTGCCGCGCGTGGCATCGATCTGCAGAACCTCCGCTCGGTCGCGGGCTTTCAGCGCCGCCTCAACGACATCACCTGCGCCGGCTGCCACCAGACCCGCGGCATCGGCGGCTTCCATTTCCCGGGCGTGGATTGGCTCGCAGACAAGCCGTCCAATTCCACCATCGTGCCGGCCTCGCCGCATTTCTTCGGCGACCAGCTCCGCCGCCGCGACATCCTGACCGCATTCGCCGCGGGTAAACGCCCTGATTTCTCGCGCGGATTTGCCAGCCGACCGCAGACCCGCGGCAGCCGCGAGCTCGCTGGCACCGAATATCAGGACGGCTGGGGCGCGCATTGTTCCCTGCAAACTGCGGGATCGGGAACGGCGGACAAGAGTTTTACGTCATGGAGCTGTGCTAAAGGTCTCACCTGTCAGGCTGCCGCGGCCTCGCGCCGCATCGGCATGTGCTTCATCAAGGCGCGTTAGCGCGTGATCCGAAAAAGTGTGTAGCGGTTTTTCGAAAAGATCCCGCGCAAGATAAAGCAACGAAGCGATTTGGATGACCCATGACGGATACGAGCGAGGCGAACAAGGAGCGCAATCGCGAGATCGCGCGCAATGAGGAAGCCAAGCAGGTCACCGGCAGCATCCGCGTCAGCACCTGGGCGGTCGCTGTTGTCGTCATCGTCGGCGGAATCCTGTTCACGCTCGGCTGGCTGGCGTTGCGGTAGCTGCGCAAGCTCTTTCGATTGAAAGCGCGGAGCAAGCCGCGGGTTCACCTCGCCCCGCTTGCGGGGAGAGGTCGGATTGCATCGAAGATGCAATCCGGGTGAGGGGGTACAGGCCTCTCGGCGATCTCATGTGTGGAGAGAGGCCCCTCACCCCAACCCTCTCAGAGCGAGCGAAGCTCGTCCCGGCCCCGTAAGAACGGGGAGAGGGAGAAGATCGAAGCCTCACTTCGCGTAATTCGTCATCCGTTTTCCGGGCAGCAGCTCATAGGCCGGCTTCCAGCCGGGCAGAGCGGCCATGCGGCCGAGCCAGGCGTGGATGGCGGGATGGCTCGCCGCGAATTCGAAGCCGTGCTCGTCGCTCGGATAGTGCAGATAGGCCATCATCGAGATATCGGCGATCGTCGGCTTTACGCCGACCGCGAATTCATTGTGCTGGAGGTGTCCGTCGAGGATGCCGAGGAAATCCTCGAGCCGCCGGCGAAAATGCTTCAGCACCTGCGGATCGTTTTTCTCGGTGAAGGCGCGCATGAAGCGGTAGGTCGCCATGTAGCCGGTAAGCTTGTGGTTGTCCCAGAACAGCCAGCGCAACAGCTCGAACTTTTCCTCGTCGCTCTCGGCGCCGAAACGCTTGTACTGGTCGGCAAGCTTGAGCAGGAGGGGCGCGGTCTGCGTCATCTTCACGCCGTCGATTTCGAGCACGGGGATCTCGCCCATCTCGTTGACAGCCTTGCGCCATTCCGCCGTGCGCGTGACGCCGCCGCCGAAATCGGTCCAGACCGGCTCGAACGTCTCGCCGCAAAGCGTCAGCATCAGCGCCAGCTTGTAGCTGTTGCCGGATTCGGGGAAGTAGTGCAGGCGATAGCTGGGCATGGGACCTCACGACGACGAATGTGGTCGTGAAATTATATCGGGATAGTACGGCATCGTCATTGCGAGCGTAGCGAAGCAATCCAGCAATGCATCCGCGGATACAGTCTGGATTGCTTCGTCGCAAGGGCTCCTCGCAATGACGGTGTTCGGAGCGAGCGACTCGGCCCTACCCCACCGCCCCCTTCGCCCGCAGCTGCTTGATCGCCGCCTCGTCGTATCCCGCCCCGCGCAAAATTTCGTCACTGTGCTCGCCGACGCCGGGCGGCTTGCGCGGCTGGACCTTCCTGGCGCCATCGATCCAGATCGGGCTGTTGATGGTCAGCATGGTGTCGTTCTCGAATGGCACCAGCACCTCGTTGTCGAGCATCTGCTTGTCGTTGGGGATGTCGTCGAGAATGGCGACGACGCCGAACACGAGGCCATTGCCGTCGAGGATCTTGCGCCATTCGGCGAGATCCTTGGTCGCGAAAGTGTCATCCAGAATCTTGATCAGTTCGACCGAGCGGGCGTGGCGGTCGGCCTTGGTGACGAAGCGGGGATCGTCGACCAGATCCTCGCGCCCGAGGCAGCGCGCCAGCGTCGGCCACTGCCGCTCCTCGTTGAGCAGGGACAGGATCAGCCAGCGGCCGTCCTTGCACTGGTAGTGGTTCGCGACCGCGTTCAGCGCGCGCTCGCGCGGCCGCCGCTCGCCGAACTTGGAGCCGCAGAGTTTTGCCTGCGCCAGCACGCTCGCCGCCCACACCCCGTTCGCCATCAGGTTGGAGGCGACATGCGAGCCCTTGCCGGTCTTTTCGCGCTGATAGAGCGCGGTGACGATGGCGCCGTAGAACGCCATCGCGCAGGGATGGTCGCCCATGCCGGCGACCGAGCGGGCGGGTGTCGTGTGGGTATCGGCGCGGACGAGGTCCATCAGGCCGGAGCGCGCCCAATAGGCGTTGCTGTCGAAGCCGGGCTTGTTGGCCTCTTCGCCCTTTTCGCCATAGCCCGTGAAAGAGGCGTAGATCAGCCGGTCGTTGAGATGGGCGAGGTGGTCATAGGTGATGCCGAGCTTGGCTCGCACCGGCGGCGGCATGTTGGTGATGAAGACGTCGGCCTCCGCCACCAGCTTGTAAAGCACGGCCTGCGCTTCCGGCTTGGAGAGGTCGAGCGCGATGCTCTTCTTGTTGCGGGCCTCCAGCAGCCAGGCGAAATTGTGCTCGCCGGTCGGATAGCCCGGAAGATTCGGCAGATTGCGGTAGGGATCCCCGGTGCCGGGCGGCTCGATCTTGACGACGTCGGCGCCGAAGTCCGACAGCACGGTCGCGGCCGCGGGCGCTGCGATGAAGCTCGCGCAGTCCAGAACCTTCAGCCCCGCAAAAATGCCCTTTTCCATCGCGGCGTTGCTCCCTCGCTCTTGTCGTTTCCCGCGCGCTGGAATTGGCGCGAGCGCCTCGTGGGAGCATTAGACCGATGTTTCCGCGGGATGCAACGGCGCCTGGCGCAGGGCCTCACTCCTCCCCCGCAAGCAACGCAGCATTGCCACCGGCTGCCGCGGTGTTGATGGTCACGGTCTGCTCGGTCGCAAAGCGCGCGAGGTAGTGCGGGCCGCCGGCCTTGGGGCCAGTCCCGGACAGGCCGTTGCCGCCGAACGGCTGCACGCCGACCACGGCGCCGATCATGTTGCGGTTGACGTAGATATTACCGACCTGGACGCGATCGATGATCGCCTCGATGGTGTCGTCGATGCGGGAGTGGACGCCGAGCGTGAGCCCATAGCCGGTGCGCTCGATCGCTTGCAAGACATGTTCGAGGGTCTCGGGCCGATAACGGACGACGTGGAGGATCGGGCCAAACACCTCCTCGGTGAGCTGGCCAGCGTCCTTGAGCTCGAAGATGTGCGGCGCGACGAAGCAGCCCTCCGGTGCGTGGCCTGCAAAGTGCAGCCGCGCCTCCGTCTTCATCCGCGCGATGTGGGCATCGAGACGCTGCTTGGCCTCGCGATCGATCACCGGCCCGACCTGGGTCGCGACATCGCTCGCGTCGCCGATCTTCAACTCGCGCGCCGCGCCCGCGATCATCTCGATCATGCGGTCGGCGACGTCCTCCTGCACGAACAAGAGCCGCAGCGCCGAGCAGCGCTGGCCGGCGGAACGGAACGCCGAGGTTACGACGTCGTCGGCGACTTGCTCGGGCAGCGCGGTCGCATCCGCGATCATGGCATTGATGCCGCCGGTCTCGGCGATCAGCGGCACGATCGGCCCGTCTTTGGCGGCGAGCGTCCGGTTGATGGCGCGCGCCACCTCGGTCGAGCCGGTGAAGACGATTCCGGCGATGTCCGCATGCGCGGTCAGCACGGCGCCGATGCGACCGTCGCCGGTGACGAGATGCAGCGCGCTGTTGGGGATGCCGGCCTCGTGCAGCAGGGCCACGGCCTCGCGCGCGATGCGCGGGGTCTGTTCGGCAGGTTTGGCCACAACGCTGTTGCCGGCCATCAGCGCCGCCGTGACCTGGCCGAGGAAGATCGCAAGCGGAAAATTCCACGGCGAGATCGCGACGAAGACGCCGCGGCCGCGCATGGCGAGCGCATTGCTCTCGCCGGTCGGGCCCGGCATGGCGGCATCAACGCCGAACAGCTTGCGGCCCTGCGCGGCGTAGTAGCGGCAGAAGTCGGCGGCCTCGCGCAGCTCGGACAGCGCGTCGTCCAGCGTCTTGCCGCCCTCGGATTGCAGCAGCGTGATGAAATGGGCGCTGCGGTTCTCCAGCAGATGCGCGGCCTGCTCCAGCGCCGCTGCGCGCGCAGCTGCCGGCGTCCGGCTCCAGGCAACAAAGCCGGCTCGCGCAGCAGACACTGCTGCATTTGCCTGATCCGGCGTCGCGTCGGTGATGGGCTTGAGATCGGCCGCCTCGGCCTTGACGTCGGCTAGCAGCCGGTCGAGTGCGGCACGCTCACCGAATTCGACGCCGCGCGAATTGCGGCGCTCCGGCGCAAAGAGATCGCGGGGCAGCGGAATCTTGGGATGGGCCGCCTGTTGCGGACGTTCGATGGCATCGGCCGGACGCTGCAACAGCGCCGGGACCGGCACGCGATAATCGGCCGCCTGGGCCACGAAGGAGGAGTTTGCCCCGTTCTCCAGCAGCCGCCGCACCAGATATGCGAGCAGATCGCGGTGGCTGCCGACCGGTGCATAGGTGCGGTAGGCGATCTCGGGGTGATCCTTGGCAAGCTGCTCGTAGAGCGCTTCGCCCATGCCATGCAGGCGCTGGAATTCGAAGCCGCCGCTCTTCCCGGCAAGCTCCAGCACGGTCGCGACGGTCAGCGCGTTGTGGGTGGCGAATTGCGGGAAGATGCGCGGCCGCAAGCCGAGCAGTTTTGACGCGCAGGCGACGTAGTTCAGGTCCGTCATCGCCTTGCGCGTGAACACGGGATAGCCGTCGAGCCCGCGCTCCTGCGCGCGCTTGATCTCGGTGTCCCAATAGGCGCCCTTCACCAGCCGCACCATCAGCTTGCGATCATGTGCGCGGGCGAGCGCCTCGACATAGTCGATCACCGCGCTCGCGCGCTTTTGATAGGCCTGGATCGCCAGGCCAAATCCGTCCCAGCCGGCAAGCGAGGGATCGGCGAGCGTTGCCGCGATCACGTCGAGCGACAGCTCCAGCCGGTCGGCTTCCTCGGCATCGACGGTGAAGTTGAGGTCATGGGCCTTCGCGCGCTGCGCGAGGTCCAGCAGCAGCGGCACCAGTTCGCGCATCACCCGCTCGCGGCTGATCGTCTCGAAGCGGGGATGCAGCGCCGAGAGTTTGACCGAGATGCCGGGCCGGTCGGGGAGGGGATGGGGGCCTGCCGCCTTGCCGATCGTTTCGATCGCGCTTGCATAGGCGTCGAAATAGCGCTTGGCGTCCGCCGCCGTGCGCGCGGCTTCGCCGAGCATGTCGAAGGAATAGCGCGGCTTCTGGCCGGAGCGCGGCTGGCCGCGCTCCAGCGCCTGCTCGATGGTCTCACCCAAGACGAAATGATTGCCCATCAGCCGCATCGCCTGGCGCGTGGCGGTGCGCACGGCAGGCGCCCCCAGCCGTTTCACCAGCCGGCCGATGGTGCCATCAGGCGTCTCGCCGGGCTGGATCACCCGCGCCGAGAGGCCGAGTGCCCAGGCCGAGGCATTGACCAGAAAGGCGGTGGATTTGGTTTCGTGGTGGATGAAGTCGCCCTCGCCGAGCTTGTCCTCGATGAACTGGTCGGCGGTGCGTGCGTCAGGCACGCGCAGCAGCGCCTCGGCCAGCACCATCAGCGCGAGCCCCTCCTTGGTCGAGAGCGCGAACTCCCGCAGCATGTCCTCGACCCCGCCGAGCCGATCGTCGCGCTTGCGAATCGCCTCGATCAGCCGCGTAGCGGTGCGGTCGATCCGCGCCTCCTGCGGCGGGGACAGATGCGAGGCCGGCAACAGGCGCGCGGCGATGTCACTATCATCGGGCGCGTAAGGGGCGGAGAAGGGCGGCGGAATGTTCGGCATGGCGTGTCCTGTGGCTGAAATCCAGGATAAGGCCCGCGTTACCGTGGTTCGATAGACAATTTAACCGAACTGCCTTAGAAAATGAAGATCATTCCCTATTTGACCGCGTATAATATGGAACTTGATCGAATAGACCGGAAAATCCTCTCGATCTTGCAGGAGGATGGGCGCATCGCCAATGTCGAGCTCGCCGAGCGCATCGGGCTGTCGCCGACGTCGATCGGCGAGCGGCTGAAGCGCTTGCAGCGCGAGGGCTTTGTCGAGGGCTACGGCGCCCGGCTCAATCCGCATCGGCTTGGCCTCGGTCTATTGGTGTTCGTCGAGGTGCTGCTCGACAAGACAACGCCCGACAATTTCGAGCGTTTCGCGCGTGCCGTGAAGCTGGCACCGGAGGTGCTGGAGTGTCACATGGTTGCCGGCGGCTTCGACTATCTTGTCAAGGCACGGCTGGCCGACATGACCGCCTATCGACGCTTCCTCGGCGAGACCCTGCTGTCGATGCCGGGCGTGCGCGAGACGCGAACCTATGCGGTGATGGAGGAGATCAAGCGCGACGCACCGTTGCCGGTGGGTTAGCGAAGTGCTGTCGCGATTGTCATTGCTGTGGCGTTGAGTGAGCGGTCTTCACGGAAAAAATAGCTATCCCTGTGCAATCGCAACGCCTGTCGTCGAATGCACTGGCCGTCTTCTGAAATTTTTTTGGCCCCGCTCCCGGACAGATCCGGGAGGCAGCAATGGCTGGCGCGGGCTTATACTTTGAGGTTCTCTGCGGAGGTCTTGCCCCGGTTTGCGATCTCTTCGTATTCCACCGTCTGTCCCTCGTTGAGGGTGGACAGACCGGCCTTCTGCACTGCCGAGATATGCACGAACACATCCTTGCCACCCGACGCAGGCTGGATAAATCCATAACCCTTCGTCGGGTTGAACCACTTGACCGTACCTTTAGCCATCACGACTTCTCCGCGGGTCTTCCTCCGAGATCTCGAACCGCCAGTCCCCGCCAACCGGCCGGTTCGGTCCTAACAGGATACGCGGAATGTGGCAGGCTTGGTAGCTCAAACCACATCGGCATTTCCCCGAATTCCGCTCAACTTCGCAGCGTTTTTGCCAGTTTTGCCCGTTTCGCGGTCAAATGGCCGACAGGCCGCGCGCCATCCGTCAATAAGTCGCGGCCAGATAATCGACGATCTTGCCGACATCGGCATCGTCGATCGGTGCGCCATAGACCTTGATCATCTTGGTCACCTCGGCCTGCCAGAAGGCCTTCTTGTCCTTCATCGGCGGCTGCGTGGCGATGTAGTCGGACGAGTGGCAGGCGCCGCAATTGCCCTGCACGACCTCGAGATTGGGCCCCGGCTTGAACGCCGCGATCTCGTCGGGGGTTTTGTAATTGACCGGCGCCGCAAGTGCCGAACCGATCGCGGCGACGAGGGCGAGCGAGATGGCGAGGAGAACGGTGCGCTGCATGATCATTCTCCTTCAGGCCACGGTCACGCGGACGGTTTCGACGACATTGCGCAAATAACCCGCGGGGTTCCAGAGCGGCGTGTCCGGCTGGGTCTCGCCGCCATTGCTGGTGGCGCGGACCTTGAGATCGTGGCTGCCTGCCGCGAGCTTCACCGGCAGCTTCCATTCGCGGAACGAGTATTTGCCCAGATCCTTGCCGAGCTTGGCGCTGGTCCAGCTCTTGCCGCCGTCGGTGGAGACCTGGACCTCCTTGATGCCCTTGCCGCCGTCGAAGGCGATGCCGCGCAGGGTCACAGCTCCCGCCTTCAGCTTGGCGCCGTCGGGGACGCTGGTGATGAAGGAGCGGATGGTGAAGCGATTGATCGGGATCGTCGCCTTCGGCGCAGTGCCCGGTTCGACTGCATTGTTGGGCGTATCGGGGATGCGATAGGCCGACTTCATCCAGAAGCCGTCATAGACGTTGTCGATGACCGTGATCTCGTTGAGGTGCTTGACCCAGTAGGTGCCGTAATAGCCGGGCACGATCAGGCGCAGCGGGAAGCCGTTGAGGAACGGCAGGTCCTCGCCGTTCATGCCATAGGCCAGCATCACCTCGCCGTCGGTGGCGTGATCGATGTCGAGCGCCTTGATGAAATCGGGCGTCTTGTCGTTGACCGGGCCGTCCATGCCGTTGAAGGTGACCTGCTTGGCGCCGGCCTGCACGCCCGCCATCTCCAGCACCGCCTTCAGCGGCACGCCGCGCCAGCGCGCATTGCCCATGGCGCCGTTGGCGAGCTGGCCGCCGGCGACGCGTGGCTCGAAGAAGCCGCGGCTGTTGCCCGAGCACTGGTTGACGGCGACGATCTCGGTCGCCCTCATCTTCTTGATGTCCTTCAGCGACAGTCTTAGCGACTTGTCGACCTTGCCCTTGACCTCCAGCGTGAACTTGTCGGGATCGAGATTGTAGGGCATGTCGGAGAGATGATAGCGCACGAAGAAGGCGTTGTTCGGCGTGATCGGGCCGTCGTTGAACACCGCGAACGGCGTCTCGAGCTGCGGCGGCCGGCTCGTCAGGCCGATCATCGGCCGCTTCTGCGGATACTTCACCAGCGGCCGTTCGCCATTGGCAAAGGGCAGGGTGACGGTGTCGAGCGACAGCGCTTTGGCTGAGCTCAGTGTGGCCGCAAGTGCGGAAAGACCCGCTCCCTTGAGCAGGTCGCGTCGATCAAACATTCTGGTCCCCTCCCGGAGCTTTTCGTTGGATCACGGTCATCACCGCGATCCCGCGCTCATCTGTTGCAACGATTTGGACGAAGTCAATTCGTGCTTTCGCAGCAAGCCCATGCCGCTGCGTTGCAGCAGGCCGGTGTTACGTGGTGATGAGAGGGACTAGAGTTGTAACGGCAGCGACGGTGCGCTCCACCTCTCCCGCTTGCGGGAGAGGTCGGCGCGGAGCGCCGGGTGAGGGCTCTCTCCTCTGGGGGATTGTCCCGTTGCGGAAATACCCTCTCCCCAACCCTCCCCCGCAAGCGGGGGAGGGAGCGCACCTTCCGTGCGGCTTGCGCGCTACGCCGCGACGCGCACGCTCCCGTCGATCAGCGCCGACAACTGCCTCGCATCCGCGACGACGCGCACCGCCATCGGCTCGTCGCGGCCGCGGATCGCGACCTCCTGCTGCGGCAGAGCGTCCTCGACAACGCCGGCGGTGCGGCGGACTTCCTCCGAGACGATCGCTTCGCAGGCCAGCGTCTTGGTCATGTCCTGGAGGCGGGCGGCGACGTTGACGGCATCGCCGAGCGCGGTGAAGACGATGTGATCGCGATAGCCGATATCGCCGATGATGACCTCGCCGCCGTGGATGCCGATACCGAAGCGGATCGGCTGGCGCAGATCGTGGCTCAGGAGCTCGTTGAGCTCGTCAATATGCATGGCGATCCCCGCGGCCGCCTTCAGGGCCTGCCGGCAGGCCTCTCGCGGATCGGCCGACAGCCCGAACAGCGCCAGCATGCCGTCGCCGACGAACTGGTTCGGCTGGCCGCCATTCTCGATCACGGCCTGCGACACCGCGCCGAGGAAGCGGTTGACGATGAAGACGGTGTCGAACGGCAGCCGCTTCTCGGCAAGCTGCGTCGAGCCGCGCATGTCCACGAACAGGCTGACGAGATAACGCTCCTGGCCAATTCTGGCGGGCGTCGAAGCCTGCGCATTCGCGGAGAGTGTGTGCGGGGTGAAGAGCTGAAAGAAGGAGAGATCCGACGTCGGCCGCAGCTGGCAGGCGAGCCTGATCGAGGGATCGCTGGTGCCGACGCGGGTCAGCACGAAGGCCTCGCGCTGCGACGGCTCGGGCAGGGCGCCGTGATCGCCGATGATGCGGATGCGGCAGGTCGAGCAGCGGGCGCGGCCGCCGCAGACGCTGGCATGCGGCACATTGTGGCGCAGGCTCGCTTCCAGCACCGACAGTCCCTTGGGAACCCGCACCGTCTTGCCGTTGCCGTAGGATAGCGCGATCATGCCGCCGCGCCGTTCGCGCAACGCGCGCACGCCGCGCGCCGCCAGCGCCAGTCCGAGCAGGCCGAAATAACCGACGGTGAGGCCGCCGGTGATGCGGTCGAGCGTATTGCCTTCCGCGACCGTGCCGACCTGGCGGCGGGTGAGATTGTGCGTACGCCATTCTCCATCGTCGCTCTCGACGGCGATGCTGCGGCCGCCCTGATAGATGCCGAGCAGCGACAGCGTCGGGATCAGCACGGCCGCCGCGAGCAGATAGGGTGCCGCGCGCGTGAAGAACGGCTTGAGGCGAAGCCAGAAGAAGATGCCGATGCAGCCGTGCACCCAGGCAATCAGAAGCAGGATCGTCATCTGCCAGAGCCGGCCGGGCGATGCGACGAAGAACAGATAGAGTTCCTGCGGATACAGCTTCTGGTGTCCGTACAGCGTCTGGCCGAGCCGCACCCCGATCACATGCGCCATGACCAAAGCGGGGATGCTCAAGCCCAGCACCAGCTGGAGCGGCTCGATCGTCCGCCAGCGGAACTGCCGGCGCTGGTACAGCGCGTAGAGGCCGAGCCCCATATGGGTGAGTGCGGCCGTGTAGAACACGATCGCGACGGGGAGGAACTGCCAGAATAGGGTGTGGTAGTAGACCCCGGCCTCCATGGCATCGACCGAGATGTTGCCGAGCGCATGGTTGAGGAAATGGCTCACCACGTACGAGAACAGGATGATGCCGCAGATGAGCCGCACCTGCCGCACGCTGGTTGCACGGACGACGGACATCTGTATGGGAGCGGTGGCCATGATTCGGTTGTATCGGTTCATGAAGGAGAACAGCCAGCGTAGCGTTTAATTCCAGGGCTGGACAGGTTGTGAGGTCACATCCGCGGCAAGGTTACGGAATCGTAGGGTGGGCAAAGGCGCCTTGGCGCCGTGCCCACCATTCCGCGTCCTTCCGCTCCGCCGTCGTCCCGGACAAGCGCGCCCCAAGCGCGCGCCGATCCGGGACCCATAATCACAGGAAGATGTTGTGCGACGGGCTGGTAACTCCGAGTCTTCGCCAAACTCCACCCTGTGGTTATGGGTCCCGGGTCTGCGCTTCGCTTGCCCGGGACGACGGTGGCGGCCCGCATTGACTCCCCCTCCCAGGTTGGCGAAAAGCGCGGCCGTGACGACAGCCCCTGACATCACCGTGCCCCTCCGCGGCGCCGCGCGCCGGCCCTTCGTGATGGCCGCAGCGATCATCGCCGCGATGACCGTGCTGCGCATCGTCTACGCCTCCGCGATCGAGTTGCGCACCGACGAGGCCTATTACTGGACCTGGTCGAAGGAGGGAGCGCTCAGCTTCCTCGATCATCCGCCTGGCATCGCCTGGGTCATTCGCTTCGGCACTGCGATCTTCGGCGACACCGCGCTCGGCGTCCGCTTCGGCGGCATCGTCGCGATGCTGGTGACGCAGCTACTGCTCGCCGACATCGTTCGCCGCCTCACCCATGATGCGCGCGCGGTCATGTTCGCGGTGCTGATGCCGGAGGCCGCGCTCTATTACGGCCTGCTGATGGCCAAGGTCGCGCCCGATGTCGCGATGATCCCGTTTGCGGTGGCGATGATGTGGTCGCTGGTGCGGCTCGCGCAAAGCGGCGATGGACGCTGGTGGCTCGCGGCCGGCCTGTTCGCGGGCCTGTCGATGCTGTCGAAGTTCACCGCGATCATGTTCGCGCCCGCGGTGGCCGCTTTTATACTCGTGCCGGATTGGCGCTGGCGTTGGCTGCGCAGCCCCTATCCCTATCTCGCGGTGCTGGTCGCGACCCTCGTGTTCTCGCCGGTGCTGATCTGGAATGCGCAGCATGACTGGGCCTCGTTCCGCTTCCAGGGCGTGCGCGCGACCGCCAGTTACGGCATCTCGCTCCGCACCATCGGCGATTACATCGGTCTGCAATTCGGCCTGGTCGGCTTCGTGATGCTGCCGGTGGTGCTGACGGGCCTGGTGCTGACGGCATGGCGCGGCTATCGCACGCGCGAGCCGGTCGCGATCCTGTTGTCGACCGCGGTGCTGGTGCCGTTTCTCTATTTCTTGGTCAAGTCGATGACGCTTCGGGTCGGCGACACCTGGCCGATGTTCATGTGGCCGGTCGGCTTCGCCGCCGCGGCAGTGAACCTCGCAACGATGACGAAGGAGGGATGGTCGGCGCGCATGCTCAGATCGTCGGCGTTCTGGGCCAGGACATCCATCACGACGGGTATCGCCTTCGTCGTCATCGTGTTCCTCTACTACGTGGCCGCGCCCTGGAATCTCCTCGGCAAGATCGACCCGATCGGCGCGGAAGCCGGCTACGAGCAGGTCGCCGCGCGCGCGCAGGCCGCGCTGGACGAGACCGGCGCGACCTGGATCGCCACCACGGACTATCGCACCTACGCCATGATGCGCTGGCTGTTCAGGGGCCGTGTGCCCGTGGTCGAGATCAACGAGCGCGGCCGCTTCCAGGATTTCCGCGATCCCGGCATGGATCGGATCAAGGGCAACACCGGCATCTATGTCGGGCGGGAGCCGGACAATCGATCATCGATGTGGGAGAGCATCCCGGCGAAACGCGAGCCGCTTGGCCAGGTCGAGCGCCGCTGGCGTGGGCGCGTGATGGACACCTATGTGCTTGAGAAGCTCACCGGCTGGACACCCGAGCTATCGCCGCCCAAGGACTCGCCGCTGTTCCAATGGCGCGTGCTGGCGGGAGAATTCAGCGCGAGGCTCGCGCGGTTTCTCTTACCCTCCCCTGGAGGGGGAGGGTCGATCGCGCGCAGCGCGAGCGGGGTGGGGTGATCTTTCCACTCGGGCACTGTTGGATGTGGCGAGACTGTCACCCCACCCCGTCTCACATTTCGCTACGCTCCATGTGAGCCGACCCTCCCCCTCCAGGGGAGGGTAAGAGAGAGCGCACTACTCCTCCTCGTCCTTCTTCCGCAACAGATCCGTCGCGAGGTCCGACAGCTTCGGCGGCGGCAGGGCCGCGAACGGCAGCGGGCGCGTGACTTCGATCGCGGCAAGGCCGAGCCGTGCCGTCAGCAGACCGTTGAGCACGCCTTCGCCGAGCCGCTGCGACAGCTTCGCGGCGATGCCATGGCCGAGCATCTGCTGCACCAGGCTGTCGCTCGCGGCCATGCCGCCCGTGATGGCGAGATGGGCGATGACGTGGCGGAGCAGGCGGATCATGCCGAGCGCGCCGGGGCGGCCGCCATAGAGGTAGGCGAGCTGGCGGATCAGGCGCAGCGCGGCGACGAACACGAACAGCACGTCGATCGCCGCGCGCGGCGAGACTGCCGTGACGATCGAGACCTTTTGCGCGGCCGACGACACCAGCCGCCGCGCCTCCGCATCCAGCGGCGACATCAACTCGCGCTCGGCGAGCCGGATCATGTCGGCGCCGTCGATGATCTCGCCGGTGTGGCTCTCGAGCGTCGCGCGGGCGTGCGCGAGCTGCGGATTCTGGTGCGCGATGTTCAGGAGGTCCTGCACGATGACGCGGCTTTCCTTGCGATCGTCACTGGCAAGCACCGCGGCGGCGCGCTGATGCAGTTTCTCGATGGTCGCGAGCCGCGCCAGCCCGAACGCCTCGCGCCCGATCACCACCGCGAGCGCAAGTGCGGTGACGAACGCGAAAGCGAGGCCGACCATGCCGAGGCTTTCGCTGCGCGCAAACAGATCCTCGATCAGACGGACGACACCGAGCCCGGTACCGAGCAGCGTCAATCCGGCGAGCCCGGACCAGAACAGCGCGCCCCAGGGAAAGCCGCGCCGGGCCGGAAGCGTGGTTTGAACCGGCACCGGCAGCGCCAGTGGATCGGGCTCCGGCGTGATCTGGATGGTGCCGCGACTGATCCGTCCCGTCTCGTCGGCTTCGGTGACGACGACACTGGGATCGTCCAGCCGGAACGTCGCCGGCCGCCGCTGCTGGGATCGCTCGTTCATGAGAGCTTGTCTCCGATCAGGAACTGCAAGGCACGGTCGAGGCGGATGTGTGGCAGCGCCGGCTCTTCCGTGCCCTCGTGCTCGAGCTTCGGCGGGCGGAAGCGCAGGAAGCGGAAATCACTCTTCTCGGCGGCCCGCGTCGAGAGCCCACGGAACGCGTCCGTACCGTTGAACAGCGGTTCGGGATCCAGCGGCAAATCGCCTGGAAAGGTCGCAACCTCGGTGTTGCCGTCGAAGAATTCGCCGCCTGCGCTTTCGCCCGCGGTTGGCGTTCCCAGGATCGACGGCAATTTGTCGCGGCCATGCGCCACCTGCGCCTCGCGCGTGGCGCGGATGGCGGCGAGCGCCACCACGTCGATCTGCGCGCCGGTATTTTCCGCGCGCGTCACCGCGCCGGTGACCGCACGGCGCAGCGCGGCCTCGAGCCGGTCGTGGCTGGAATGATGCAGATGGTCCGCCTTGGTCGCCGCGAACAGGATGCGGTCGATGCGTGGCCGGAACAGGCTGGAGAGCAACGTGCTGCGACCGATGTTAAAGCAATCCAGAATGCCGGCAAGCGCGGCTTCGAGATCGCGCAGCGCTTCGGGTCCGGAGTTGAACGCGGTGAGCGCATCGGCGAGCACGATCTGGCGGTCGAGCCGCGCAAAATGATCGCGAAAGAACGGCCGCACCACGACGTCCTTGTAGGCCTCGAACCGCCGCACCATCATTGCCCACAGCGATCCCTCCGGCGCCGGCCCGCCGGCGGGCACGTCGAGCGGCGCAAAGGTCAGCGCCGGCGTGTCGGCGAGACTGCCGGGCATCAGGAAGCGGCCGGGCGGCAAGAGGCTCATCGCGAAGCGCTCGTCGCGGCAAGCGCGCAGATAATCGGTGAAGAGCTTCGCGGCCGTCAGCGTTGCCTGCTCATCCTCGCGTGCGTCGGGCTTGAGCGTTGCAAGATGCGCGTGCCAGTCCGTTGCCAGATGCGCACGCGGCGCCTCACGCGACAGCGCCAGGCTTTCCGCCGACCATTGCTCATAACTCTTCTGCAGCAGCGGCAGGTCCAGCAGCCATTCGCCGGGATAGTCGACGATGTCGAGCGTGAGCGTGCGGTCGGCGCCGTTCGGGCGCTGATAGTCGATGACGAGGCGGAGCTCGCTGATGTCGACGGTCGAACTCGGCCAGCGCCGCTCCTCGATCAGTGCGCGCAGATGGTTCTCATAGGCAAAGCGCGGCACGGCATCATCGGGCTGCGGCGCCAGATGCGCCCGCGCGATCCGGCCCGAGGCATAGGCCTCGAACACCGGAAACCGGCCGCCGCGGGTGAGGCCGTGAATCAGCGCCGTGATGAATACCGTCTTACCGGCCCGCGACAGGCCGGTGACGCCAAGCCGCACCGTCGGATTGAAGAAATGCTCGCCGTAGTCGATCAGCGCCCTCGCCGACAGCCGCGCCTCCTCGACCATATCCTGGAAACTGAATGCCATATGAACGTGGGGGACCTTGGGCGGGGAAACGCAAAATGGATTAGTCACAAAAGTGGCAATTGCCTGAGGAAAATCAAGCTTCATACTTCCACCGCCTTTGTCGGCAAATCAGCCGATTGAACGATGCGCCGATCTCGAAAGACCCATACAAGAGGGCATTGCCACGCTTTGCGGATTGCCATGACCGTCTTCCAACTGAAACAGCTTGCATCCAGCTCCATCCACGCCGCAGCCGACGCGATGGGCTGGAACTACGATCGCGCCGAACTGATCGCCGACGGCGTCGTGCATGCGATCGGCGTCCTCTTCGGCATCATCGCAGCGACCGTGCTGGTGGTGCTGGCCGCGGTCTATTCCAACGCCACCGACATCGTCGGCGTCTCGATCTACGTCGCCGGCTTGATCTCGATGCTGGTGCTGTCGGCGACCTATAATCTCTGGCCGGTGTCGCCGGCAAAATGGCTGCTGCGGCGGTTCGACCATTCCGCGATCTATCTGTTGATCGCGGCGACTTACACGCCGTTCATCCTCGAAGTGAAGGACAGCGTGTTCGCGCTGGTGCTGCTTGCCGGCGTCTGGTGCGTGGCGATCCTCGGCATCGTGCTGAAGCTTCTTTATCCCGGCCGGTTCGACCGGGTCTCGGTCGGCATCTATCTCGCGATGGGCTGGAGTGGCCTCATGATCTACGACGCCGTCGTCAGGGCGTTGCCCTCGCTGGTGCTGGGCTTCATCCTTGCAGGCGGCCTGCTCTACAGCTTTGGCGTGATCTTCCACGCCTGGCGGCGACTGCGCTTCCAGAATGCGATCTGGCACGGCTTTGTCTTGGCCGGCGCGGCGTGTCATTATACCGCGGTGCTCGACCTCGTGTTGAGCTAAGCAAGCCGCGAAGCGGTATAAGAGACGCGGTCCAAGACAAGAGGAGACGTCGCATGCAGGTGACTGGCAAGGTCGTGGTCGTCACGGGCGGCGCCAATGGCATCGGCAAGGCGCTGTGCGAGGCTTTTCAAGGGGCGGGTGCAGCCAAGGTCGTCGTCGCGGACATGGACGCCGCCAATGCGAGGGCGGTCGCGGCCATGGTGGATGGTGCCGCCTTCAAATGCGACGTCGCGCAGGAAAAGGACATTGCGCACGTCATCGAGGAGACCGAGCGGCAGTTCGGCCCGATCGAATTGTTCTGCTCCAATGCCGGCATCGGCGGCGGCTTCGATCCGATGTCGGAAAATGCCGGCGGCGCCTCCGACGAGCCATGGCAGCGCAGCTGGGCGATCCACGTCATGGCCCACGTCTATGCCGCGCGGCATCTGGTCCCGCGCATGAGGGCGCGCGGCGGCGGCTATTTCCTCAACACGATCTCGGCCGCGGGCCTGTTGTCGCAGGTCGGCAGCCCGGCTTATTCGACGACGAAGCACGCCGCGGTCGGCTTTGCCGAAAATCTCGCGATCTCGCACAAGGCCCACAACATCAAGGTCTCGATCCTCTGCCCGCAGGGCGTCGACACCAACATGCTGCGCTCGATCCCGAAAGGCCCGCAATCCGGCGACGGCGACCTGACGCCGGAGCAGGTGGCGAAAGACGTGCTCGCCGGCCTCGAACAGGAGACGTTCCTGATCCTGCCGCATCCCCAGGTGCTCGGCTACATGCGCAAGAAGACCGAGAATTACGACCGCTGGATCGGCGGCATGGCCAAGATCCAGGCGAAGATGCGGGAGGAGTTCGGGAAGTAGGGAGGGAGTGCCGCAATTTCGGTGTCGTCCTGGCGAAGGCCAGGACCCATACCGCGAGGTCTACCGATCTAGCCGCGATAGGAGTACCGAACGGCAAGTCTTCGCCAAACTACTCCTTGGGGTAATGGGTCCTGGCTTTCGCCAGGACGACGATGGGGCGAGCTACACGGCTACGCCGCACTCCGCCATCTCCTCCTCCGCCCGGCTCTGCCTGAGCGCCCGCGCATAGAGCATCATCCCCTCGCGCACGGTGTGCTGCTCCGCCTCCGTCAGCGCCGCCAGCGCTCCGCTCACCTGCTGGCGCCCAAACGCGTGCAGCGCCTCCAGCGTGCGCCGTCCCTTCGCTGTCAGCGACAGCAGCTTGCTGCGTGCATCAAGCTCATCTGGCGTCTCCCTGAGCTCGCCGCAGTCGATCAGCTTGCGCACCAGGCGGCTGACGCTGGATTTCTCCAACCGCAGGAAATCGCCGAGCTCTCCCGAGGTCGTGGGCCCGCGGATGCCGATTTCCAGGATGGTGTGCACCGCCGACGGCGGATAGTCCGATGCCGCTACCGTGGCGTCCATGAAGCCGAGCTCGCGCACCATCAGGCGCGAGGCGGCACGGATGTCGTCGATCAGCGAAAGCTCGGCCATCTTTACTCCGCATATAGTTGTATCATACAACTATATGCGTGCAACGGCGCGCGCAAGCGTTTTGGAGTGAGCCATGAGCGGAACTTTGCCGGCGGGGATGCGGATGAGGGGCAAAGTCTGCTTGGTGACGGGCGGCGGCAGCGGCATCGGCCGCGCCACCGCGCTACGGATGGCGTCCGAAGGCGCGGAAGCGATTTTTGTCGCGGGGCGGCGCGAGGCCGAGATCGAAGCCACCGCCGCGGCATGCGGCGAGCTCGGTGCGCTCGCCATTCCGGTCAAGACCGACATCACGCGAGAGGACGACGTCGCGCGCCTCGTCAGCACGGCCGTGACGCGTTGCGGCCGGCTCGACGTCGCCTTCAACAATGCCGGATTCCAGGAGCGCCGCGCGCCGCTGGAGGAGCAGGGCACGGAGATCTACGACAGCGTGTTCGACACCAATGTCCGCGCGTTGTTCCTGTGCCTGCGCCATCAATTGCCTGTTATGCTCGCGCAAGGCCGCGGCAGCATCGTCGTCAACGCCTCCGTCAGCGGCGTGCGCAATCCCAATCCCGGCTTCTCGCTCTACTCGGCCTCCAAGGCCGCCGCGATCTCGCTGACGCGTTCGGCCGCGATGGAGAATGCCCCGCGAGGCATCCGCATCAACGCCATCGCACCAGGCCGCGTCGTCACCGACATGATGCTACGCGCCGGCGTCGGCGATGTCGCAACCGTGAGCGCCGGCCTGCCGCTGCGGCGGATGGGGAGCCCGGAGGAAGTGGCGGAGGCGGTGGTGTGGCTGGCGTCGGACGCGTCGTCGTATGTCGTGGGACACGTGCTCGCGGCGGATGGAGGATTTTTGGCGTCGTGATGTCGTAGCCCGGATGGAGCGCAGCGTAATCCGGGACCAACTCGCTTGTGGCAGGAGTCCCGGATTTCGCTTTGCTCCATCCGGGCTACGACAGTGTCAATGCTTCTGCCCGTACAGCACCGGCACCGCCGCATCCACGATCACCTCGACGAGGCTCGTGCCCTCGTGTGCCATCCCGCGCTTCAGTGCTTCGCTCAACTCCGCCGCCTTGCTCACCCGCACCGCATGGCAGCCCATGCCTTCGGCGAGCCGCACGAAATCGATCCCCGGCAGCTCCAGCCCCGGCACGTTACGCACCTGCATCACCTGGCTGAATGAGCGCATGGCGCCGTAGCCGGAATTGTTGATGACGACGACGGTGAGCGGCAGCTTGCGCTGCGCAGCGGTCCATAGCGCCTGGATCGAATACATCGCCGAGCCGTCGCCGATCAGGCAGACCGTGCGCTGCTTCGGCTTGCCGAGCGCCATGCCGACCGCGGCGGGCAGGGAGTAGCCGAGGCCGCCGCTCGCCATCGTGTAAAAACTGTCCTGGCCGCGCATCGGCATGAACTTTTGCATCGCCGGCCGGTGCGACGGCACCTCCTCGACGAGCGACGCGCCCTCAGGCATCGCCTGCGACAACGAATGCAGCAGGAAGTCGACGGGCAGCGGATCGGCGGCTTGCGGCGGCGGCGGCAGCGTGCGGCCTTTCGGCGTTGACCGCTTGCTCTCCGGCAAAAGGTCGAGCAGCAGGCTCAGCGCCGGCTTCATGGTGGCGATGATGCTGGTGCCGACCGGCGTCACCGCCGCCGCATCCGGATCATCCGTGATCTGGAAGATCGTCGCACCGCCGTCGAAAATCGCGGCATGGCCCTCGACATGGAAAGTGAACACCGGCGCGCCGATGACGACCACGAGGTCGTGCTCGCGCAGCGCATCGGATAGCTGCGCGGGCGACGCATGCAGGAAGCCCGCGAATTGCGGATGCCGCTCGGGAAACGAGCAGCGCGCCGAGAACGGGCTGACCCAGACGCTGGCCTTGGCCTTCTCGGCGACGCGCACCATCAGGTCGACCGCGCCGGCGCGGTCGACGCCGGGACCGACCACGAGCGCGGGGTGCTTGCTCGACGTCAGCGCCTTCACCAGCGCCTGCATCGCGTCAGGTTCGGGCCCGATCTCGCGGCTGACCTTGCGCGCCTCGATGGGAGCTGCCGCATGCGCCCAGTCGTCGATCGGGATCGACACGAAGGTCGGGCCGCACGGCGGCTGCATCGCCGTGTAATACGCGCGCGCGATCGCGGCCGGCACGTCCTCGGGCCGCGCCGGCTCGACGCTATATTTGACGTAAGGCCGCGGAAACTCGGAGGCGCGCTCGGCATAGAGGAATGCCTGTAGCGGCAGGATCGAGCGCGCCTGCTGGCCCGCGGTGATCACGAGCGGTGTCTGGTTGCGATGCGCGGTGTAGATGTTGCCGAGCGCGTTGCCGACGCCGGCCGCCGAATGCAAATTGACGAAGCCGGCATTGCGCGTCGCCTGGGCGTAGCCGTCGGCCATGCCGACCGCGCTGGCTTCCTGCAGCGCCAGGACGTAGTCGATGTCATCGGGCCAGTCGCTCAGGAACGGCAGCTCGGTCGAACCGGGGTTGCCGAACACCTTATTGATACCGAAGGATCGCAGCAGGCCGAGCGTTGCCTGCTTCACGGTGACGGATTTGCTGCCGGTCTTGCCGTTCTTGGACATTGGTTTCCGTCCCTTGTTGTTTAGCGAAGGTAGCAGCCCCGCACTCGTCATTGCGAGCGAAGCGAAGCAATCCAGGCTGTCGCCGCGGTGGCAGTCTGGATTGCTTCGTCGCTTCGCTCCTCGCAATGACGAGGAGGCCGCGGTGGCTTACCACACCGCCGTCCCCTTCATCGTCGGCTGCCCTTCCGCGTTCGCAGTCCACAGCTCCATGCTCTCGCCGCTGTCATTCGCGTTGATGGAGAACTCCGTGCCTTCGAACAGCGGCTGCACACCGCGATAAGTGAACCTCTTCGGCGCCTTGCCGTCGCGCAAGCGGGCCGCCATCTCGACGATCAGCGCCGCCTGCAACGGCCCGTGGAAGATCAAGCCCGGATAGCCCTCGACCTTGGTGACGTAGTCGCGGTCGTAATGGATGCGGTGGCCGTTGAAGGTCAGCGCGGAGTAGCGGAACAGCAGCACGGGATCCGAGACATGGGTTTCGCGATGCTGCGCCTTCGGTGGCGGGGGCGGAGCCTTTGCGGGCGCCGGCGCGCTGCTCGTCATCTCGCGATAGACGATGTCCTGCCGCTCGCGAATGGCGAGCCCGCGCGGCGAAGAGATGCTGTGCTCGACCGAGACGAAGCACAGCGTGCCGGTCGAGCCTGATTTCACCTGTACGTCGGCAATGCGCGAGGTCCGCGTCGAATCGTCGCCGACGCGTAGCGGCTGCAAAAATTCGATCTCGCCGCCGGCCCACATCCGGCGCGGCAGCGGCACCGGCGGCAGGAAGCCGCCGCGGGTCGGGTGACCGTCGGGGCCGAGCATCGACATCGGAAACACCGGCTGCGCCAGGCACCAATGCACCGTGAACGGTGCGGCATCGCCGGTCTTGGGCTTGCCGACCTCCTGGAACAGCGTCGCGCGCAGGCCCTTCACGAGCTGCGCGGTGACGATGTCAGTGGCCTCCGTGCTGCGGCCGATCCATTGCCGCAAATGGTCGATGTCGAGCTTGTCGGTCATGACGCCTCGCTCTTGTTATTTCCTGGATTGGGGACGCTCGCCGATGGCGGGCACCGGGCCATACGAGCGCGTCTCGCCGACGATGATCGGCGCCGGCGCGGGATAGCTGACGCGGCCGTTCGGCGTGTCGACCTCGATGCGGCGCAGATGCGGATGGCTGGTGAGGTCGGCCATGGTGTTGACCTCGGCAAAGGCGATGTCGGCGTCCGACAGCCGCTTCAGAAGCTCGTCGCGCGTCATCTTGCCAAAGATATCTGCGACCGTCTTATCGGTGAAGTCGCGGTTGCGCACGCGCTCGACCATGTTGGCGACGCGCGGATCGCTCGGCAGATCCGGCTGGTCCAGCACCTTGGCGCAGAGCGTCTTCCACTCGCGCTCGCTCTGGATCGAGATCAGGATGTCCTTGCCGTCCTTGGAGGTGAATACGCCGTAGGGCGCGATCGAGGGATGGCGCAGGCCCATGCGCTTGGGCGGATTGCCGGCTTCCGAGTTGAGCAGCGGCACAGTGCACCAATCGGCCATCACGTCGAACATGGAGATGCGGATGTCGGCGCCCTTGCCGGTGCGCCCGCGTGCGATCAGCGCTTCCAGGATCGCCGCATGTGCGGTGGCGCCGGTTGCGACGTCAACGATCGACATGCCGACGCGCGAGGCGCCGTCGGGATTGCCGGTGATCGAGGCGAGGCCGCTTTCCGCCTGGATCAGGAGATCATAGGCCTTGCGATGCGCGTAGGGACCCTCATCGCCATAGCCGGTGATGGTGCATGAGATCAGCTTGGGATAGTCCTTCAGCAGCCGCTCGCGCGAGAAGCCGAGCTTGTCCATTGAGCCCGGCTTGAGGTTCTGGATCAGCACGTCGGCGCTCGCGATCAGCTTCTCCAGCTCCGCGCAGCCTTCTTTCGTTGCGAGATCGACCACCGCCGATTGCTTGCCGCGGTTGAGCCAGACGAAATAGCTGCTCTGGCCCTTGGCCGCCGCGTCATAGCCGCGGGCGAAATCGCCCTCGGGCCGCTCGATCTTGATCACCTCCGCGCCGGCATCCGCCAAGCGTGATGAACAGAACGGCGCCGCGACCGCCTGCTCGACCGCAATCACCCTGATCCCGTCCAGTGCTCCCATGGCGCGACCTCAGTATGAGCGGGGCATGCCGAGCACGTGCTCGGCGACATAGGACAGCACGAGATTGGTCGAGATCGGCGCCACCTGATAGAGCCGCGTCTCGCGGAACTTACGCTCGACGTCGTATTCCTCGGCAAATCCAAAGCCGCCATGGGTCTGGATGCAGGCATTGGCCGCCTCCCAGGACGCATCCGCCGCGAGCATTTTCGCCATGTTGGCCTCGGCGCCGCAGTCGAGGCCGGCCTCGTATTTGCGCGTCGCTTCCTTCACCATCAGCTCGGCGGCACGCATCGAAGCGTAGGCCTTGGCGATCGGGAACTGGATGCCTTGATTTTGGCCGATCGGACGGCCGAAGACTGCGCGCTCCTTGGCGTAATTGGTGGCCTTCGCGATGAACCATTTGGCGTCGCCGACGCATTCAGCCGCAATCAAAATGCGCTCGGCATTCATGCCGGAGAGGATGTAGCGAAAGCCCTTGCCTTCCTCGCCGATCAGATTCTCGGCCGGCACCTTCATGTCGGTGAAGAACACTTCCGTGGTGGCGTGGTTCATCATGGTGCGGATCGGGCGGATCTCCAGGCCATGGTTCTTGGCCTCGCGCATGTCGACGATGAACACCGAAAGCCCGTCCGTGCGCTTCTTGACCTGCTCCTTCGGCGTGGTGCGCGCGAGCAGGATCATCAGGTCGGAATGCTCGGCGCGGCTGGTCCAGATCTTCTGGCCGTTGACGATGTAGCTGTCGTTGCCTTCTTTGCGCGCGAAGGTTTTCAGCGAGGTGGTGTCGGTGCCGCTGGTCGGCTCGGTGACGCCGAACGCCTGCAGGCGCAATTCGCCGCTCGCGATTTTCGGCAGATACTTCGCCTTCTGCTCGGCATTGCCGTGCCGCAGCACCGTGCCCATCGTGTACATTTGGGCGTGGCAGCCGCCGCCGTTGCACCCCGCGCGCTGGATCTCTTCGAGGATCGCCGCCGCTGCGGAAAGCTTCAGCCCCGCGCCGCCATATTCCTCGGGGATCAGCACCGAGAGATAGCCGGCCTCAGTCAGCGCATCCACGAAGGCCTTGGGGTAAGCCATCTCGCGATCGAGCTTGCGCCAATATTCGCCGGGAAACTGCGCGCAAAGCTTGGCGATCGCCTCGCGGATGTCGGCATAATCTTCGCTGTGGTGTTCTTGACTCATGGCGTTTCCAATCGATAGCGGCAGTTAAGATAACGCCGGCCAATCCTCAGGCGTTGTGAAAACAACGCCAGCCCCCTATGCTCATTTGTTATAGCGTATGAAGTAGCCTTCCAGGATTGGCAAGCATGGATTTCCGTCAGCTCAGGACCTTCAGTTGCGTGGCGGAGCTCGGCAGCCTGTCCAAGGCGTCCGATACGTTGCGCGTGGCGCAGCCGGCGCTGAGTCGCCAGATCAAGCTCCTGGAACACGAGCTGCGCACCGATCTTTTCACGCGCAACGGCCGCGGCATGGTGCTGACCGAGGCTGGCCGCCTGCTGCTCGCGCGCACCTCCGGCATCGTGCGGCAGATCGACCAGATCCGCGACGACATCCAGTCGGCCAAGGGTCCGCCCTCCGGCCAGGTTGTGCTCGGCCTGGTTCCGACCGTGAGCTGCGTGCTGTCGGCGCGCTTTGCGCGGCGCTGCGTCGAGAAATTTCCCGGTATCTCGCTGCGCATCGTCGAGAGCTACAGCGGCCATCTCGTCGAATGGCTGCATCGCGGCGAGATGGATCTCGCCATCCTCTATGGCCGCTCGGCCGATCTGCATCTCAATGTGCAGAGCTTGGGGCGCGACAACATCGTCGCGGTCGGCCCGCGCGGCTGTGGTCTCGCGCGCAAGAAGAGCGTCGATATCGGCTGGCTGCTGCGGCAGCGGCTGGTGCTGCCGAGTCATTCCCACGGCCTTCGCGCCCTGATCGAGCACGCGGCCGCCCAGCGCAAGATCAAGCTCGACGTCCAGTTAGAAGCGGATTCGTTCCGCGTGCTGACGAGCCTGGTCGAGGAGGGCCTCGGTTTCGCGCTGCTGCCGCCGTCATCCGTCCACGGCGAGGTCGCAGACGGGCGACTGGAGACCGCGCCCGTTTCCAAGCCGATGACCCGCGAGCTCATTTTCGCTTCTCCGATCGATCGTCCGGCCTCGACGGCCTCGCTCGCCATCACCGCGCTCCTGCGCGAGGAAGTCGCCGCCTGCCGCAAGGAAGGGGTGTGGGACATCAGGCTCGCGTGATCTTCGCCTCTCCCCTCAAGCGGGGCGAGGGAGCGCACCGAACGCTGCCGCGCCAGCGGTTTAGGGCACAAGCCCGCAGCCGGCCCTTCGCATCTTGAGCGAGCTGTCATGCCGGAATTTTATAGCTGGCGGGCGTCAACGCGCCGCGGCTACGAGTGTGCAAAACCTCGTCATTGCGAGCGCAGCGAAGCAATCCAGGAATTCCTCCGCGGCGGCAGTCTGGATTGCTTCGTCGCAAGAGCTCCTCGCAATGACGGAGGATGAGGGCCTACCCCGGAATCCGCACCGGCAGCGACTCATACCCCTTGATGAAGCTCGAATAGATCCGCTTGGGCTCGCCGACCACCTCGATACGGTCGAACCGCTTCAGCATCTCCTCCCAGACGATGCGGAGCTGGAGCTCGGCGAGACGCATGCCGACGCAGCGGTGGATGCCGAAGCCAAAGGAAAGATGGGTGCGCGGGCGCGGGCGGTCGATGATGAAGTCGTTCGGCTTCTCGAACATCTCCTCGTCGCGGTTGCCGGAGACGTACCACATCACGACGCGGTCGCCCTTCTTGATCGGCTTGCCGCCGATCTCGGTGTCGGCAAGCGCGGTGCGCCGCATATGTGCCAGCGGCGTCTGCCAGCGGATCACCTCGGGCACCATGGAATCGATCAGCGCCGGGTTGGCACGCAGCTTGTCGTACTGCTCGGGGTTCTCATTCAGCGCCAGCACCGAGCCGGTCATGGTGTTGCGCGTGGTGTCGTTGCCGCCGACGATGAGCAGGATGATGTTGCCCATGAGATTGTCGGAATCCATGAACCGCGTGGCGTCGTTATGCGCCATCAGCGACAGCAAATCGTTGCGCGGCGCCGAGTTGACGCGCTGGTTCCACAGCTTGGACATGTAGGCGTAGCACTCGTCCATCTCGCGGCGGCGCTCCTCGGCCGAGGCGACGATGCCGCTCTTGGGCAGCGCGGTCGAGACGTCGGACCAGCGCGTCAGCTTGCGCCGCTCCTCCCAGGGGAAGTCGAACAGTGTCGCCAGCATCTGCGTCGTCAGCTCGATCGAGACGCGCTCGACGAAGTTGAAGGTCTCGTTGCGCGGCAGATTGTCCAGCACGGTCTGCGAGCGCTGCCGGATCAGTTTTGCCAGTTCGTCGAGATGCTGAGGGGTGAACATCGGCGACACCGTCTTGCGCTGCGCCGAATGCCGGGGCTGGTCCATGGCGATGAAGCTCGGCCAGTCGTAGCCCTCCGGCACGTCGCGAATCGAGATGCCGCCGAGCGTCGAGTCCGAGGAGAAGATGCCGTGATTGGTGTCGACATGCATGATGTCGTTGTACTTCACCACCGACCAGTACGGCTCGATCGGCGCATTGGTGCAGTAATGCACCGGCTCTTCCTTGCGCAGCCGCTCGAACCACGGCCACAGCGTGTCGTCCTGGAACAGCCGGGGCGCGCCGGGGTGGAATTGCGCCAGCGGCGTCGCATAGGCCTCCTCGCGGGCCCTGCGCATGCGTTCGGCCTTGTCCACTTTAACCGGCGCTTGGATGTTCATCGTCGTGGCTCCAGTTGATCTTCCTTCGCCTCTCCCCGCTTGCGGGGAGAGGCCGGATTGCATCAAAGATGCAATCCGGGTGAGGGGGACTCTCCACGAGTCCGTCTCTCAGCGTGCTCGCGGAGAGAGCCCCTCACCCCGACCCTCTCCCCGTAAGGACGGGGAGAGGGAGTTAACTCACGCCGCAATCTTCACCGGCAGCGTCTCAAGTCCTTTGACGAAACTCGAATAGACCCGCTTGGGTTCGCCGACCACATCAATATGGTCGAAGCGCTTGAGAATTTCTTCCCAAATAATCTTGAGCTGGAGTTCGGCAAGCCGCAAGCCCACGCAGCGGTGGATGCCGAAGCCGAAGGAAAGGTGGGTGCGCGGGCGGGCGCGATCGATGATGAAATCGTAGGGCTTCTCGATCGCCGCCTCGTCGCGGTTGCCCGAGACGTACCACATCACGACCTTGTCACCCTTCTTGATCTGCTTGCCGCGGAACTCGAAATCGGAGAGCGCCGTGCGCCGCATATGCGCGAGCGGCGTCTGCCAGCGGATCACCTCCGGCACGAAGCTGTCGAGCAGATCGGGGTTTTGGCGCAGCTTGCGGTACTGCTCCGGATGCTGGCTCAGCGCGAGAAGCGAGCCCGACATGGTGTTGCGGGTGGTATCATTGCCGCCGACGATCAACAGGATGAGATTGCCGAGGAAGTTCTTCGCATCCATGTCGCGCGTAGCAGTGCCATGCGCCATCATCGACAACAGGTCGCTCTTCGGCGGCTGCGCGATGCGCTCTTTCCAGAGGCGAGAGAAATACGCCGCGCATTCCGTCAGCTCGGCCTGCCGTTCGTCTTCGCTCGCGACGAGGCCGTCGGGGCCGGGAATGGTGGTGGCGATGTCGGACCAGCGCGTCAGCTTGCGGCGGTCCTCCCAGGGGAAGTCGAACAGCACCGCCAGCATCTGCGTGGTGAGTTCGATCGAAACGTGGTCGACCCAGTCGAACACCTCGTCACGCGGCAGGTTGTCCAGGCACTCGGCCGAGCGCTTGCGGATGTTCAGCGCGAGATTGTCCAGATGCGTCGGCGTGAACATCGGCGCCACGGTCTTGCGCTGCGCCGCATGCCGCGGCGGGTCCATCGAGATGAAGCTCTCGCGACGCAAGTCCGGATCGATGTCGCGGATGGTGATGCCGCCGAGCGAGGAGGCCGAGGAGAACACCGAATGATTGGTCTCGATCTCCATGATGTCGTTGTAGCGCGTCACCGACCAATACGGCCCGAACATCGAGTCCTTGCAGTAGTGCACCGGATCTTCCCGGCGCAGGCGGTCGAAATAGGGCCAGAACGTATCGGTCCTGAACAATTCAGGATCGCCCGGGTCGAATTGCTCCAGCGGCAGCGACGTGGCGCGTGCGCGAAGTGCGTCGAGCGTGGCCGCGCTCTCGATGGTCCCATGCATGACCGCTCTCCCTGTGGTGAACCGCGCGTTCTCGTTGAATTCTGCGCTGCGGTATTTGATTTGCAATTACAGCCGGTTGTCTGCGCCGGAGCAAGGGAGAGTTTGCCACATCCAACCTTTGCGGGAGGTGCGTAGCCTGGATGGAGCGCAAGCGTAATCCGGGGTTCGGGCCGCCACGACCGCTGACCCGGATTGCGCTGCGCTCCATCCAGGCTACGGGAGGACAGATTTGCAACGTGATCCCCATCACGCCTCTAACGGCGGAATCATGCAAGAAACCAACTGGAATCGGGGTAAATCGAACCCGGTCATCTTGGGGATCGACTAACCTCTGATCTATAGTTTGGCCGTAACAGATCCGCACCCCGAGGTTGCCGCCGTGAACGACATGCAATGGGCCCCCATCGGCTCCGAACCCGTCCCGCCGCCGCTGCCACCCACGCGGGTCGATTTCACCGGCAACCGCTCCGAGTTCCGCAAATTGGTCACCAAGGGGGCCATGCTCGAACTCGTCACCTTCGGCTTCTACCGGTTCTGGCTCGTCACCGACATTCGCCGTCATCTGTGGACGAACACCGCGGTGGACGGTGATGCCGCCGAATACACCGGACGAGCTAAGGAGCTCTTGGTCGGCTTCCTGTTCGCGCTTGCGATCTTGATGCCGATCTATCTCGCGTATTTTCTTGTTGGCATCGAATTCGAGCGCTGGCAGGGTTTTGCCTCGACGCCACTCTTCATCGCCTTCTACGCCTTCGGCCAATTCGCGATTTTTCGCGCGCGGCGCTATCGCCTGACGCGTACGGTCTGGCGCGGCGTGCGGTTCTGGATGGATGGCTCGGGCTGGGCCTATTCGCTCCGCGCCATGCTGTGGGGTGTGCTGGTGTTCCTGACGCTCGGCCTGGCGCTGCCCTGGCGCGAGGCTGCACTCGAACGCTACAAGATGCAGCACACCCATTACGGCGATCTCACCGGCGATTTCGAAGGCGACGGCTGGACGTTCTTCAAGCGCGGCTGGTGGCTGTGGCTGCTCAGCCCTATCGCGCTGCTGATCTTCCCGCTCGCGCCGTTCTTCTACGCCGAGTTCAAGGCACGCGAATGGCGCTGGTGGCTCGACGGCATCCGTATCGGCGGCGTCAGCCTGTCCTCGCGCCTGCCTCATGACGCCTTCTACGGCCTGTACTGGAAGGTGATCGGCTGGTGGGTGCTGCTCACGACCGCCTTCGCGGCCTACATGGGCGGCGGCGCCTTTCTCGTCGTCACGCTGACCGGAGTTACGGCCGAGGAGGCGTTCGGGGCTGGCAATGCTGCCAAGAGCATCCCGATGGTTGTGATGATGGTGATCGGCTATTTCGCGCTCGCCCTTGCCGTCAACATCGTCATGCGGGTCTATCTTCAGCGCGATCTCTGGGCCAAGGTGCTGGAGACCGTCGAGGTGCACAACATCGCGGCCGCAGCGGATGTGCGCGGCAGCGGAAAGCTCGCCAGCGCGCTCGGCGAAGGCTTTGCCGATGGATTGGATGTTGCAGGATTTTGAGCTGTGAGTGAGTTGTCTGCCGAGGCCCCGAAGCAGTCCGTCAAGCCGACGATCTTCTTCGACGGCGTCTCGAGCCGCAGGCGTCAGGTGATGCTATCGCTCGGTGACGCGCTCGAGATCGCCGAGGACGGCGAAGCGCCGGTTCGCTGGGCCTATGCCGATATCCGTCGTGCCGACGGCCCGGACGGGGTTTTGCGCTTGGCATCGACGTCAGTGCCGCCGCTCGCGCGGCTCGAGATCCGTGATGCCGCGCTTGCAGCGGATCTCACCGCGCGATGCTTGTGGCTCGACGAGCACCAGACCTCGCGCCGCGGCGTCGCAAAGATCGTGGGCTGGTCGGTGGCCGCCGCCGTCTCCATCGTCTGTGTCGTGTTGTTCGGTGTGCCGCTCGCCGCCGACCGGCTCGCGCCGCTGGTGCCGAAACCGATCGAGCGACGCATTGGCGATGCGTCTGAGGTTCAGGTCAAGACCATCTTCGGCCGCAGAGTGTGCGAGGACCCCGCGGGCAAGGCCGCATTCACAAAGCTCGTCAACCGCCTGCGCGATGCCGCCGGGCTCGACGACGATTCCACGATGGCAGGCGTGCTGCCGAGCCCGGTGCCGAACGCGTTCGCGCTGCCGGGCGGCAAGGTGTTCGTGCTGAAGGGCCTGCTCGACAAGGCCGAAAGCCCCGACGAACTCGCCGGCATCCTCGCGCACGAGCTCGGCCATCTCAAGCATCACGACAACATGCGCGGCCTGATCTACAACGGCGGCACCTCGTTCCTGATCGGCCTGCTGTTCGGCGACGTCACCGGCTCCTCGGCCGTGATCTTCGCCTCGCGCAGTGTGGTCGAAGCCTCCTATTCGCGCGAGGCCGAGACCGGCGCCGACACCTTCGCCATCGAGACCATGCATGCGCTCGGCCGCTCGCCAAAACCCGCGGCCGAGCTGATGTTCCGCATCACCGGCAAGGAAGGCGGCTCTGGTCTGACAAATATCCTCGCCAGCCACCCGCTCACCGAAGACCGCCTCGCGCGCATGACCAAGGAAGACCGCCCCGCCAGCGGCCCGCCGCTGCTGACGAACAAGGAGTGGCAGTCGCTGAAGGGCATTTGCGGCAGCGGGAAGATCTAGCTCCGCTTATCGCGTCCCGTAAGCGCGGTCGCCGGCGTCGCCGAGGCCCGGCAAGATAAAGCCGTTCTCGTCGAGCCCCTCATCCACTGCCGCCGTCCAGATCGGCACGTCCGGATGCAGACCTCGCAGCCGCTCAAGTCCTTCCGGCGCGGCGATCAGGCAGGCGAGGCGGATATCCTTGGCGCCGCGCTCCTTCAGCCGGTCGATGGCGGCCACGGCCGTGTTGGCGGTGGCGACCACCGACGTCACGACGATCGCCAGGCGCTCGCCGAGATCGGACGGCGATTTGAAGAAGTACTCGACCGCGGCAAAGCTGTGCGGCTCGCGGTAGAGTCCGATATGGGCGACGCGCGCGGTCGGCACCAGGTCCATCATGCCGTCGACGAAGGTGGTGCCGGCGCGTAGCATCGGCACGAACACCAGCTTCTTGCCGGCGATCTTGGCCGAGTGCATCCGCGCCAGCGGCGTGTCGACCACGACGTCGGTGAGCGGCAAATCGCGCGTCACCTCGTAGCAGAGCAGCATGCCGATCTCCTTGATCAGCTCGCGAAACGACTTGGTCGAAATGGACTTGTCCCGCACCAGTGTCAGCTTGTGCTGCACCAGCGGGTGATCAACGATCGTGACGCCTTGCATGATGGGATGCCTTTCTTCCTTCTCCCCTTGCGGGAGAAGGTGGCGCGAAGCGCCGGATGAGGGGTCGTCTCCGCGAACTTCACTGAGAGATGGGTTCGCGGAGAGAACCCCTCACCCGGCTTCGCTTTCGCGAAGCCACCCTCTCCCGCAAGGGGAGAGGGTTAAAAAACCGTGCCGTCGCTGATCACCTTGAGAGGCGGTGAACCATCGGGACGGCGTGCGAAGGCAATAGCGCGGCCCGCTGCCCAGGTGCCGCCTTCCAGAATGCTGGCGAGCGGCAGCGTGTCTGGCGTGCGGCCGAGCTTGGCGCGGATGCGCTCCGCGAGCCGATCGAGCAACGCCACGGTGAGCGCGCGCCATTCCACGACGAGCAGCGAATCCACCGCATGCGCGCGCGCAGCGTCCGCGGCATTGCGCAGGCGCAACACCTCGTGATCGACGAACAGGCCGCCATTGCGGTATTCGGCAAGCCCGGTCAGGCCGTCGATGTCTGTGATTTTGAGGCCGGCGCGCTGGAGCGGCTCGATCAGCGAGTAGCTCAGCCATTGCGACAGCTTGTGCAGGGGCACGAGGCCTTCTGTTGAGTCGTTCGCCTTGATCGCCGGATGATGCCAGCAATCGCCGAGCGGGACGCCCGCGAGTTCGAGCCGCGAGGGCCAGATCGGCCCAAGCTCGTTCAGCACGGCAGAGAGGATGGCGGATGCGTGAATAGTGCCACTTACGGCTCGAGCTGCAATGTAATCGAATAGCCCTCCCGGCCGCGGGGCTTCGCGCCGGGCAAAGATCTCAGGGTAGTTCGCAACGTGGTTGCCTAGGCGCCGCAGCAGATCGGCGCGCCCTTCGAGACCGAGCAGAGGGTTCGCCTCGTTGACCTGAAACGCAGAGGCAAGGGAAGCTAGGGGCAATTGCGCGAGCACATCCGCATCGGCCCTGAACGGCGCGCGCGCATCGCCGGAAAACAGTCCGCGCTTGAACATGTCGAGGCTCGCGATTGCGAGCCCCTCGGATCGGCCGACGTCTGCTCCCGTCACGTCATCACGATATCGCCACACCGCACCCGCACCGGCATCGAGCAGCACGCTGATGATAGCAAGGTCGAACTCCGCGCGCGCCCGCGCCGCGCGATCGGGCCAGGACGTCGCGTCCGCAAGCTCCGCCCAGCGATCGACGCCGCCAAGCACGAAATGCCGCCACCGTGCATGGAAGGGAATGTCCAGCGTCGGATAGGCCTTGCGTGTTACCGCCAGCACCGCCTCCGCAACGCCGTCCATGCGGTCGAGATCGATCGTGAAATGGCTCAGCCCGCCGGCCAGGCCGAGCTCGAGCATCTGCGCGGCGCGCGCGCGTACCGCTGCTGCGCTGAGCAGCGAGCGGGCCTCTCGTTCCAAAGAGTCCGACATCACGCGATCAGTATTTTTCCAGCGAGCGGCCGACCACGCCGTTCACGTCCTTCTCCGGCGCGATGTCGGTCGAGTAATAGCCCGCGGCCTTCTTCGCGGCGATCTCGACATAGGCGTCGGCCGGGATCAGCTCCGGCGGGATCGGCACGCGCTCGACGATGTCGATGCCTTGCGAGGTCAGCGCGTCGTATTTCATGTCGCTCATCGACAGGAAGCGGTCGATACGGGTCAAGCCGAGCCAATGGATGGTATCCGGCATCAATTGCTGGAAGCGCGCGTCCTGGACGCCGGCGACGCATTCGGTGCGTTCGAAATAGGCCGCGGCCGCGTCGCCGTCCTCCTGGCGCTTGCGCGCATTGTAGACCAGGAATTTCGTGACCTCGCCGAGCGCGCGGCCTTCCTTGCGGTTGTAGACCACGAGCCCGAGCCCGCCCTCCTGCGCGCCGCGCGCGGATTCCTCGATGCCGTGGATCAGATAGGGCCGGCAGGTGCAGATGTCGGAGCCGAACACGTCGGAGCCGTTGCACTCGTCATGGACGCGGCAGGTGATCTTGGTGCGATGGTCCGGCAGCTTGCTGACGTCGCCGAACATATAGACGGTGGTGCCGCCGATCGGCGGCAGGAACACCTTCATGTCCGGCCGCGTCACCAGCTCGGGGAACATGCCGGCGGTTTGCTCGAACAGCGTGCGGCGCAGCTCGGTCTCGCTGGTGCCGAAGCGCTGCGCAAGGCCGGGCAGGTGCCAGACCGGATCGATCGCGACCTTGACCACCGACACGCTGCCATTGGCGTGCACGACCTCGCCGTCGGCGCGCAGCCGCTTTGCGGCCAGCGCCTCGCGGATCTCCGGCAGGTCCAGCCGCGCTCGCGTCACCGCGATGCTTGGCCTGATGTCGGCGCCTTCGGCGATCTCCTGGCGGAAGTTTTCGGCGACGAGATGCCCCCAGGGATCGAGCGCGACGATTTTTGTGGGATCACTCCATTGCGGGAACGGACCGATGGTCGCGGCCGGAAACGTGTTGGTGAGGTCGGGACGCCTGATCGGATCGAGCGCGCCGGCGGACACCGCGAGCGCCCGGTACATCGCGTAGGATCCGCCATGGCTGCCGATCACGTTGCGATCCCCAGCGCGCGACACCGTGCCGATGATCGGCCCGCGGGCGCGCGCGTCGGCGGCGCCCCAATGGATCGGGAAGGCGGCCTTCCGGCCCGGCTCCGGATGGGAGGTCAGGCGGATGTGGTCGGTACGGTTCGCGCGGCTCATGTCCAGGCTCCCAAAAAGCCAACGGCCCGCCGTTCGGACGGGCCTGGCTCGGTCGCGTTGCCAGTCGAGGACACCGGCGACGCGAGCTCAATCCAACATATTGTAGCGGCCGGCGACGACAGACAAGTTAATCGTGCCGGGCGGGCAGGGCCCTTTGTTGCCAAATTCCCGTCGGTCACCGCGTTGGCCGGGCTCCCTTGACACCGCGCGCCGCGTTGGCCGACCTCGCCGCTCTGCCTGCGCGGCCAGTTTAAGAGATTGAAATATTTTCATTTTTCATGTTTTCAAGGGGGCTGCGTCGTTTCGTGCGACAGGCGTCAGGTTCTCGACAAAACCTGACATCAACCCGATCGTACGAATCGCCTTGCCCAGGAGACTGCCATGCCCGCCGCCAGCTACATCGACCCCCGCAACGGACAGCTTTACCCGTTGGACCAGCCGCGCTGGTGCTCGGACGAGCGCACGCCGCTGCTGGTGACGCCGGGCGCCGGTATCTCGCGCGAGGACATCGATGGCCGCACACGATCGCTCTGGCGCTACCGGGCGGCGCTGCCGGTCGAGATCGCAAAGCCGATCACGCTCGGCGAGGGCTGCACGCCATTGGTCCAGCAGGAGTGGGGCGAGCTGCGGCCGTTGTTCAAGCTGGAATGGTTCAATCCGACTGGCAGCTTCAAGGACCGGGGCTCTTCCGTGATGCTGTCCTTCCTGCGCCAGATCGGCGTCAATGCGGTGCTGGAGGACTCCTCCGGCAATGGTGGCTCGTCGATGGCGGGGCTCGGTGCCGCCGGCGGCATGCGGGTGAAGATCCTCGCGCCCGCCTCGACCTCGCCGGCCAAGATCGCGCAGGTCCGCGCCTATGGTGCCGCGGTGCAGCTCGTCGAGGGTCCGCGCGAGGAGTCGGAAGCCGAAGCCATCCGCCAGTCGCACCAGACTTTTTACGCCAGCCACAATTGGCAGCCGTTCTTCCTCGAAGGCACCAAGTCGCTCGCCTATGAGATCTGGGAAGACCTTGCCTTCCGCGCGCCTGACAACGTCATCGTTCCGGTCGGGGCCGGCAGCAGCCTGCTCGGTTGCGCCTTCGGCTTCCGCGAGTTGCTGAGGGCCGGTCAGATCGCAAAACTGCCGCGCCTGTTCGCGGCGCAGCCGCTGAACTGCTCGCCGATCGATGCAAGCTTCCAGGCCGGCGCGGATACGCCTGTCGCGCGCGAGGTGCACAAGACCATCGCCGAAGGCACCGCCATCAAGAATCCGCTGCGCCTGCGCGAGATCATCGGCGCCTTGCGCGAGAGCGGCGGCGGCACCGTCGCGCTCACCGAGGATGAGATCGTCGCTGCCCTGCGCCGTCTCGCGCGGCAAGGCCTGTTCGCCGAGCCGACCAGCGCCAGCGCAGCCGCCGCGCTGGACAAACTGTTCGCTGCCGGAGCCATCAAGGCGAACGAAACCACGGTGGCGGTTCTCACCGGCACGGGCCTGAAGGCTGCAACGACGGTAGCCGATCTGGTGCAGTAGGGCGGAGATCTTACCCTCCCCTGGAGGGGGAGGGTCGATCGCGCGCAGCGCGAGCGGGGTGGGGTGATCTCTCCACTCGGGCACTGCATCTGTGGAGAGACTGTCACCCCACCCCGTCTCAAATTTTCGCTGCGCTCAAATGTGAGCCGACCCTCCCCCTCCAGGGGAGGGTAAGATCATCTCACTCCTTCAGATCATTCACCCGCTTCACCCAGGCGCGCACATCTTTGAGCACGGC
The DNA here is from genome assembly GCF_041357655.1 of Bradyrhizobium sp. DN3. Lineage (NCBI taxonomy): Bacteria > Pseudomonadati > Pseudomonadota > Alphaproteobacteria > Hyphomicrobiales > Nitrobacteraceae > Bradyrhizobium > Bradyrhizobium sp. DN3. The sequence goes on along the minus strand of NZ_JAULLN010000004.1, from coordinate 197,239 downwards.
GGGCAGCACCGCCTTGACCTCCGCCACCGTCATGCCCGCCTTGATGCGGGGATCGTAGAGCAAATTGAGGATGTACTGGTCATAGACGTCGAAATAGCCCATCGAGACGTTGTCGTTGAACATGGTCCAGGGCACGCTGGTGGTGTCGTTGATGGGGCCGAGCGATTGCAGCAGCTCCTCATAGGCGCAGTCGAGGAAAACGAAATCGCCGTTGTCGACGGTGAGGATGACGTCGGAATGCTCGATCTCGAAATTATCGTTCTTGCGGAAGCCGGACAGGCATTGCGGATCGAGCGAGGTGCGGATCTCGCGCGCCTTCTCGGCGCCGTAGAAGCTGGTGAGGGTGCGGTAGAGATCGCGGTCACGCACGAGCTTGACCCGCACATTCGCCGCCTCGCTGATCGTGGTCATGGCGATGTCGAGATGCTGCACGCGCGTGGCGATGTCGTTCACGACCTTCGCAAGCTGCGTCTTGCGATCGGCGCGATCGCCCTCGGCGTAGACGCGCACCGGCCCGTCGAACTTGCGGATGCGGTCGACGCGGCCGGCGAGGTGGTACTCGGCGCCGAACGCCGTCTTGAGAAAACCCTCGACGATCTCGCCGTCGGTGAAGCTCTTCTTCTCGGAGCGCTGGCGCGAGACGATGGCGGGCAGTTCACCCGCTCGGGCCGTGGTAGCGGTGTCAGGCACCAATGTGAGCGCGGCGAGCGCCAAGAGGGCGATGCGGAAGGCGGGCGCGGTCAGGTTCAATGCGCTCATTGTCGTGCGACGCTGCCGCATTCGCGTCGCGCGCACAAGCCCGCAAATTCACGCGCCTCGCGGGTTCCCGCTGTAGCGGCCTAATTGTTCAGCACCACCACGGTGGTGCCGACCGCGACGCGGCTGTAGAGATCGGTGACGTCCTCATTGGTCATGCGGAAGCAGCCCGAGGACACTGCCTGGCCGATCGTCTCCGGCTCGTTGGAGCCGTGGATGCGATAGAGGGTCGAGCCCAGATACATCGCGCGGGCGCCGAGCGGATTGTCGAGGCCGCCCTTCATGTGGCGCGGCAGGTCGGGCCGGCGGGCCAGCATCTGCGACGGCGGCGTCCAGGCCGGCCATTCCTTCTTGGCGGTGATCTTGTGCACCCCGCCCCAGCGGAAGCCGTCGCGGCCGACGCCGATTCCGTAGCGCAGCGCCTGGCCGTTCTGGAGCACCAGGTACAGCCGCCGCTCGCCGGTGTTCACCACGATCGTGCCGGGGGCGTAACTGCCGTTATAGATGACGGTGGTGCGGGGGACGGGATTTGCGCCGGAACGGAAGAAGTTCGGGCCGCCACCCATGATGTCGCGCGTGTCGAACTCTTCGGCGAGCACGCCGCCCGCCATGGCCGACAGCAGTGCGATGGCGGCGATCGGCGCGGCAAAAAACCGGATCATTGTCTCCCCCAGCAAAAAATCGATTCAATGGAAGCCACAGGCCATATTTGCGGGCATTCCGCAAGCCACGGCCCCGTGAGGAACACCATGCTTAACGATTGGCGTTACCAAATCGGCAACCACGCCAATTTGCCGAAAAGAATTAGCCAAGCCGGCGCATCGTCACGCGGGGCAGGGCAGCGATGGCGGCTATTGCTTTGACGGCACGCGCGAACAATGATTGATCGAACCGATATCTGGATAATGCCGGTCGTGGGAGCCTTGGAATGAACGGTGCGGAAAGCCTGGTGCGGACAATGGTCAAGGGCGGGGTGGACGTCTGCTTCACCAACCCCGGCACCTCCGAGATGCATTTTGTCGCAGCGCTCGACCGCGTACCGGGCATGCGCTGCGTGCTCGGGCTGTTCGAAGGCGTGGTGACGGGCGCCGCCGACGGCTATTTCCGCATGAAGGGCACGCCGGCCTCGACGCTGCTGCATCTCGGCCCCGGTCTCGCCAACGGCCTTGCCAATCTGCACAACGCCAAGAAGGCCAATTCCGGCATCGTCAACATCGTCGGCCAGCACGCGGTCTACCACATCGGCTACAACGCGCCGCTGACCTCCGACATCGAGGGCCTGGCCCGGCCGATGTCATCCTGGGTCCGCACCTCGCCGGATTCCAAATCGGTTGCTGCCGACGGCGCCGCTGCGATTGCCGCCGCCAAAAGCGCGCCGCCGCAGATCGCGACCCTGATCCTGCCTGCCGACACCGCCTGGAACGAAGCCGACGGCGTCGCCGATGTTCCGGCCGAGCAGCAGCGGGCGAGCTATTCGCCGCAGGCGGTCGAGCAGGCCGCAAAAATCCTGCATCGCGACGGCGAGGGCACGCTGCTGCTGATGACCGGCAGCGCGCTGAGCGAGCATGGCCTGGCGCTGGCCGAGCGCATCGCCGGCAAGACCGGCTGCACGGTGATGGGCCCGACCTTCCGTCCGAAGATGGCGCGCGGCCGCGGCCGTTTCTCGATCGACCGCATCCATTACGTCATCGAGAACGCGCTGCCGATGCTGGCAAAATTCCGTCACATCGTGCTGGTCGAGTCCGACGATCCCGTGGCGTTCTTCGCCTATCCGAACAAGCCGAGCATGCTCAAACCTCAGGGCTGCGAGGTCCATCGCATGACCTCCTGGGGCGAGAACTCGGTCGCGGCGCTGGAAGCGCTTGCCGGCGCTGTGAAGGCCAGCGCTAGGGACGTCAAGCCGCAGGCGTTGCAGGAACTGGTCAAGCCGACCGGGGCGCTTACTTTCGCCTCGATCGCGCAGGCGATCGCCTGTGCGATTCCCGAGAACGCGATCATGGTCGACGAATCCCTCACCACCGGCCGCGGCTTCTTCCCGCCGACGGCGGCAGCCGCCCCGCACGACTGGCTCCAGAACATGGGCGGCTCGATCGGCTTCTCGACACCGCTGTCGATCGGCGCGGCGATCGCCTGTCCGGACCGCAAGGTGATCACCATGGTCGGCGACGGCAGCGCGATGTACACGATCCAGTCGCTGTGGACGCAAGCGCGCGAGAACCTCAACATCGTCACCATCGTGTTCGCCAACCGCATCTACCAGATCCTGCGCGGCGAGTTCGACAATGTCGGCGCCGGCGAGCCCGGCCAGCGCGCCAACGACATGCTGCGGCTCGATCGCCCGACGCTGGATTTCGTCGCGCTGGCGAAGGGCATGGGCGTGCCCGGCCGCGCCGTCACCAATGCCGACGAGCTCAACAAGGCGCTGACTGAGGCCGTCGCCGAGCCCGGCCCGCGGCTGATCGAAGTTCAGATGTAGGGCGTCAACAGACGGAGCGCCGTGGGCCCGGAGGCACGATGCAGACCGAGCTGAACAAGGTGATCGCGGCGCTCCGGGACTTCTACGCGCAGGAAGCATTCCTGTTCGAGAAGGACGTCGGCGAGCGCGCGATCACGCACCGCTTCGCCGTGCACCTGGAGAAGCAGTTCTCCGGCTGGTCAGTCGACTGCAATTACGACCGGCTCGGCGAGCGCACGCTGCATTTGCCGCACGGCAGCATCATCTCGACCGACGACCATCTCGGCAAATCGATCTATCCTGATGTCGCCGTGCACCAGCGCGAGATCCCGAACAATCTGCTCACTGTCGAGATCCGCAAGGCGAGCAATCACACCCCGCTCGAGCACGATCAGCACAAGCTGAGGGCGCTGACCGACGTGCATGTCTGGTTTCCCTATTGGATCGGCTTGCTGCTGGTGCTGGACGCGCACCACGTGACGATGTCGGAGGTTTACGTCAGCGGCCTCGTCGACGAGGCGCTGTCGCGCTGGTTCGCGACGCGTCTTCAGGAGACCGGTCTCGGAATTCGCGCATAGAGCAGCGCGGCGTGCGCGGTCACGCACGCCGCCAGCTCGTCAGGTCGTCAGTAATAGTACGGCTGCGAGTACGCGTAGCGCGGGTTGATGCCGCAATAGGCCGACGTGCCGGAGGCGGTGGCCGCACATTGCTGATAGCTCGCGAACTGGCAATTGCCGGGATAGCCCCACTGGCGGCCTTGCAGGCAGTATCTGTCGTTTGCGGCCTGGGCCGGCGCCGCCGACAATGACGCTGCGATCACGGTTGCGAACGATGCAAGCGTGAGGATGGTGCGACGCATTTCAAATCTCCTTCGAGCATGGTGGAACGGCCGTGCCTTGGCGTTCCCGTGGCCTGTCTGACGCATGGTCATGCTGTGTTGGTGTCCGCGACGCGGGATGCGTTCGACATAATGTACATCGTGACGCAGCCGGCGCCGGACAATGTGATCTCCACCACAGTTCGCGCACAGGTTCCGACCTATCTCAACGACCTTGCACGCCTCGATCCCGTGGGACTAGGCTTGCCTCATTCGGATCAGGCATTTTGGAGGTTCTGATGCAGAAATCATATTTGCTGGCTGCAACGGCAGCGCTGGTGCTCATGATGCAAACGCCGCTCGCGCTGGCGCAGAGCGCGCCGGCCGCCGGCGGAACCGCTGCACCTGCCGCGACAACCACTGCGCCGGCCGCGACGACGGCACCGGCTGCGACCACCGACATCTCCAGCCAGCCGACCGATTCCAAGAAGAGCGCATTGAAGAAGCCGGCGAAGAAGAAGATGACGCGGCAGCAGGAGATCGATCATTCGATCGACACCGGCACCGTTCCCGCGCGCTACCGCAGCTCGGTGCCCAAGCAGTACCAGCAATACATTCCGTTCGATAAGCGGTAGCGGATCGCATGGCGGCGCGACCGGATCAGAGGCTGCGTCGCCGTTGCCCATTGCAGGATGGCCTTGGCCATGGGATCCAACCACATACATTGTGGCGCGCGGTGCTAGATTAGGCTTAAGTCCGGGGGAAGGAATGAGTGACGACGGGAAGGATGCTGGCCTTGTGGCCATGATCACCAGCATCCTTGGAGGCAACAAGCGCGCGGACGTCGTGACGCCGCCGCCGCTCACCGAGGCTCCTCCGACAGCGCCGACGAACGGGTTCGAGGCGGTCGAGCCGTCCAGCACCGATGCGGAGCCGGCGGAGTCTGAGCCGGCCCCCGAAGCCGTACCAGCCGAGACCAAGCCGGTCGCGCCACCTCCGAAAATCGCCACCACACGAGACGGCAAGAAATTGCTGCCTGCGGAAGCAATTGCCGATCTCGTGCTTGGTGAATTGCGCAAGATCGAGAATTTTCCGGCGACCGGCGTCTCGGTCACGGTCTATGGCTACCGGCACTGGAACGCCATGATCACCTTCGCGCCGTTCTCGACCACGTTCCGGAACGCGACCCGGTTCCGCCAGGCCCTGCCGGACCTCGTCTTCAAGCTGCGCCGCTTCGTCGAACTTGAGATATAGTCAGGGCAATCGGCGGGCGGCGCGAGCGTCGCGCCATTAGCCAAAACAAGTTCGACAGGATTTTGAAATTGAGCGTCGCCTTTACCAAGGAAGAAAGCGCCGAAACCGCGTCCGAGACGCTGTTGCCGGATCGCCCGATCTCGCCGCATCCAAACCTCGTGACGGAAAAAGGCTTGCAGTTATTGCAGGCTCAGCTTGCCGAGGCGCGCGCGGCCTATGAAGCCGCGCAAGCCATCGAGGACGTCAACGAGAAGCGGCGGCAATCGGCCGTGCCCTTGCGCGATGCCCGCTATCTGACGGAAAGGCTGCGCACGGCGCAGGTCGTTCCCGATCCGACCTCGACCGATATCGTCGCCTTCGGCAGCACGGTGACCTTCAGCCGCGCCGATGGCCGCGTGCAAATCTATCGCATCGTCGGCGAGGACGAAGCCGATCCGAAGGCCGGTTCGATCTCCTTCGTCTCGCCGGTTGCGAGGTCGTTGATGGGGAAGGCGGTCGGCGACGTCGTTGGTTCGGGCAACCAGGAGATCGAGATTCTATCGATCGCGTAGCGAGCGCATCGTCTATCGGCCCCCGCCTAGACCTGCGGGAGCTCAACGCCCGTCAGCTTGCCCAGTTTTGCGATGAGATCCTCCTGAAATCCCGAGTCCGTCGCCTCATCGGCTGGCTCCTCCTGCCGCAGGTGATGCCAGTAGCGCCCGCTGACCAGGGCCGCGGAATCCTCGCTCACCGCCAGCCAGGTCTGAGTCCGTTGTCCGGTGTCGAGATCGACCGGGGCGCTCGCACCACCCATCTTCGTACGCACCCATCCGGGATCGACGGCGTTGCTGAGGACGTTGGGCCAGCGCCGCGCCAGCGCGAATGCCAGGGCGACCACGTGCAGCTTGCTCTCGGCGTAGGCCTTTGCAGAATCCCAAGCGCGTCTGTTCCAGTCGAGGTCATCCAGCGAGCCCTCTCCGCCGCGGTGCAGCCCGCTGCTGAGATAGATCAATCGGCTGGGCCGCTCGATCAGTGCCGTCAGCATGTACGGCGCAAGAGTGTTGATCGCCAGCGTGCTCGCATGGCCTTCCGGAGTCGAGCCGCGGCTCCGCTGGGTGTAGACGCCGGCGTTGTGGATGATCGCATCCATGCGGCCGATCGCATTGACCTGGTCCGCGATGCTCTTCGTCTCAGCCGCACTTCTGAGATCGCCGACCACCATTCCGGCGGCACGCGACCTGAGCACGCCAAGCGCCGCGGCGCGATCGACCGATCGTGCGTGCAGCACCACGCGGTGACCTTGATCGAGGAGTGATTGTGCCGCCGCTCGGCCGAGACCGTCCGTGCTGCCCGTGATGAATACGATCGCCATGCGCTGTTTCTCCGGATTTCTGGACGTACTCTACAGCGCCTGCGCATCACTTCCGATATTGCTCGTCGCTCACCTTCTCCAGCCAATCCACGTTCTTGCCGCCGGAGGACTCCTGGATTGCGATGTGGGTCATCGCCGTCGTGGGCGAAGCTCCATGCCAGTGCTTCAGTCCGGGCGGGAACCAAACGACGTCGCCGGGGCGGACTTCCTCGATCGGGCCGCCCTCGCGCTGAACCCAGCCGAGTCCGGCCGTGATGATCAGCGTCTGCCCGAGTGGATGCGTGTGCCAGGCAGTCCGGGCACCTGGCTCGAACGTGACTTGGCCGGCCCCAGTGCGAGCCGGATCCTGCGCCTGAAACAGCGGATCGATGCGGACGCTGCCGGTAAACCAGTCTTGGGAGCCCTTCTGCGAGGGCCGAGACCCGTTTCTCTTGATGTCGATTTCCATTTGAGCCTCCTTCTGTGCTTCGGACGCGCGCGCCTGCACCCTCTGAATTCCGAGAGTGGCGGCGGCGCTGCCGGCGATGAGTACGTCCCGTCGTGTGATCACGGTGTGTCTCCGCTCAGCGCGGACGCTTCTCGATGACGTCCTTGATCACTGGCGCTGCGGAGAATGCGTTGGGCCAGCCGGCGTAGAAGGCGAGATGGCCGAGCACTTCGCCGGTTTCCTCCCGCGTCAACCCATTGTTCATCGCGCGGTTCAGGTGATAGGTGATCTGCGCGCCTTGGCCGGTCGCGATGAGAGCGCTCACGGTGACCAGGCTGCGGTCGCGCGGCGCCAGCGCCGGCCTGAGCCAGAGATCCCGGAACAGCACGTCCGTCGTGTACTGGACCAGGCTTGGCGTGATTTGCCCGAACTGCTCTGTAACCCGCGTCGCCCGCTGCTTCTCCGCGGTCTCATCGAGCGGCAGCTGCGGCCCCGAGGCCGCCGGCAGCTGATCGGCTCCGATGTTGCGGCTTTGGAACACCTCCCTCGCAGCCGGGATCGCATCCATCGCGTTCGCCCAGCCGGTGTAGAAGGCCAGATGCGTGATGATCTCCGATATCTCCGACGGCTTCACGCCAGTGTCGAGCGCGAGTGCCAAATAGGAGGGCAGCTCGACGGTTTGATCGCGCGCGATCAGCGCGGCGACGGTGACGATGCTGCGATCCCGCCGCGACAGCCCCGGTCGTTTCCACAGATCGCCGAGAACGAATTTTTGCGCATAGCCTTCGAGGGCGGGAGCGACGGCGCGGACGTCTTCCGGCTTTGGCATTGGATTTACTCCTGCGATGGACGTCTGTCCGGCGGCAGCGCCGGCGAACAGACACAATGAAAGCAAGGTCGCGAGCATCCTCATGACGGGGTTCCTTCCAAGCTTGTCGGGTGCGCCATCAGCCACAGCGCCACCAGGGCGGCAGAGAGCACGGTCACGGCGCTGACGAGAAATACGACGTTCAGTCGCGCGCCGGTCGCGATCAATCCGAGTGCCGGACTCGCGAGCCCTTGCGCGAGATCCAGGAACGCCGTGTACGCGCCCATGGCGAGCCCGCGGCTCTGCATGGGAACGCTGCGCACGGCTTCGACGCCGAAGCCCGGATAGACCAGCGAGAAGCCGAAGCCGGTGAGCGCGGCGCCGGCGAGCGCCATCTCGGGCCGGACGGCAAGCCAGATCAGCGCCTGGCCCGCAGCTTCGATTCCCGCACAGACCAGCGCGACCTTTGCTCCGCCGAGCACATCGGCCACATGACTGAAGAACACCCGCGCCAGGATGAAGGCGATGGCGTAAGCGGAATAGGCCAGCCATCCGTTGGCCCATCCGCGGTTCGCGAACAACAACGCGGCGAATGTGGTGACCGCGCCGAAGCCGACGCTGCCGAGTGCCGAGCCCAAGCCCGGGAGCCAGACGGCACCGAACACCTCGGCGAAGGAGGTGTGGGCCTGGTGGTGGAGGGGAGGGACCGCGGGGAGCCGGACGACGAGCAGGAGCGTCAGTAACGGCGCAACCGCAGCGGCGGTCGCGATCGCCGCGAAGCCGTAGGCGGCGTAGAGCGCGGATCCCGCGGGCGCGCCGATCGCGAAGGCTGCAAACATCGCCGAGCCGACCCAGGCGATGACCTTGCCGGTGCTGCCGGAATCGGCGAGCGCCAGTCCCCAGCTCACCGCAGCGGTGATGATGAAACTCTCGGCCGCGCCAAGCAGGCCACGGCCGAGCAGCAGTATGGAGACTGACGCCAGCGGGGTGTTGGCGAAGCCGAGAGAAGCCAGATAAAGCAGTCCGGAGGCCGCGGCAGCGAGCAGGCCGACAATCACGCCGCGCTTCGCTCCGCTTCGATCCGAGAAGTGGCCAGCCCACGGCCGCGAGATCAGCGAAGCGGCGAACTGGCTGCCGGCGACGAGGCCGACCACGAAGGTACCCAGGCCCAATCCATCGTGGACATGAAGCGGAAGGACCGGCATCGCGACGCCGATGACCAGGAAGGCAACGAACACCACCGCCATGATCGGCATCAGGTTGGCGACGCCGCGCGGCGCAGCGGCCTCTCGAATGGCTGTTACCGACATGCGAGCTCAGAGCTCGTGCTGCATCGGCGCAGGCGATCGGCGTCTTGCGCATCGCTGACGACGTTCGGGAGCTCGATTGCTTCTGTCATGGATCCTCGCCTTCGTTCTGGAGCCGTCCTGCCGCTCGATGGCTGATCTGAACCTAAGACTTCCGCAGCTTACCGATTAGGTGATAGATTTCGAATGCGGTCATTAGCCGAGCTTATGAATGAATCGAGATGATGCCAGCGATCTCCTCGCCTTCCTCGCAGTGGCGAGGGAGCGCAGCTTCACGCGCGCTGCGGCAAAGCTCGGCATGACGCAATCCGCGCTCAGTCAGATCATCCGGAATCTGGAGGAGCGGCTCGGCGTGCGATTGTTGAACCGGACGACGCGGAGCGTCACGCCGACCCAGGCCGGAGAACGGCTGTTCCTCAGCGTCGGCCCGAAGTTCACCGAGATGGATGCCGATCTCGCTGCGCTCAGCGAATTGCGCGAAAAGCCTGCCGGAACCATCCGGCTGACGGCGACGGAGTTTGCCGCCGCCGAGATCCTGCTGCCGGCGCTCCGAAAGATCCTGCCCAAGTACCCGGATATCCATGTCGAGGTGATCATCGACTACGGGCTCACCAACATCGTGGCGCAGCAGGTTGATGCGGGCATCCGCCCCGGCGAGCTCGTCACCAAGGACATGATCGCCGTGCGCGTCAGCCCCGACCTCCGCATGGCGGTCGTCGGGTCACCCTCATACTTCGCCGAACGCAAGCGACCGAAGACACCGCAGGATCTGACTCACCACAATTGCCTCAACCTTCGCCTGCCGACGCACGGCGGCAGCCTCTACGCCTGGGAATTCGAAAAGAACGGGCGGGAGCTCAATGTGCGGGTGGAGGGCCAGCTCGTGTTCAACAGCGCGGGCCTTCTACTGGACGGAGCGTTGAAAGGTTTGGGCCTTGCCTACCTCACCGAGGGACATGTCCAGCCCTACCTGTCCCAGGGCCGCCTGGTCCGCGTGCTCTCGGATTGGTGCCCGCCGTTCTCGGGATACCATCTCTACTATCCCAGTCGGCGCCAGCCTTCACCGGCGTTCTCGCTGCTCGTGGAAGCGCTCCGATATCGCGGCAGGTAGAACGGCATGACCCGGGACTTCATGTCCGAAGGATGCCGCTTTGCGATGTCCGAAGGATACTGCTTTGCGCCAGAGCTTCCCTCCAGCTCGGTGGTTGCATCGGTGACGGTGCGGTCATGGTTGCACGCCGGTTGCCGGGATCTTGCGGGCGCCGCACTTAGCGCAGCACTTGGGTCCAGCGGCTCGTCAAGGCCTGCCACCATGCCGCACGAAGGAAGTCGACGGCAGAGGCAGTTGGTGGAACTCGCCGGTTCGGTCGATCGCGGAGGCGAATTGACGCGTAGTCGATTGAAAATCAACTAACGATAAGTCTGGTCGGAAGCACCTGACAGTGGAATAATTCCCGACGGTTTCTTGATCAGATTTTGACGTCGACCCCGAACCGGCTGGCGACGTGGATTTTCATGATGGCCGCGCTTCCTCAGGACGTGGTGGCGGATTTGCAGCAAGAGAACGCACGGCTGCTGGCCGAATTGCGCGCCGCACAAGATCGTGAGAGCGCCACCGCGGACATTCTCAAGATCATTGCCAGTTCGCCATCGGAGGTGAAGCCGGTATTCGATGCAATCGCGAGGCGGGCCAATGCCTTGCTCGGCGGCTTTTCGACGACCGTATTCCGTTTCATCGACGGCATGGCCCATCTGGCGGCATTCACGCCGACGAATCCTGCCGCCGATGCGGCTTTGCAGAACATGTTTCCGAGGTCGATTGCCGATTTTGAGAGTTTCGCAAGAACACAGGCGGGTAAGGTGGTACCGACCCCCGACACTGAGGCGCTGACGAACGAAATCAAATTTATCGCGCGCGCCCGCGGCTTTCGCAGCATGCTGTTCGTTCCGCTCACGACCGGCGGCGTGGTGATCGGCATGATCAGCGTCACGCGAGTCGAGCCTGGCACCTTCGCTCCACATCATGTGCAGCTTCTGCAGACCTTCGCCGATCAGGCCGTCATCGCCATAGAGAATGTCCGGCTATTCGATGAGGTCCAGGCGAAGACGCGCGATCTCGCCGAATCGCTCCAACAGCAAACCGCGACGGCCGATGTGCTGAAGGTGATCAGCCGCTCGACCTTCGACCTGCAAACCGTGCTCAACACGCTGGTCGATTCGGCGGCACGGCTGTGCGAAGCGGAGATGGCGTTCATCATGCGCCGCGAAGGTGATGAATATCACGCCGGTGCCGCGGTCGGGTTTTCCGCGGAATACAGCGAGTTTCTGCAAGCTCACCCCATTATCCCCGGACGGAGCACGGTCACAGGTCGGGCCGTACTCGAGCGCCGTCCGGTGCAGGTCCTCGACGTCGCTGCCGATCCCGAATACGGCCTGCGCGAGTCGACTACCATGGCTGGTCAGCGCACGGCGCTCGGTGTTCCCCTCCTGCGCGAGAATGAGCCGATCGGCGCGATCGTGATCGCTCGCAAGCGCGTGCAGCCTTTCACGGAAAAGCAGATCGAGCTCGTCGCCACCTTTGCCGACCAGGCCGTGATCGCCATCGAGAATGTACGGCTCTTCGAACAATTGCAAAGCAGGACGCGGGATCTGTCCGAGGCGCTGACGTACCAGACCGGCAGCGCCAATATCCTGAGGGTTATCGCTTCCTCGCCGACTGAAGTCGGTCCGGCGCTCGAAGCGATTGTGGAAAGCGCATGCGGGCTTTGCGAGGCATATGATGCGCTAGTCGTTCTGAGGGACGGCGACGACATCGTGGTCCAGGCGCACCATGGACAAGTTCCCGTGGTGTGGAGCCGACGATCGATCAGTGTGCAATCGCCCAGCGGCCGGGCCATCAGCGACCGCCGCACCGTTCACGTGCACGACCTGCTTGGGCCCGAAGGGGACGAATTCCCGACAGGACGAGAATATGCGCTTCGCTCCAACGTTCGGACCGTTCTAAGCGTGCCACTGTTGCGCGAAGGCGAGAGCATGGGTGCGATCGTGCTCCGTCGCACCGAGGTTCGTCCATTCGGCGAGAAGCAGATCAACCTGCTCCAAACTTTTGCAGATCAGGCCGTTATCGCCATCGGCAACGCGCGTCTGTTCGAACAATTGAACGAATCGCTGGAGCGGCAGACCGCAACGTCGGAGGTGCTGGAAATCATAAGCGCTTCGTCGGGCGCACTGACTCCGGTCTTCCACAAGATGCTGGAGAATGCGACACGGATCTGCGGCGCCGGCTTCGGCACTATGAATCTCTACGAGGAAGGCGGCTTTCGTACGGTCGCATTGCACAACGCGCCGCCAGCTTATGTTGAGACCCGGCTGCACCAGAGCATTCGCCCACATCCCGCAAGCGGGCTCGGCACCGTCGAGAAAACTCATCAGACGGTTCATATCGACGACATCAGAACTCAGCCGCCCTACGTCGAAGGCAACCCGAACGTTCGCGCGCTTGCCGATCTTGCTGGCGCAAGGACCCTCGTCATCGTGCCCATGCTTAGGGAAGACGAGCTGATCGGCACCATCACGATCTTCCGCCAGGAAGTTAAGCCCTTCACGGACAAACAGATCGAGCTCGTGTCCAATTTTGCGCATCAGGCTGTGATCGCGATCGAGAATGCACGCCTGCTGAATGAACTGCGCGAGCGCACGATGGAGCTGTCGCAATCGCTCGAGGAATTGCGAAACACGCAGGATCGGTTGATCCAGACCGAGAAGCTCGCCTCACTCGGGCAACTCACCGCCGGCATTGCACATGAAATCAAGAACCCGCTCAATTTCGTCAATAATTTTGCTGCGCTTTCCTCCGAGCTGATTGACGAGCTCGGCGACGGGCTGCGCTCAGCCGCCCTCGGCGATGCAGCAAGGCAGGACATCGACGCGCTGATACGCATGCTACAAGGCAACCTGGAAAAGATCGTGCAGCACGGAAAGCGCGCTGATTCCATCGTCAAGAATATGCTTCTGCACTCGCGCGAGGGTTCTGGCGAGCGCCGTTCGGCTGATATCAACGCCATCGTTGAGGAAAGTCTCAACCTTGCCTATCACGGCGCGCGCGCTGAAAAGGCAGGTTTCAACATCAAGCTTGAAAGGAATCTCGATCCCAGTGCGGGGGCGCTCGACCTGTATCCGCAGGAAATCACGCGGGTGTTCCTCAACCTCATTTCAAATGGATTCTACGCGGCTAGCAAGCAAAAGGACGCCGCCGGTGGCGGCTTCGAGCCAAGGCTGCGCGCGACGACCACAAATCTCGGCGGCGCCGTCGAAATCCGGATTCGCGATAATGGCGCGGGCATCCCGGCCGACGTGAGAGAGAAAATATTCAATCCATTCTTCACCACCAAGCCCGCAGGCGAAGGTACCGGGCTTGGCCTTTCAATCTGCCACGACATCATTGTGAAGCAACACGGCGGCAGCATCGAGGTCGAGACCGAGGCTGGCGATTATACAGAGTTCATCATTACGCTGCCGCGCACGCTGGCGGCACCATTGCAGACCGGAGGCAGAAGTTGAGCGTTTATATCATGGTCGTCGACGACGAGCCCGACGTCGAGGCGCTATTCCGCCAGCAGTTCCGACGTGATCTGCGCGCCGGTCGTTTCCTCATGGAGTTTGCCCCGTCGGCACCGGCGGCCCTGCGGCGTGCAGTCGAGATTGAGGAGGCCACCCTGATCCTGATCCTGTCTGATATCAACATGCCCGGAATGAGCGGGCTGGAGATGCTATCTATCGTGCGCTCGGCCCGCCCCGATGTTCCGGTCATCATGATCACAGCCTACGGTGACGCCGAGACCAAGCGCAAAGCGCTGGAGAACGGCGCGGCCGACCTGTTGACCAAACCTATTGATTTCGCGGCGCTGCGCCAGGAGATCGATACAAGGCTCGAGCAAGCGGCATGACTGCAACCATTCTCGTGGTCGATGACAAACCGGAACGGCTCGCAAGGTGTAATCTCCTAGGCGCCGTCCTAAGTGAAATTAGGCATCCTGCGTCAATGTTCACCGAAAACACCGGGGGTTCAAAATGAAGACGCTCTTGGTCCCGCTTCGAAATATTTCGATGATGACATCCACGCTCGATGTCGTCGTAGGCCTCGCGCAACGTTCCGGCGCCTATATCGAAGGCTTTCCACTCCGCTTCGGCATGCCTCAATATGTAGCCGCGGAATTGGCCACCGGCGTCCTTTTAGATTCGTATCAAGTTAAGACCGAAGCCGAATTGAACGACATGCGCAACTTTTTCGAAGCATTCATGTTGAAGCACGATATTCCTCGAGCCACTGCGGGATCGCGTGGACCATGCTTCGGCTGGCTGGAGACCGCGCCGGAGGGCGAAGACGTTGTCGGAAGTTATGGGCGCGCTTTCGATCTGATCGTGATGGCACGGTCTGACATTGATGCTCCGAGCCCTCACCGTCGCGCGATTGAATCCGCGCTGTTTGAGAGCGGCAGGCCCGTCCTACTGACGCCATCGAATGCACCAAGAAGTATCGCGACAAATATCATGATCCACTGGAATGGTAGTACCGAGCAAGCTCGGGCAAACGCATTTGCCATGCCGTTGCTCCGTGTGGCCGAAAGGGTATCGGTCCTAACCGTCATTGGCGGCCAGGGGGTACCAGGACCATCTGCCGATCGGATCGTCGAGCAATTGCGGTACAATGACATTGCAGCCCATGTGACGAGGGTTGGACTGGAGAATCGCGAGACCGGAGAGGCGGTCCTCGATGCCGCCAGGGCTCAAGGCTGCGATCTCCTGATCAAGGGAGCCTTCACCCGCACCAGGTTGCGGCAAATGATATTCGGCGGGGCGACCAGCTATATCATGGAGCATGCGGACCTGCCTGTCCTGATGGCTCATTAGAGCCGCACGCAGGCCTCTCCGGATCATGCCATCCTGCCCGTGTTTTGCCCGACGTGTCAACCGAAATTCGGAAAATGCGTAACCCATTGTTTCCGCTCGCGTCCGCTACTGTGCATGGGGTTGTTTTTTCATTTTTTTGATGAGACGGGTCCGGACAGCCGCGAGTGGGCCGTCAGGCGGCCGCGATCGCTCGAAACTGGATGGAAGAAAAATGGTGGGCGCACAAGGGATCGAACCTTGGACCTCTCCCGTGTGAACCACAACCGGTAGACCAGAGCCAACCAAATCCGGCCATACTTGAGATATAAAAACTCCTTTAATTGGTAGTGGTTATGGCCTTACTCGGCCATAAGAGCCCATAGGTGACCTTGCTACATTTTGTATGCCCCCGTTGTGCCCGCCGTGGATTTTCCCTTGGGGCACAAAAACGGGGGAGGTCTAAGACCCGGTTCTGTTTGGGTCTGTGGATCCTCCCTGCGCGGGCACACGGCAAGGAGAAAGTCTGAGGCCCGGTTCAGCTCGAGGGCTGACCGCCCTTCTTGCGGGGGGACGCCGGGCACAGAGAGAGGGAAGGAATCATGACGGGGCCGGCCAACCAGCTGACACTCACCGATACGGTGATCCGCAACGCAACGCTGCCGCCCGGCAAGGCGCAGCATTATCTCCACGACGACAAGCTGCCCGGCCTCGCCTTGCGCATGCGCGCCACCGGCGGCCGGACCTGGGTCTACCTCTTCACCAAGCCGGGGGTGAGGGGGACCCAGCGCAAGACCCTCGGCGCGTGGCCCAAATATAATGAGAAGGCCGCGCGCAAGGCTGCCACCATCGCCGCAGGCGAGGTCGTCAAGGGCTTGGACCCGAACGATGCGAAGCGCGAGGCGAGGCGGCAACAGGCAGCCGAGAAGCAGCGCACCACGCTCGCGACGCTCATTGTTGAAGATGGTCCCTACCAGACGTCCTTGATCGAACGTCAAGTCGTCAACTGGAAGCCAGCAATGTCAGCGCTGAGGCGCGGGCTCAAGGATCACGCCGAGAGCGGCGTGGGGGACCTGACGCGGCGACAGATCATGGCTGCGGTCGACAAGATTGCCAAGACCGGTAAGCGCGGTGCAGCCAAGGACCTGCGCAAGCACGTGCATACCTTGCTCGAATGGTGCGTCGGCGAGGGCTATGTCGAGCACAACGTGCTCGCCGGCTATCGCGCGCCCAAGGAAACCCGCGCGCAAAGGGTCGGACGCCGAACGAAGGGCCGCGCGCTGACCGATGAGGAAATCATCAAGGTCTGGGATGCATCCGGCAAGCTCGGGGCTTTCGGTCTCCTGGCACGCATGTGCCTGCTCGGCGGCCCGCGCCGCAGCGAGCCTACCATGATCGAGTGGCGAAAGCACATCATGGATGACCGGATCACCTTCGATGCGGCGTGGACCAAGATGGGGCTGCACCACGATGTGCCGCGCACTCACCTGGTTGACGAGGTGCTCACGGCCGCGAAACATTTCCAGCGGGCAACTTCCGACTATGTCTTCCCGTCACCAAAGACCGGCGGCCAGATGTCCGGCTTCACCAAGATGGTCAAGCGACTGGTCAAGGAAGCGAGCGTCGCCAAGTTCACCATGCATGACTTAAGGCGCAGCTTGCGCACCATCATGTCACGCTGTGGCTACGACAACCAAATCCAGCGGCTGTGTGTTGGGCAAAAGCCAAGCGGAATCGATCAGGTCTACAATCACGACGAACAGTGGATCATCCGCAAGATGGCGTTCGAAGCGGCTCACGACTACATTGCGGAGTTGGTCGGCGCGAAACGCGTCGGCAAAATCGTGCGCCTGCAGCGGACGAATCCGCTTGACCCGATCAAGGCCGAGCTCCTCGGGCGTCTCCGTGAGCATTATGCGGTTGAGGCGTCTTAGGGGTTTTGTCACACTTGGCCAGATAGTCACGCACCGCATCAACACGATAAAGTGGCCGGCCGTCGACGTAACGCCATTTCAGCGGGTGGTTCGGATGGCGCCGCCACAGCTCCAGCGCTCCGGGTGTGCGCCGGATGACCGCGGCCGCCTCTAATGCCGTCAAATTAGAGCTGCCCGGTAGCACATCGATATCAAAGGTCGCGGGCGGCGGCATGCCACGGTTCTTGCGATGGCGCTTCATGGCATGCGGCATCTTCCGACTACTTGGCGACCCCAGCGTCCCGTTCGGAGTCTTTTCGTCCTTGCCGCTCATGCCTCGGTCCAGAATCGCGATGGGTCTGAGGCAATAAGATCGTAGCCTGCTCTAGCAAGAAAGAAATCAAGAGCGCAGGTATGGCTGCTGGGTGGCTGTGGCGTACAAAAAGGACGAACCGATTCGATTGATCTCTTTTTGCTTCATTCCGACCTTCTGCCTCATAACCTGAAGGTCATAGGTTCAAATCGTATCCCTGCACCAAATTTATGATGTAATACAAAGGGTTATGAAAGTGCCTAACCCTTTAATTTTTCGTAAATGCCCTAGCACATCGGTTCGACTGGCGGCCGGTTCCGCGCTATCCTGAGTTGAGGAGGTGCGAGATGGCTCGGCACTGAATCCTTGGAAGCCTTGTTCAGATTTACCGGCGCGGCGACGGCCGCGCCTGGCACTGCTCCGCTTCAATCGAAGGCCGCCAATATCGCGCCTCCACTCGCGAGGACGACCTCGTCCTCGCGAAGCAATACGCAGAAGACTGGTTTCTTGCCTGCGCGGCAAGTCCAAGGCGGGCCTCCTTAAGAAGAATGAAAAGTCCTTCAAGCAGGCGGCCGAGCAGTTCTTGAAAGAATACGAGGTGATCACCGAGGGCCATCGCAGCAAGCGATGGATCGAGGGGTATGGCATACGGCTGCGCCTCCACCTGTTGCCGTTCTTCGGCGAGATGGGATTATCTGAGATCACGCCGGGCAAGGCGCAGGAATATAGAGTGCACCGGATCGCAACCTCGAAGACGGGGAAGGCACCGGCACGCAGCACCATTCACGATGAAATCGTGACGCTGCGGCAGGTACTCTAGACGGCCATGCAAGTGAGGCCGATATTCCTATGAATCCCTCCGCTTTTAAAGCCTTAGAAACCAGGGATACTGACGCTTAGCGGGCCAAGCTGGGCACGCACTTAGAGCCCGGAGGGGCTCTTCTTACGAGCCGGTACCGGCTCGCCTTTTTGCGCGAAGGCGCACTTTCTAAGCTGTTGTTGCTTAACTTCCTACACGTCCGATCTCGGCACCTTTGATTAGTGGGTGTGCGAAAATCGTGGAAATACTTCTCTGCCAATTATTTAAGCTGCGTACTTCTGCTAAGATGCAGAGATGCTGGTCGACACGCAAAGCGCGACCGTAGGGCAATAAAATAATATGAAGTGGGCTTAAGGGCGATCATGGGAGGGTTCGAGCCGACACACATTAGGATTCCGAAGAACGATACCGACTTTGAGACGAAGACAGTCGTTCTTTTCAAAGGCATTTTGAAGGACCCAGGCGTTAAACGGCTAGGCCGAAGAGGGCAGGGGCAGGACGGCGTTGATGTCGTTGGCTACCGCGATGGTGACCTACGCTACCTCGTGGGTATACAATGCAAGCTAAAAGGGCCGAAGGAAAAGTTAACCGCAGCCGAGGTCCGTGAGGAAGTTCGCAAAGCACTGAAGTATAAGCCTGCGCTAGCAGAATACTTCATCGTAACTTCTGCACCGAACGATACGAAGCTCGATCAGTTAGCTCAAACACTATCCAAGCAACAAAGAGCTAAAGGGCGGAAGATCCGCATCGAAGTGTGGGGTTGGGGGGTCCTTGAAGAACGCATCAATGAAGATCTTGAGGCGAAGAACGCTTTCGATCCGGGCTGGAGCCCAGCTTTCGAAGCCAACCAAAAGGCGCTCAAGGGCATCCAACACAATCAGCGGAGGCAGGCAACTGCTGATCAAATCGAGAAGCTTGAACGGATTATCAAGCAGCAGACGACCTTTCAGCCAACCCAGCTTCCGACGTCATACGCAAATGAGGAGTTAAGATCTGAGTCGGCGCGCATTCAAGGGCGTCGAGCTTTCTTTGAAGCCAACATAAAAAAAGAACTCAGCTTGCTTGCGCAGAGGGGCATCGATGGTGATCTAGCCCTAGCCAACGCAGATCTGCGGGCAGATATATTGGAGCGGTCGGCACGCGCTCACCTAGATGCAGAGACGGTTGAAGAGGCAAAGGCCTTTCATGCCGACGCGCTTAAGCTCAACCATCGCCTCGATGTGAGATTGTACGAAGCTCTCCTTCTCGATGTGGAGGGAAGTACAGCGAAAGCTCTGCAAAGCTTAAGAAAGCTGGACCTGCCGGATGCACGTGCAGCGATTTTTAACCTCCTCGTGAGGCGAGATGGCTCGGACGCCGCCTTGCAATGGGTGGATGACTCCGCATTCCAGCTGAATGATCTCCTCCCCCTAGGGTGGCTGAACGTGCTGATAAAACGGAGAGAAGTTGGTCAGTATCAAAAGGCTCTTGAACAGGCTGAGAGCTTTCCAGCATCTTTCTTTTCTGAATGCCCAGCGCTCTACTCGTTCAGAGGGAATCTTCGTTTAGCAGCGGTCCTTCCAGCCGATCAGAAAGGATTGGTCTTTAACGGTCTTCCTCTTAATCCCAAGCATCTCCAGATCGCGAACGATAGCGTCAGCTTGGCAAAGCTTACCAATGCTCGCCAAGATTTTGAGCTTCTCCATGCTGAGGCTGACGGATTACGGCTTGTAAAGCTGAAGCCATATCTCGACGAGCTAATCCTTTGGCTTAAGCTCGAAGATCCCAGCACTCGTGCCGAAGCGCAGACCGCGGTTGCAGAGGACATCAAAGACCAAAAGAAGACTCTTTGGCGCGTGCGTTTGGCGTTCGCCTACGGCATTCCTTTCAATAAGGAAGCACTGCGTCGCCACCTTATAGCGCAGAAGCAAATCGGTGACTGGACCGACGATGAGCGCTTCGCCGTTTTCCTGCTAGCACTCTATGATGAGAACGGGCCAGCTCTTGCAGATTTCTTCGACCAGTATCGAACCGAGATTTTTGCAAAGCCGCAACTTGATCCAGCGTCCCTCGCGGGCATCGAGGTCGAGGCGCTATCTAGGCTTGGCCGATTCAAGGATGCCCGTAAACAAATCGAAGCTCACCGCAAGAGCGGTCATGTCGATGATGAAGAGGCCAAGCACCTTCTTGCCAATCTTCAATCCATTGAGGAGGGGAGCGAGGCCGATCGATACCGCAAGCTTTATGAGACGGAAGGCCAGACACATTATCTGCGAGCTCTCGTCTCGGTTCTTTTCTCGCAAAAGAATGAGGATCAGCTCGCGGTGTATGCGCCGATCCTTGCACGTGAGACCAAAAGGGTCGAGGACTTCTCGCTTGCTTTGCAGGCCTTATATGCCAAACGCAAGTATGCCGAGCTTGTTTCTCTGTGTGAGGAGCTTCCTCAACTCTACGAAATGCAAGCGGAGTTCGCAGCCTGGAAGGGATGGTCATGCTTTAGCCTAGGAAGATTGATGGAGGCTCGGACGATCGCTCGCGAGCTGCGTGGTACCCGTAATGATTCCTTTGACCGAGAGCTCGCGATTAACACAGCCGTAGAGACAGGAGACTGGGGTTACCTCGCGACCATATTAGCCCAGGAAACAAAGAGAATAAGCGAGCTGGAAACCAAGGACTTGATTCGGTTGGCTCGTTTGGCTTTTGAGACGGATAGCCCGTACGTGGATACATTTCGAGATGCCGCTATCGCGAAGAGTCCCGACGCGCCAGAACCCTACCTCATGGCCTATCAACTCTCCGTCGATCGCGGTGAAGAATATCAAGAATCTCGAGCGCATGAATGGTTCCAGAAGGCCGTTGAGCTTTCGGGAGAGAAGGGGCCAATTCAGTCCATGTCGATGAAGGAGATCGTGCGCAGGTCTTCGGGGTGGAATAAACGGATTGATGCAGTCAACCAGGAGCTGCGGCAAGCACGCATGCCGCTCTACCTAGCAGCCCGCTCCCTCAATCGACAACCCATAGAAGCGTTTCTTGGTCTTGCTCTGCGGAACTCAACAGGGGCGGACGCGAAGTTCAAATATCCGCTGATGGCGTTCTCAGGTGCGCGGCCTCGTGTCGATCTATCTGGAGTGCGGTCCATCGCGCTTGATGTAACCTCGCTTTTTACACTCGACTTCCTGGGTATCCTGCAAAAGACCTTGGGTTCCTTTGATCAGATCGTCGTTGCGCCATCCACTCTAAGCTCGCTGTTTTTCGACAAGCAATTTATACGGTTTCGTCAGCCGTCCCAGGTCGCGAAGGCCAAATACATCAAGGAGCTTATTAGCAAGGGGCGGCTCAAGCTGCTTAAGCGAGAGCAGACTACCGCTCCAGCGAGCTTGGATATTGATCCCGAGCTTCAGTTGCTCTTGGATACGGCGCGTGCCACTGGTGCGAAAGTCGTCAGAAGTGCGCCAGTATATAAACTGCGATCTTTCATGGAAGAGACTGTCAGTCTCGACGATTACGACGGAATCCTTGCTGACACGCAAGCGGTTATGAACCTGCTGTCGGCAAAGGTCGACAGCCCGACAGCTCGGAATGCGACGGCCTACCTCAATCAAGTCGACCAAGGTTGGACTAACGGAACGTCTCTGGACGCGAACAGCATCGTTTATCTTGACCAGCTTTCCGTGACTTACCTTCACCACGTCGGATTGTTGGATAAGCTCACTTCCAACGTGTCGGAGGTCTACGTCTCCAGTGAGGTGGAATCGGATTGCGAGGCCATCCTACAAGGCGCCGATTTATCTGCCGAACTAGGGCTCGCGGTAGACCGCATACGCGCCGCACTTCATGCGGCTATCGAAAAAGGAACATCCATCAGGTTCACGGGTCGTCGATTAGCGGGCACCACCGATGACGATGAAGCAGGGGATGGAGGTCCAAGCGCAGCATTTCCCTCCATCGATATTTTGACCGATCTCACAGATATAGATGCTGTGATCTGTGACGATAGATTTCTCAACAAAGAGCTGTTTTGGGAAGATGGAAAGCGGCGCGTGGTCTGTGCCACGACTATCGACGTAATTGCCGCGCTCAATAGCCGTACTGTACTTTCAGAGCATCAGAGGTTTGATCTTTTCCATCGTTTGCGCGTTGCCGGATACGCCCTAGTACCTATTGAACCCAATGCCCTGAAGACCGAGTTGCTGCGAGCGCGTATCCAGAACGATCGTTTGGAAGAGACTCCCGAACTTCGAGAGATGCGAGGAAACCTTACGATCTCACTCCGCAGCCGTATGTTTTTAGATGCAGAGATGTCGTGGCTTGACCAATCGCGTCTGGCTGTCTTCCAAACGCTTCGCGCCATATGGGGTGAGCAAACAATTTCTCCTGAGACCGTAACACAGGCGGATTGGTTGCTTAGACTTCTGCCCGATCCACTGGCGTGGTGCGTCGATCCTACAAATGACGAGGCGTGGACGAGTGCTACTCAGAAGTCAGCAGGACAAGTCGGAATGCTTCTTGCCACGCCTTATCTTGAGGAGGAGCGGCAAAAGCCATACAGTACATGGATTGAGGGCCGCCTTGCAGCGCCGATCCGAATGGACTTCCCATGGCTATGGGATAAGGCATTCCAGGTATATGCAAACTATTTGGATCGTCTGACGGAAGCTGAAGAAGCGCCTCCCGAGGTGCGCAAGGCTCTTCGACTGCATGTCTTACGGTCACTTTCTGAGACAATGCGCAAAGAGGTCGCTTCGAACGAAATAGCGAAGAAGGCACTTAAGCTGAAAGCGCAAACCATGCTCACCATCAACGGTGCGCACTCGGTCGACTTGGTTAGCTTTAACAAATGTCTGCGCGCTGGTCTCAAAGGGCGAAAGACGTTCTCGCTCAAGTTTGCCGATAAAGACGAAACGAAAGTCAAGCTGAGCCTCAAGTCTTCCGGGGTTGTGGGTCTTTCCTTCGATAATCTACAATTCGATGTGCCCGACGCTGCGCTTCTTAGCGAGAGCAAGAGTGTTCGCGCAGGGGCGCTACGTCGATTGCTTACTTCCCGGCCGCTTACGGCACCCGAAGAAAAGCGCTGGAGTGCTATAGTCACGTCCCGCGCTTTAACGGATGAGGAGTACGGTGATCTGGCGGAGGCACTGAGGGCCACCCCAGAAACATTGACCGAGGTTTTCGTTCGACCGCAGAACCTAAATCCGGACAACATGGTGCCAGATGAGCTGGCTTATTTCGAAAGACTAGTCGGACCGCTAGCCGCCACTTCCGACTTTCCCGCTTATGTGGCGGGTCCGTTGGAGGAGCATCGAGCCCACTTATTGCGTAAAGGGCGTTCGGGCCTGCGGCGTCTTGCATTCACTGGTCTTAGCCGAGGACTCCTCCCTGACGCGATCTTGTCCAAGCGACCTCTCAAGGAGGTCGAGATGCTCCTTGAGGCTGGCGATCCGTTCTCGCTGATCTTCGGGTTCGAGCTGTGTGCGATCAAGGTCGCTGCAGGTGAGAGCGGAGCGGCGCAGCTTGGATTGAGGTTTCTGGAAAGGATCTTTGGAGACAAGGACTGGTTACGACAGCGATGCGAACTGTTCGCAGCCTGTGCTGTGGTTTCGATTGTTCGCTTGCGCAGGATCATTAAGGACAGGTCCGCGCCGCTGCATTGGTTCCGACTTGCATCGCTTACTCACGCAGGCGTCCTGACGAATGCTTTAGGTGGAATGAGTAGGACCTCTGACTTCTTGAATTGGGCAATCAAGGAGCTTGGACCGTCTTACACTTGGTTCGGGATCGTCGACGTGGCCGAAGCCCCTCGTTGGGATTCCGAGTGGATTGATCCAGAATACATGAAGCATGAACTCATCGGTCGTTGCTTCAACACGCTCAATATGCTCGCGGAAGCAAAGCGGCCTAAGAGTTGGGTCAAGCTCATCAAGGCGGAGACCGAGAGCCTCCAATCTATGATGCTCGCATTCTACGCGGGGCCCATGGATGATTTCGTTCCGCAGGTTATAACTGACCAGCAAAAGAAGGTGTATGCTCGACTGAAATCGATTGTGCGCCGAAGGAAATCATTCAAAGACGCGGCCGGACTAGAGACGATCGCCCATACGGGGGCGATTGGTAAGCCGATTTCGAGCGACGTATTAAAGCTCCTGGAGCGATCCGACTCAGATCTGCCCGGTGGCCCATTTACGGTACGGGTCCTTCGTTGCTGCGCTTACGTCGCCGCAACCACCAGGAGTGAGAAATTAGCACAAGCCGTCGTAGAGAGATGCTTGCGTCTGGTTACGCCACAATCGACCGCTGGAGATATCTTGGGTCTCGTGCTCGTGGCTTTAAGAGCGAGCGCTGCGTACGAAGAGAGGCAGCGCTATTTTGAGGCTATAGGCGATGCGGTGGCTAGTTTTGCATACCGCACGCCGGTGGCTGCTACTGAGACGGTCCGACTTACCTTGGAGCTGTTACACAGGCGCGAACCAAGGTTTATCGCGTCTCTCGGACGAGCCATTGCGCTTCTTGATCTGACTAGCCCGAATGGTACATCTGCATAGTTGAGCCGATCGCTTTGTATGAGCCGGTGACCTTCTGCCCGATAGACTACATGGTGTTGGACTTGAATCAGCCTGCAAAAGGAGCAAAGAAATGAGCAAGGCTGTGAAAGCAACCGTTGGCAGCGAAAATATCTTCGCTGACCTTGGCTTTGCCAATCCCGAAGAAGAACTCCTCAAAGCTAAGCTTATCCGGGAGCTTCGCGCTATCATCAAACGTCGGAAGCTTACTCAAACAAAGGCTGCAGAGCTGCTGGGCCTCAAACAGCCCGATGTGTCCGCCTTGGTCACGGGTCGCGTAGGTAAGTTCTCGATCGACAGAATTGTTCGATGCCCAGACCGGCTTAACTATCGGGTGGACGTGGTTATCCGCCACAAGCCTGTTCGTCGTGCATCCTCACGAGCTGCTGCCTAAGAGCGTAAATGGATATTGATGAACTTCGCGACGCTCAAATACGGTTACATGGCCTGACCAAAGCCGACGGCCGTTATACGTTTTATCACGATGAGACCAACAACATCCGCAAGTTATATATCGATGTGGGTGGCTTGAACGTTGCCGAGCTGAAGGTGTTTGTCCTGGGTGGCATCGTGCATCAAGGCGAGCCGAGACCGCTTGAGATTCAATCGCTCCGAGAGGCGATTCGTATCCAGAAATCAGCCCCCGAAATCAAGTTGGCGCACGTGGCCAAGGGCGGTTTTCTTGACGTCCTGCGTTCGCGGCAGCTGACGACGTTTCTTAGATGGGTCTCCGAGAATGGGTTGATGATCCATTATCACCAGCTCGATCCGTTCTACTGGTCCGTGGCAGACCTCATCGATTCGATTGTGCCTTCGCTTGCGCAGCACCAGCCCTGCTAAAAAGCGATCTGGTCGCTGTGCTGCGCTGCGATCTGGCAACGACGATCCAGTTGTTTCACGCCTTCGGATATCCGGGCTTGGCTCCCGAGGGCCGAAGACCCTTCCTCGACAAGCTGATCGAGATCGTCGAACGAAACAGTGGCGTGCTGCCCGACTTCAACGCAATGGTTTTGAAAAGTGTGCTGAAGGCAGGACGGGCCCTGGCGAGCCTGGATTTCATTGAAGGGTACCCGCCTAACCTGTTCATTGACGAGTTCAGCACGTTCTTCCAAGGGCGGATCGCAATCTTCAAAAACTTCGCCCATATCTTCGACATGGAGAAAATCGTTCGCGAGCGTCTGCTGAAAGCACCCCTCACCAGCAATGGAAAGCCGGTTACGAACTTCCGGTTTGCTGATTCCAAGGACGAGCCAGGCCTTCAGATCTCTGACGTTATTGTTGGTGTGATGGGCAAGATGCATACCTACTTCACGAACACCGGTCCGGAGGAAGTCGCGGCAGATCGAGCAGCCTTGGTGGGGCCAAGTCTGGAGAATGCACAGCTCCTCTCAGGCATGATCTCCGCTTCACATGCGGAAAAATATTGCATTCCTCCATCATGTTGCCAGTGTGCATGACATCGACAAACTCGACCTCTTCCTCCGTTTTCCTAACGGGGCCTACGCGAGATGACATACTCGGGTGCAGGAACATCGCACCGCGCCCGGACCGCATGAAGGGTCGAGACGAGCGGCGGAGCCACCCTTGACGCGGTCCGTTCGCGTTGCGGAGGGCTGGCCATCACCAATGCCAAAAAGATGGCATTGGTGCCGCTCGCTTTATCCTTAAGTCGTCGTCAATGAAGGCCCATGTTTTCCCCTTCGCTCATTCAGCTTGGTTTCCAACGCCTCGGCCAGAGTAAACGACCCTTTCAGACGAAGGTCCGTGATGAGCTGGGGAATGATCTCGATAAGTCCCGCGCTTTCAAGAACATCGAAGAGCGAATCTGCGATAGTTTGGGCTTCCGATGCCGAGTATGCCTGAGCGCCAGGGCCATAGAGACGGCCGATTGCTTCGCTTACGGCCGGTAATTGCGCAGCCGGAAGAGGTCCAGCTAACGCGGCGTGCTCCTGAACGGCTCTCGGCGGATCAAGCACCTGTTGAACTTCGACCGCCTGGCGGGCTGTAATTTCCACTTCCAATGTTTCTCCGTCTGCTTCGGTATGCTTGAGGCGGATATCGCAATGGTTTTCTGCGGCGGTCTTGGCCATCGCCCTCATGGTGCGATGAACAGAGCGTTTACCTGCGATAGGAGGCAGTGATTTTGCCTGGTTGGGCGACTTCACAGCGGTAATACTGTCTTTCAGCAGCTTCGCGAAGTCCGCAAGGGCTTTGGCTCCTTTTGCCATCTCAACCGACGCCTTGACGTAGGGAGGGCCTGAAAAGCCCAATCCACCAGCGTGGCAATGATTGATCCGCGTTCGATGGAGGCGATCACAAGTGCCCGGCCTCTTGAGACGGTCTTGTAGTCCTTCGCGAGCGCTGAAAATAGTGCGCCAACGTCTTCCGCTCGCGGTGGACTTTCGTAATCAATAACAACAATAAGTTGATTTTCCATGTGCTTAAATTACGTCAGGTTGTCAGTCAATCCAAGTGGCGCATCCGTTACATCCACAGCGGCATCGTTCAGGCTGTACGCAATGGTTGCAATAAAAGGGAGGATCTAGATTGTGATCTGGGTATTCGGCTTTGGCTCGCTCACGTTTGACGGCTGGCAATCAGAGTTCGGATGTCTGAGCCACCAACGGGGGACGCTTCACGGCTATCGGCGAGCGTTTAACAAAAAATCG
This sequence comes from Bradyrhizobium sp. DN3, assembly GCF_041357655.1. Lineage (NCBI taxonomy): Bacteria > Pseudomonadati > Pseudomonadota > Alphaproteobacteria > Hyphomicrobiales > Nitrobacteraceae > Bradyrhizobium > Bradyrhizobium sp. DN3. The sequence goes on along the minus strand of NZ_JAULLN010000004.1, from coordinate 169,927 downwards.
GTCGTGAATTGGGGCACTGAGCTGAATCTGGAGCGGGCACTAGGTGAGAGATGTGAAGGCGTTGCCTTTGAATTCTTGGGCGACGAGCAATCCTCGACAGCTCTCCTATCATATTTGCGTAAAAGAGAAGCCTGTCTGCCAACGTCGCTTCCTGTGGAATTGGCTGATGGACGGGCTGTGGAGGCTCTGACTTATATCTACGACGGCCGCAACTTGTATGACCGGTCGAAAAGCTTTGCCGAATTAGCCGCGCTTGTCCGCAAGGCGAGCGGCACAAGTGGAAGCGCAGTCGACTACGTGAAGCGGAATTTCGAGGGGCTGCGAGCGGCGGGGCTGGAGGACGCAGCCGTTACCGAACTTTGGAAAGCAATTCTAGCCCAAGAATAGGGGTAACACTTGAAGCGGATAGTTATCGATACGAACAGCCTCAAGTCGGACGAGTTGAAGGAGTATCTATCCGAATCGACTAATGTCGCCGTCATCCCCGACTTTGCAATCCTGGAGACACTGAAGATCGGCGATGCAACGGGAATTTCAGATCAGCTTGCGATCTGCGCTGAGCGCGCCAAGCAGATCAAGGTATTGAAGCCGACATACTCTGTGGCCGGGCTCCGTTCACGACGCCGAAGCCGAGGGCTGCAGCGGCGGCTGGTCGACAAGAACCAGACAGCCTTTTTCAAGACGTTCTGCGACAAGGTAGAGGGAGCGAAGGACGGCGACCAACTGTTACAGAAGCAGTTGAAAGGCAAATGCGAAGCCGCCGTGAGCGACCTTCAGACGATTGTCAAAAACCAGGAAACGTTTACGGGAAACTGGCTGAGCATGCAAAAAACTACACTGAGGCAGAGTTGAAGATTTTACGGAAGGGGGGCCGATAACTCCCGAGCTGTTTAGCAAGATAACAGACCACATCTTCAAATTAGTCCTCTGGCTGGTTGCTACACACCACTACTTCAAAAAGCTGCCTGATTTCAAAACTCTCCCGAATGCCTTTCTGTTTCGCTTTGCTGTGGCGGGCTACGTCATCGCCCTTCGTTGCATCAAGGAGGGAGGCGGAAAGGGCGCTTCGGCAGAAAATATTGGCAGCCAGATGGTGGACGCCATGTTCGCAACGTACGCCACTTACTTTGGCGGCATCCTCACCAAAGACCGCCTCTGCCAAGAGATTTGCGACACCACCAACGATGTTCTTAAGGTGTTGCGGAGTGGATTTGAGAAGCTGGAGGCTGATGGACGGCAGATCCAGAACCTTGCCAAACAGGATGATGGGTTAGCGGCAGGAAGCTCTGGCGAACAACCGCGGCCTCTGCCGCATCGATCTCAAGCTCTCCAGGCCTTCCAGGTATTGCCCGATAGCCGTAGCTGCGATCGCCGTTGTGGCGACCGTCGCGCACAACGCCCGCTTGCCCGCGTCCAGTCTTCTGCGCCAGGTCTTTGAGGTAGAGCGAGCCGAGCAGCCCCTTCACGCCGATATGGATGTCACCGGCGATGCCGTCCTGCGCGGTGCGGATGTCGACGCCCGCGAAGCGCAGAAGAGGCGGGTGGCCCAAGCCAGCATGGCGAACCGCGATACCAAAACCAGCAAGCCTTGCGAAGAGCTCGGCATCACGCGTCAGACGCTTTACCGCTTCGTTGGGCCAGACGGCGCGCTGCGGCGCGATGCCTTGCGTCTTCTTGGTTTAGAGCGTCCGGTTCGTCGCTGATAAAACAAAAAGATGAGGAAACCGCATGACCGCAATCATGCTCACTCGTATTGAAGCCACGCAATGAAGCGCCGTTCTACAAGCTGGACGTCCAGCCGACGCTGTTCGGCGAATGGTCCGTCTTTCGCGAATGGGGGGATTGGGACGCCAGGGACGGTCGCATTGGTGGCTAGCCGACTCGTGGTAAGGCTGATCTTGCCTTGATATCGAAATGGGCAGAGAAGCAGAGGCGGGGGTATCGCTGAACCGGAAGCCAGGCCGGGACCGGGGCGGTCCGACCGGCTCGTGAGGGGCAACTCATGTGGTACGACGGGTTAGCAGGAAAGTCCTGGGCGAGCCTGTGGTCAGGTTACGTTGTGTGCGGCGCGGATTGTCCCGGCATTCGAAAGATCGATGTACCTTGCCCGGCGTGCAATGCGGGTCCGTACGACCTGTCGTCCGAAACGATAAACATCAACGGTCACGAGCTGGTAGTCCATCCGACCTTTATGGGGGCCGAAGGGCGCTACGAGGATTACGTTTATCTGGAAATGCTCCAGCATGAGTGGGAGCGTCCAGCAGTCGAGTTCAAGGGATTGATGCATTTCCCTGATGTGGACCGGCCGTCCGCGCGTGCGGCCTTGTTGCTGCTTTTTTGGAGCTACTTTGAAACGCGCATCGAGCGGCTTCATCGCTCAGCAATGCGTAGGCTGCCACGTCGTGTGCTGGACGATACGCTCCGGCGCTATAACGGGATCGGGCCGCGCCTCTACGAACTGTATAAGATCTTCTACGGGACCAATTATTTCGATGATCTTCGCGCAAATGGCTTTGTCGGTATTGCCGATCTATTGAAGGACATCCATCAACGCAGGAATGCGTTTAGTCACGGAACGCCGCAGGCCATCAACGACGCGACGGTAAATGCTCTCGTTGCGAACCTGAAGGCCGAGCACGAGGCGTGGATTGTGGTATACAACAATCGAGTGAGGTCCTGAACTCGCGTGGGCGAAGCCAAGCGGAAAAGGGAAGCTGTCCTGAACGGCCCGTGCCCGTGCGGCTCAAGCAAGGCCGCACGCTCCTGTTGTTTTAATGGGAAGGAGTGGCACAAGTTGGCGGCCACTCTCGGGCTGAAGTCGCTCCCACCGTCCTCGAGTGTGGCCAAGTGCTACATGAAGGAGTTGGGTTCTTGTGTCGGCCCAATCTCGGGCGAGCACATTATCTCGGAGTCGGTGATACGAGTTTTGATGGGGGACGGCGAATTTTCGATTGCTGGCCTACCTTGGCTTGCGCCGAATGAGGAGAAGATTCTGGCGCCCCAAAGCCTTCGAACGAACTGCTTATGTACGAAGCACAACAGCGCGCTGCATCCGCTCGACGACGCGGCGCAGTATTTCTTTGCGTCGCTAAAATCGTACCTCGAACGCGATGGGGGGATGAGGCACGCCCTTGTTTCGGGGCATGATGTTGAGCGGTGGCTCCTAAAGACCGCCAAGGCCGCTGCGGTCTCAAAGAATCTCGCGAGGGGGCGGGCACCCCTTTCTGGCGCGTTCTCGCGGGACTCAGCGATACTGGACATGCTCGACGACCCGCGCCATTGGCCAGAGGGTGCAGGACTCTATTGCACCATGAACGCAGGCGACCGGATGTCAAATCATCCGCGCTTCCGATTGCAGCCGCTCACAAATGCCCAAGAAGATATCGAAGCGTTGGCGCTGAACATCCTGGGCCTGGGCTTCGTGTTGCTGCTCGAACCGCTCGATGTCAGCAAGTATCCCTTCTTACGCGGAGCAAAGTACCGACCAGGAAGAATCGTCATATCGTACCCGACCTCGACCAGCTGGCTCACGATGAGCTGGGAAGACGGGAGGGTGCATGAGGCGTTGACGGTGCAGCAAGTACGAGCGGTGCCGTAGGATACGGCAAGTGCAAATTTAACCCGCGAACTCTGTCACCAGCTCAACTGGACACGGAAGCTGAAGCGGGGCTTCCGGTAATAGGCAACGACTAGAGATAGCTCTCTCGTTTTCGGGAAGGCGTCAATTCGACGATGTCAAGAAAGTCGCTGAAGTGCATGCTCGCTTTCGCGAGTTGCCCCATTAGCAGCGCCACTTCCTCATTCGGCTCCCTCGGTCGCAGTTTCTCGCGATGAGCCGCATCGAGGTGGTTGAACTGCGACTTGAATACGCCTTCATCCTCCGTTCCGACCGGATGCAGGTGAAGACTGTGAACAACGAGATTTCGACGCTGGAGAAGCCACTTCAACCCGTCCTCCTTCTCGGAAGTCTGGAAAGTGCGCAGGCGCTTCCAACTCGTGCTGGATTTTAGCCCGTTATCCATCGGGACCGCATTCGAGTGAATGCGATCCATCACAGCCGTAAAGCCGTTCTGGTCGAACTTCCGAATGTTGAAGAAGCTGAAGTCCAGCACCTGCCCAACTCGGTCCCAAAACGAATAGAGCCGTATGTAGGCGGCTTCCGCATGTTCCCAGAAGGCACTCTGCACCTCCTTTGCAAATACGGCCGTTACGTTTTCGGGCGCGTTGATCAGGTCCGGCTGCTCGGCTAGGACCGACGAGCCGGTCATAAACAGATGTGCCCGTAGTACCGATGTTCGAGCCCGATGAAATACCGCGAAGGCTTCTCGCATTATCGCCTCCGGATAATTGTCTGCGGGCGGCGGTTCCTGGTCTTTGCGCAAGAGATAGAACTCTGGTGGTCCACCCAGATGTTCAACGACGTCGTTCATGCGCTTCTCAAAGGCCTCGCTACCACCAGCCGGTATCAGCCGGCCGAGTTCTTGCTGCAGGACTGCCTCGTACCTGGCGAGCAGGTGTGTCTCTTTGAACACGAAGGAGACTACCTCGTTTAATACGGTCTCCAGGGAATTCTTGGCCTGCGCGTTCATGTGCTAACTCTCATCATTCGATGCGAGTGCCTCGGCCGGCGTGGAATCTCCAACGCCGAGGCATTAGCATTCCCGAGGGTGCCGCATCGAACGCCTCTCCCTCGTTGGCCACCCTCTTCGAGTAAGCTCCCCTGAATGAGCGGCTGATCAACGACTTGGAAAGTCCAAGCTTCACCGAGGCGGGATATACCAGCTCTGCTTCCAGGGCGACGATGATACGACGATTGAAGGCCTCGCCTTCCTCGGAGCTTAGATAATACTGCGCGCGATAGCCACAGCGGCCATTGAACAGTTGGTCAAAGAGGCGCTCGGGCAGTGGAAACTGGCTGACGATACGAAAGGTGTCGGGTGGAGCTTCTTCGTCGGTGGCCCGCTGCCACTGAAATTCGGCCTGGCTTTCACTAGCGGCCTTCTTGGCGGCAACGACAATCCCAACAATGAAGCTATCGCCGGAAACCTCTTCCAGCTGGCGTATGCGCCTGTCCGCGTCGTTAAGGTTGGTGAGATCCCATTCCGACGCTGGTACTGACCTCATTGTTGGGTTGCGCATGGCCGACTTCAAATAATCTCGCTCCCCTCTTGCGAAGCCGGCCTTTCATCGGCGGCAGTCATCAAGGTTTGAGGAACGAGTGGGAGCAGTTGTCGTATCGCCACCATCACTTCGTCTATCACCTCCATCTGATCTTTGAAATCCGCGGACATGTCTACCATCGGCACTTCGATCCCAAATATATCACTCTTGAGCGACGCGCCATCAGCTAGCCGCAAGCTAACACCGGGCGGAACCAGAATGTGGCCCGCCTTTCCGACGTGAGGTCCATAGAAAGTTAAATCGACGCGCGACTTACCTTTTTTCCATGCCAGCTGCACATTCTGCGGGATATCCGGAGTGTTGATGATGAATCCCCATTTGTCTCCGGTAATTTTGTGGCTAAACAGCCCGTTGGTCTGTCGTTGCAAGAAGGACGCGAAGGCTCCTGAGAAGCGGCGCACTTCCGCATCCCCCACGCTTTTGCTCTTCGCAACGTGTGCAAGACACTGTACCAATGCGGTCGCACGCCAAGTTGCATGCGCCGTGCTGCCTTATGGGTCGTCTTTCGGAACGGCCTTGAGGTATATTGATGGAGCGATTAGGACCGTCAGGTAACGCTGGGCCGTGCTGCTACTGACAAGGTCAGCTGTTCGCTCGTGGTAACGCTTTGCTTGGCTTTCTGTGAAATCGGCCGCAATTTTATCTTCAATAAGGACAGCAACGCGTTCGGCATCATCTGAGTATAACGCGAGGACGTCGGTCTCGCCCCACTTCGCGTTAGATTTTGCAGAAACGGAATGTACTGCGTCGCGGCACCGAAAGCCGTTGAGCCCGATTTGCTCTGCGAACCACTTATCGAACCCGCTATCGCTACAAAGTTCTTCTAGGAGAAAGAGATCGAGGTCTCGTTCCTGCATTCGAAATGACGTCACTATGCGACCCCCTCATTGCCTGAAAACGGCTAAAACATTGTTCATCTGCAATATCGTGGAACACCGGGGTGACTCGTAGCGGCAGCAGCTGAGAAGGCGGTCGACAGGGGGAGGCAATACCTATCGCGCTGCAAGGAACCTGCGCAATAAGGCCTTGTCTTCGTCCAATAAGAAGATGCTGCTTGATGGATAGTCCGGCTGAATTTCCCGGCTTGCGCGCTCGTCTGGGATGACGTTCAGAAGGAATTGGAAAGCCGGATTGAAACGGCGCTTTTCCCAGCCGCTGGCCGCGTGGAGGGCGGATGTTCGTTCCCGCCCTTCATCTTCCAGGAGAAGGTTGGCCAACGTCCGGGCATCCTGCTCCGTCGTCGACCCCCAGCCCATGACTTGGTGGTCGACCTGCTCGTAGAAGTCTTGGTTTAACCGGAGCCACCAGTGCCTACCGATCGCCCGCTGAATATCGGTCAAGCCAAGGGCATTCAGATCGAAAGCGGCTTTCTCGACATCTTTGGATGGGCTTCAGGCAGAAGTTTGCATAGATCATCAAGGGTGAGGCCTCGCCCGGCCATACCGTCGCCTGGTGCGCGGGCGAGAGCCACGGCCAAGTCCACACTAGTGCCGACCAGTGTCGTGCTTGGCGCTAGTCATTTGCGCATGCCGGTCCAGCCGCTCGGAATGTTCGTTGGTGCGTTCCGAGATTGCGCCCTCCCATTCGGTGCGGGCTTTCTGCGCCTGGGTTGGGACCAGATCACCAGCCAGTTTGACCACCATGCCGCCAAGCGGGACTTCGCTGGCCACTGCTTCTACGAAGCTTCGTACCTTTTCGTCCGGATGGTTTTTCACCGGGGGCTTGATTGGCTTCCGATCGTCTTGCTCGTTGTTGCTCATAGCGTACCTACGTGAACTTGGTCTGGTGCCAGCAAAAAAGGGCGGCGCGACCTGGGCGTTCGCCTTGGCTCAATGTCCGACTTCTTCTGTGTACCTGAAACATCGGCGCATACGCTACCGGTCGTGACATCAGAACCAGCTTGTACCCGACCGCATGACCGAGCTCATCGCCAATCTAGGCGCTCAGCGTCCTCATCGTGAGCCTTCGCCTGACGGTCATAGTCCTTGGCAAGATTTTCAAGAATTCCCGAGGTGCGGTGCCAATCGATGGCTGTTGCCTCAGACCACTCCCGGAATTGCTTCGCCAGCTGTCGCTCCTGATTGCCGCCATCGCCCATTGCTCGCATTGTCACTCCCCGGCGGTTGAACTTGCCGATCATAACGCCTGTTTCCAGATCGCGGCTGCGGATCGCCTCGATCACCTCCCGGACCGGCACTACCGGCCAGATGCCGTCTGCATCAACCTTGGAGGCTGAGAGCAATTCTCCGATCTTCTGGTCAGCAACCAGACCCCGGCCCTTCGCATGGGCGAGCTTGCGCGCCTCCCTGATCCAGGCCTCGAGCTTGGCACCGTCGATCGATCCGTCTGCTCCAGTGCCCGGGATCACGTCCCAGATCCGCAACAGCCGGTAAGCCTGGTTCGCGATATTGCGGGCCTGCTCCTCATTCTCGACAGGTGGATCGACCACGCCGCTATCCTGACTTGGCTTATAGACCGCTGTGAGCAATTGAACGAAGAGATCAGGGTTCGTCGCAAGTTCTGACATGATCGCCTTCGCCTTGCGCTTCGAATGCTCGAACATCGGCAAGTACAGCCACTCAAGCGGCGCGAGCCTGTCGGTGGAAACATCTTCCGCTTCGTCGAGCTGCTTGAAGATTTCCTGGGCGTAGTGCTGGAACATCGTCCGGTCGTTCATTTCCAGCTCGCCCTCGACCGGCTGCCGCGCGGCCTCAAGCAACGCTTTTACGAGCAAATCGGACGCGAATTTCCGGCCGTCGTGCAGATGATAGCCGATGAAGCTGACACTGGCGCGGGCCCGGCCGACCTCGATGAGTTTCTCCACCGCGTAGGCGGCGTCGGCATCGTCGTCCTTGCTCCACAGGATATTTAGCCGCTTCCAGTAAGAATCTTCGATGTTCTCGCCCGCGCGGCTGGCGAGGGCCCAAACCCAACCAGTCGAGGGCAGCGCCAGAAGGATCGTCAGGAGCGCCTTGTCGCCCCAAGCCTCCCGCTGCGCCTGATCGAACAGGCCCTCAGCCCATTCACGGCCGGCGCTGCTATGCCAGGTCGCGACAATGCCGCGCGCGAACATTTGATGCTTATCATCCTCACTCTTAAGCGCACGTACCAGGAGCTGCTTGCGGGTCTCCTCAGGGAGACGGGATTCCGCAATCGACTGCCCAAGATAGCCGGGTTCACGGACGACATCGATCAGCTCGAACAATCTTTCGCTCCCATTGTCCTGCAGGAATTCTTCTGCTGCAGCAGCTCGCTCGCACTGAAGCTGCTGTCGGTCCTTCTGCCAGTCGCCTGTCGGGTTGGGCAAGGACACCGAGGTCTCGAACAGCCAGGCGATGCTTTCGATGGGATCCAGCGGCGCAAGGGCGTCATAGATTGCCTGGAGTTCTGCGAGGTCCTCTTCCGGCAATCCCCATTCAGCGTCCTTGAAGCTGCGCTGATGGTGCAACACGCCTCGGAGCTTGGCGCGCAGCAGCTCCCGGTCCTCCCTAGTGAGATTGCCCTGGGCGACCTGTCTCAGCTGCTCGGCCGCCTTTTGGCGCCTGTCGCCAAGATCGCTCCACCGGTCAAGTAATGTGACCCAGCGCGCTGCGCTCGAGCGAACGTCTTCGAGGAGGCGGTCCAGAATAGCTTCTGCGCCTTTGCCGATCAGCTGATAGGTGACAACCTCTTTCTTGTCGGTAGAGAAGTCGCGCCATCGCGTAGACGGCGTTGGCGAGAAGGAATCGTGGCCCGTTGGCAGGATGCCCAGCATCAGCTTCCACGCCGGATTCGGATAGCGCTTGCGGATGCGGTCCAGCACCTTCAGGCGCTGGCCGAAGGTGGCATTGGTCTGCGGGCTCCAAAGCAGGAACGCGGTGCGGAGGCTGGCGGCCGGTCGGTTCAGATAGCGGCCGCCAGGATCGAGTTGATCGAGCCGCGCCAGCACGAGCGAAACGTGGAGCAGGAGCTGCGGTGCCCAGGCGAGCGACTCCAACGCCCACAGCAGGTCCGAGAGATGCTCGGCGCTGCCAAAGATGGCGCTCTCATCAGAACCGAAGAGCGCCGCAATTGGCGGATTCTCGTTGTCGAGGCTGTCGTCTACCGCCGAGAGGAATTCCTCGGGAGAGGCCTCGGCAAGCAGCTGGAAATCCCGCGACAAGGACCACCAGCGCTGACCATCAGCACCGCGGAGCACCTTCCGGACCACCGTGTCGGGATATTGCGGCGCAAGCGGCACCATCGCCGCGCGATCACCGAACAGCGCCAGCAGAATGAGGGTTTCTCCCAGGCCATGTCGCAGATAAGCGGAATATTCCGGCTCGATGCCCCGCATCGACGCATACCAACGGTCTTCCGGGCTCAAGGTGTATCGGGGATCGGCAGCACTCAATACATCGACAACCGCGGCGCGGTATCGGTCGATATCCGCGACCGTAAAATGGGACGCCAGAAGCAGCCAGGCGTCACGGGGGGAGGCCACCTTCCAGGCCAGGCCGACCTTGCGAAGCGGGCTGTCAAACTCGCCGACATATGGCGCGATACTGGCGATGAAGGCCTCGTAAGGCATCTCCGACAGTCGCGACATCATGACCTTGTCGGCTTCCCGGCTTTCGTCCCACATGCCGGCCAACAGCGCCGCGAGTAATGACCGGGAAATCGTGCCCTGCGCCCAGTGCGGGACTCTGCTGGCCACTCCTGGCATCAGTCGGCGCAGGATCGCCAAGCTTCGTGCGGAATCGCGCGCAGAGGTCTTCGCCTTTTCTTCCGGAACGCCGCTGTCGATCAGGGCCGCTTCGATGCCGTCGCGTGATGGCCGGCTCAGCTTCCTCACGGTGCCTAGCGAGCCAGGGTTCTGCCCGAACGCCGCCAGGACATGGTGACCTTTCGCCGCGATCGCTTCTGCAACGCCTGTCTCGGGTTCGAGGATCACGATGATCAGAGGCGTGCGGCTGCTGGCAAGATGCCGAGCGGCATCAGAATTCGACGCGACGACGCAGCGCGCGAGATAGTGCTCGGCGATGTCGCCGGGGAGTTGATGGATCGTGGCGTAGGCGAACGCCGCAACCTCCTCGGAACTCTCGCCCTGGAAGGCGATCGCCGAATTCTCATCCCGCAGCCAGCGAAGCAGAGCCGCACTGTCTTCATCCCGGTCGCTGAGAACGAGGTCAGGTGGAAGCGGCCATTGCGTGGCGAGCGACCACTCCGACCACACTTCTTCTAGCTGGCGCACGCCCGGGGGGGACTTCCCAAGGGCGGTCGCCAGCCATTGGCCTACGGCCGGGTATTGCTCGATCCAGTGGACGAGATCGGTGCCATCATAGGCTTTGACATCCTTCCAGGTGCCTTCACCGCGCTTTTCGCGGGCCCATTCGTCCTTCTTGGGCCATGGCCGTGGCGTCACGAACACGAAGGTGGATTCGCTCTGCTCAAGACCCAGCGGGTCTTCGGTTCGCTTTGCGTAATCCTCGTTGGCTTTGCCGGCGATTCCCTCGCGTTGCGTACCGATCTCCCATCCCGTCGATCCGGCCGGGACGTATTCTGAAGCGGTGGCGGCTTGGGTGGTGCCATCCCAGCCGGCAAACTGGACCGCTTCATCAGAAGGGAAATGCAGCGAGGCGCTTCCACTCGCGCGCACAAGCTTGGCGAGCAGAGTCGGCATGGAGGCCTGGCCGTCGCGCCGCTCCGCCCATTGAGCAAGATCGGTGCCGTTCACATATCGGATCGGCGCGCCCGTCTTTGTAAGATCGGCGAGCTTCGGCAGCGCTGGCCCCCTGACGGCGCCGCCCTTTGGGAACGAAATCCCGGCGCGCTCCAACGCGGCCCGCATGGCCTCCGCATTCTGGGGCACCGGTGTTCGCCGTCCCCGCTCAAAGTCCGCGACTGTCGAAGTGGCGATGTTGGCGTTGGTGGCGAGGTCGTGCTGGGACCATGCCAGAAGCGCCCGGGCGGCCCGGGCCTGGGCTGGGGTGAGGTCGGGGGGCTGGCTGGAACTCGTCTTCATGTCATACTATTTATATGACATCCTTTCGTACGCGCAAGTCACAGGCTGTGATGAGATAAATACCCATATTCCAATCAAAGAATGAACGGAATGGCTTGAAGATGAAGAGATTAGTCCCATACTGCCCCCTCAAAGGGGCCGACTTATGGTTTATATTCACGAAAGGGCGGAATGGCCCGAGTTCGAGTGGAACTCGGAGGGGGTGTTCAAGCGATTAGCCGAGGTCCGCCACAAGCAGGGGCGCCTGCTTGGCCGTATGGGAAGCCTTGGCTTCAATCTTAAGGCTGAAGCCTCCCTGCAGACACTGACCGAGGAAGTCGTCAAATCCAGCGAGATTGAAGGCGAGATCCTAGACCGCGATCAGGTCCGCTCATCGATCGCCCAGCGGCTCGGCATGGACATCGGCGCCCTCACCCCCGCTGAAAGGCATGTTGAGGGAGTGGTTGAGCTGATGCTCGATGCCACCCAGAAATACGACCAGGCCCTGACCACCGACCGACTGTTCGGCTGGCATGCCGCTCTATTCCCGACCGGGCGGAGCGGCATGCAGAAGATCACTGTGGGCGGTTGGCGCACCGAACAGGCCGGCCCCATGCAAGTGGTGTCGGGGGCCCTCGGCCGCGAGCGCGTCCACTTTGAAGCGCCAGCTGCCAAGCGGCTCTCCACTGAGATGAAGGCGTTTCTGGACTGGTTCAACACCGAGCGGGGCCAAGACCAGGTCATCAAGGCTGCACTTGCGCATCTATGGTTTGTGACCATCCATCCCTTTGAGGACGGCAATGGACGCATCGCGCGTGCAATCGCCGACTTGGCGCTAGCTCGGTCCGAGCAGAGCACGCAGCGGTTCTACAGCATGTCAGCGCAAATCCGCAAAGAGCGGAAGGCCTACTACGACATTCTTGAGAAAACCCAGCGAGGCGGGCTCGATATCACCAATTGGCTCGACTGGTTTCTCGGTTGTCTCGACCGCGCATTCGACGGTGCCGACACTATCATCGGTAACGTGCTGGAGAAGGCGGCATTCTGGGAAAAGCATGCTGCAAGCGACCTCAACGATCGCCAACGACTTATGCTGAATCGTCTGCTGGACGGCTTTGAGGGGAAACTAACTTCGTCGAAGTGGGAAAAAATTGCCAAGGTCTCGCAGCCGACCGCAACGCGTGACATTAATGATTTGATCAAGCGCGGCATTCTGCGAAGGGACGCCGCGGGCGGCCGCAGCACCAGCTACTCCCTTGTACTTAGCGATGCAGATCAAACTGATCGGCCTACCTAACCGTGCTTTTTGGGTATGAAAGACCAGGAGCATTCTGAACCATGGCTGTCGGCAACCGGCACGTTGACATTGCGAAGGCTCTCAGGGAGCCGCAGGATTCTCTCGGATCGGCCAGCGGTCTCGAATGGATCAGTGCTGGTTCAGCAGTTGCTCGATTAAAGCCGTATCTCAAGAACTCGGCGTACGCTGCTCAGATGCGGATTTGTGAACATGCCTACGCTAAGTTAGTTCGGGCGAAAGCGCGTCGGTACATGGTTGGCGATTCGGCCCACGATGATTGTGCGGTCCCTCACGTATTTTGGTGGGCCAAAGGTCATGCCGCCTCAGACCAAGATTGGCCAACCGGCAGCTTTAGCACATACATCAGCTATACTGAGCACACGGCTTTCGGTGTCTCGTTCGTTCAAGAGGATATTGAACTCATGATCCCTGCAGACGCCCAATCTAACGCGCCAGAGCCTGCAGCCGCCAGCAACAAGATATTTCTTGTGCATGGTCGCGACGAAGCGGCAAGGAACGAAGTGGCGCTGTTTCTTCGTTCCATCGGCCTGGACCCGATCATTCTTCAGCTGCGCCCCAACGGTGGTCGTCATCTGCTCACAAAATTCAGGGAAGAGGCAGAAGGAGCCAACTTTGCCGTGGTCTTGATGACGCCAGATGATGTAGGCCGTATTGCAGATCCGGATGCAGGCCTTCAGCCGCGAGCGCGGTAGAATGTCGTGTTTGAACTCGGCTTCTTTATCGGAAAGTTTGGGCCAGCCAATGTGGCTGCGCGTAGGAAGTCGATGGTGGAGAAGCCATCCGACTTTGATGGCATTGCCTATATTCCCTACGGCCCGGGTACATCCTGGAAGACCGAGCTCGCGCGCGAAATGCATCACGCGAAAATCCCCTTCGATACCACGGTTGTTCTTACAGCACCCGTAAAGCTTTGTCAGATTCCGACGGTCCTTCGGCGCGCTCTTGCCTTCCAGAAAGGAACGCCGAACATCTGCTCCTCAAGTTTCTTGAACCGAACCGCCCCAAAAGCACCGCGTTGGACGACGCCGAGCCGTTCAAGCCGCTTTTGGACAAACATATAGCTGATCTTCGCGGGCGTTCCGCGCTTGAGTCTGACGACGTCCTCAGGGTGGCCGATATGGTTGAGACGGTATCGACTCGGAAAATTTAGGGTTTGGCCAGCAAAGTAATGTGGTCCGTCGCAGTCGGTCCGGAATTTCCAAAGGTCAACTCAACGTCGACGCGGCCTTCACCTTCTATTTTGATTGAACCAACAGCGTATTCGAATCTTGTCATGGATCCGTCCAAACGTCGCGACGTGGAACTGATTTCCGTTCGTTTGATTTCCGCTCCATTGAGTTTGACTGAGAGCAATGCCAGCGGGGCGACCGCATCGTCGGGAGCCGCGAGCGAAAGTATACCCGCAGCGGCGAAGCCATCCGGCACGCTATTGTCTTCGACGAGTTCGACGGACACGAATTCGATCGGGATTCTCGCGGAAACTCCTAGCTGACGGCCGACTTCGACTGTCGGAACATTACCGTTGAAGTCGTTGAAGCCCATCTCGCACCGGAACAGAATGGTTTCAAGCTTTGCTTGAGCGTTCTCGTCGTTGAAAATGCTCATGTGGGGCATGAAGGAGAGAAAGCCACCACCCGGGTTGCCAAAAGTAGCGCTCCGCAGCGTGACAGTTCCGTCGCCACGCCGTTCGACGTAGAGCATCTTTCCTGCTCCGATGGTGACGCTCTGGCGGGTGCCGTTTCGATCTCCGGCAACGATGAAAAAGCCCTCAGGGGGCAAGCCAGTACACGTCGTAGCATTGCGGATATGTTTCGGGAAACCACCCTCGACGATCTTCCGGAGTTCGGCAGTGGCTTTCAAGGCATCGGTGACATGCTCGGTTGAGATATCGTGCCGTGCGAGATCGAGAGGGAGGGCGGAGAAATCAGCGGGATCGAGTAAATTTAGCGATCGGGGTCTTGGCCCGTCCGTGGACACGCAGCAGTTTTCGTAGGTAGGCAGCAACTCGTAGAGCGAGGGCCACGACATCAGCGTCCGTATGATGGTGTCGGTGCCGCCTATTAGCCAGCGCGAGGCTCGCCCCCATCCCAAAAAGGGAGTTGCGACTGCGGTGACCGATCCCCAAAAAGGCGTTCCCATGGTAATGACGGTCTTTACGCGACAATTTCTCGGGAAGTCGCATTTGCCGTCCGGGTCCGACGGTGCATCGTACTGGGTCGCGTAGATCAGCGACACCAGTCCGCCCATACTGTGCGCGAGGATGTCGATTTCTTTGCCCGCCAGTTCGGGTCTGCTCTTGATGAACGCGTCGAGGTCGGCTGCGGTGTCGAAATTGCTGCGCCGCCAGTCGTATGGGAACAGAAAAAGGTTTCTGTGCTCGCCCGAACGCGAATAGCCGAGAGATTGGAGGTACTGCCAAAGCGGCTCGTATACATCGACCTTCAAAGGACCCAGAGCGATGAATTGATTTAGTGTGCCGCAGGTTGCTCTGTAGGTGTCGTCCGAATTACCGGGGTTGCATGCGTCGGCCGCCGATATCTTTCGGGGGCCGTCCACGATGCGGAGATTCTCCAGGTGCCGGAGTCCGTCTAGCGTCCCCCAGGCGAGCTTGCCATTGATCCACAATTCCGACCCCGCGATCCCGGGGATGACGATCAGGGGGCGCGGCGGAGGCGCGTGGGGCTGAGTACTTCGGTTGCCTGCCGCGTGACAGTCACCTAACCAAAGGCAGACGATCAAGATCGTGACGACTCTCAACATAGCGATCAATGGGGTAGTTTTTCAGGGTTGGGTGGAAGTGGACATTTGTCCGTCAGTGCGAGTTTGAACGTCGGTCCAGAACGGTATCGCAACTGGCAATAGAATTTGTACTGTGCTTCGCGAACGATGGGGGCGCCGCCTCTCATCCCGGTGAAAAATCGGTCGTCTAGCTTACCGTGGTCCTCGATCGAGACGTCCTCGCCAGGATGAGAATTCATCTCGGATGACCTGAGAGCTCCGCAGTAGCTTTCGCTGGTTGATCCGCCTCTGAGCCAATCGGATTCATTGCGTGGGCCAAGGATGTCGCGATCGTAGCGCTCGACGCCATGGCTCGGATCGCGGCAAGCGACCGCGCAAGCCCCGAGAACGAAGCTTCTCAGCTCCCGTACCGGCGTGAAGTAGCTCTCTGGGCTAACACCGAAGGATTGGCCTCCCTTTAGCACGCCGACCAAATGCCACTCGTCCTGTTTCTCGACGAGAAATACAGGGCCGCCGCTAAAGCCGGGCCTAGTCTGAGCAGATAATCGTCGGAGCTTCCCATCCTGCGGTTGTCCTTCATTCAGGACGCCCACGTTCAATTCGAGGCGAGGGACGTCTCCGACCTCAGTATTGGGGATACCTGCCACATTCAATTGTGTGCCAACTTGGTCGAGGTCGGCATCCGGACAGGTACTCAGTCCCCGTCGCGGCAGGCCTTCGAATTCGAGCAAGGCTGAATCCTTGCCCGGAACGCTTTTTTGAACGTTTGCTCGCCTTATCTCGGTCAAAAGCCCTGTTTGCTGATCTCTGAATCTTTGGCCACGGTGAAGTCGGCGAGACCGAAGTCCGTTTTGGCCCATCCTTCAGACGGAGCCGCTACGACGTGATGTGCGGTGACCACGTTTCTGCTGGTGCCGACAACGAACCCAGTTCCGTTGCGTTCAACGGTGGTACCGTTGGCCGCTTTTCCGCGCACGGCCACCATGACGATCGCGTTCGCGACATCGTTGCGGCTGTCAGCCGCGGCGGCTTGAAGCGATGGCGCCGCTCCCACTAAAGCGATCATGGGTAACAACAGCCGCACTTTTGCCCTCCCGTCCGTGGTGGTGATGCCAGCATCGAATTGCAATGGTATCCCGCAAGCCCCACGAGGTGAAGTATCTAGTTTACTCGTGCGAAGATTGCGTACATAATTGAGCTTTGTTCCAGCGTTCGATTGTTTTGAGACCATTATGTGGAAGATCATTCGAAGAAGCGCCTTGGCCACCTTGGCCGTCATAGTGATAACCGTGCCATGCTCGATGCGAGCGGCCTCGGTCAAATCTTCCAGCGTCCAGGTCGCTGCTCCCCTTACCGACGATAAGGGGAAACTAAGCGACGACATAAGCGGTATCAGTTGCCTGCGGCCGCAAGGCGAAAAGCGGATATGCGTGGTCATCGACGATCAAGGGCGCCTGGCGCAAGTGACGACGTTCGAGGGATCGACGCTTACAGGCCAAGCCAAAATCAGGTTGATAGGCAAGGATCACGCGCCCGCTGATACTGTGGGAAGCGAACCCGGCCTCGACCCGAAAGTCGTGAAGTGTTCGGCGGGGAAGGATGATTTCAAGGATCTGGATGGTGAGGCGGTCGCTCTCGACGACAAATACTTCTACGTCGCCGGCTCCCACGGTTGCTCGCGTAACAGCAACAAATTCCGAGCTTCTTCTTTCATTTTGGCGCGTGTCCCGATTGACGTGGTCAAAACCGCCTCCGGCGCTTCCAACAACATCGATACCATTGGACCAAAATCTACGAGTTACCGCCTTTCAGAGGCGCTTCTCACGTCGCCTACACTCAAGGACTACTATGCGCTAGATCTCATGACCAAGAACGGCCTCAACATCGAAGGACTGGCCGTCGCCGGCGGCAAGCTCTATGTGGGCCTTCGGGCACCCGTGATCGGAAAAAAAGCCTATCTGGTTGCCATGGATCGAGATTGGCTATTCGATGCCGATCGGCCCATCGCAGAGGCCGATATTCACGAAATTGATCTCGATTTGGGAGGCCGGGGTATCCGAGACCTTGCCGTCATGGCGGACGGCCGGCTTCTTGCCCTCGCTGGTCCAGCGCAATCGGAGAACCTTTCCTTCGCTCTGTACGCCGTGGAGCCAACGAGCAAGACGGCGATGCCGATCGCCGAACTCTTCGATGTACCCGACGGCGGGAAGGCGGAAGCGTTGCAAATCTTGGCGCAAGGTCCGACCACGCTCGATCTTCTGGTTCTCTTCGACAGCGCGAAGGGTGGGGCACCACGAAAGTACCTGATCGACTTGAAATGATGATCGGCGGTGAACAACCGCTGTGGGAAGGCGGAAGCAAATGACCAGCCCTAAGCCGATCTACGGCGTCGATATCAGCCATTTCCCGGGAATGCCCGCAATGAAGTGGCTGCGAGAAAAGGCCAAGGTCCGCTTCGCTTGCTTCTACCTTGGCCCAACCGAGAACCACCCGGGTGCCGATTGGATGGGGCAGCGAACCGATCTCGCTGTTGCCGGCTGGGGTCTGGTGCCGACGTATGTCGGTCAGCAGGCGCATGTGAAGCGATCTGGCGTCAGGGTGCCGAACCCGGCGCTGAATGCCGGCAAAGGGGCTTCGGACGGCAATCAGGCGTGTGATCTTATGAAGTCGGCCGGCTTTTCCTCTGGGGCCGTCGTTTATATCGACCTTGAGGAGGGTGACGAGCCGGCAGGGGCCTACCAAGCCTATATCCTCGCCTGGATGGATGCGGTGAAAAAGCGGTCTTTCGTGCCCGCGGTCTATTGTCCTGGAGGCGCCTTGCAGTGGGCGCTTCAGTACGGCCGGATAGTCTGGCTTGCCGCGCCGGACAACCTTGACGCGCGGGGTAACGCGATTACCGCAACTCTCGATCCTACGGGCCTCCCGCTACCCAGTCCCAGGAAGGGGCCGTTGGCCATTCAGTTCAAGTGGGAGATTGAATTCCAAGGGCTCGATGAACCCGCGGACGGAGGCCATGGCCCACGGTTCGACCTTAACGTCGGTCTTGTCGCCGACCCGTCGGACTATGCCTCAGTCGACCGCGCCCTGCTTGATGTGAAGGAAACGATGGAGGTGGCAGAACTGGACGAGGCGACGGTGGCCGCGCAAGAAGCTTTTGATCGTTTTGTGCAATTCAAGCAGATGGACGCAGCCGTCGTGGCGGACGCGCCTGTCGCGGCGAGCCCGACCTCCGACCCGAAATGCGGCCCTGCTTCGGGAGCGGTGGACAAGATAATGCCTGACCAGAAGATAGCCCTGAACCTCGCGGAGGATTCGCTCGCTGTTGCATGGATGTCGAGCGTGGCTGACCCCGGTCCATCTGAGCAAGACCTGGCTGAATTGCTGGCCGACGCACCGGCGGCGCATGCCCCAGACCCTTGGGCCAAAATAAAGTGGCCGGAACAGGACGCGGCATCCCCCGATTACTGCCATCTGGCTTCTAGTCTGACCCTGCCTGTGCCTCCGAGTGGTGTTGCGACGCTCGCAGATTTCGAGCTGAAGCCTGAGGATGTAGAACTCGTTCTATCGGCCAATTCGATGAATCCGATAGGGTTCGACGATATCGTCGCCCTTGCTGTCAGGGGAGCTCGGCTCGGCAAGCTAGATGATAAATCGCCGCCTCTTGAAGCCGAAAAAGTCCCGTCGACTTGGATCACTGAACTAAGGCCGGATCACAAGAATTTCCGATGTCTCATTGGTTTCTACGGGCGTGATCCGGAAGCCGAGAAGCGTAATCTAACATTATACGCCGCCTCGACCGTACCTAACGCCGAATACGTCCAGAGCTGGTTCAATTATGCGAACGGCAAGACCACGTCGGGGATCGGCAACATGATGCCGTCGGGCTGCTACGTCTACCGCGTTGGGGTTCATAATTCGCCGCATGCCGGCGCGATCAAACCGGCTCTGCGTCTGACCGACAGCTTCGATCTTCACGTGGTTGGAACGGCGACGGTGCTCCGCACCAAGAATGACCTATCGTATGGTCTGGACGACGTCTGGTGTAAGACGATCCCCGCGGACAATGTGCACTGCTCGTTCCAGACCACCACTGTGCCGGGGTGGGGAGCGCCTTTCTCGTCGGCTGGATGCATGACGATCCGTGGACATCAGGCACCCACGGACCAATGGAAGAAGGCCCAAGTCATTATGAACCGGTTGGGTCAAGGCAAGCGCTGCGACCTGGTCTTGATTACCGGTAGGGATCTGGCGATCGCGGCCGAACTGCGAAGGAAGAACCAAGCCGGTGACCCGACGATCGTGCGCAGAGAGCTCGGTCGACTGAGGCCAGGTTCGCAGGGGCCGGCTGTCGATCGTCTCCAAGACAAGCTGGGCATCGAGCGGACTTCCTACTTCGGTAGCGTCACGAAGAAGGCACTCGTCGATGAACAGTCACGAAGGCGCGTCCCTGTTGACGGGATATTTTCTCCGACGCTCAACAGCGCCTGGAACTGGCGCATTTTCGATGACATCGCTTAGAGCGCTGCGATAGCGCGGATCATTGCCTTCATCATCGGGACGACCTGATCGGGATAGCTCCCTCCGTTTATCTTTCGAGCCATGAAGTAGAGTGAGCCTTTGGTGGTCTTTCCACCATTTAGCGTCGCCGCGTCTGCCGCAAGCTGAAGATAGTCGGATTTGATACGACTGTCCTCGGCGATCGCGGCCGCAAGGACGATGCCTTCTCCGAATGCGACGTTCCACTGTGCGTTGGTCGACCGCGACGCGATCGTGTCTCGCTTGCTCGCTCCAGTCGTCGGATAAGCGTCCCAGGTTGCGCGAAGGTGGTTCAGGTTGGCGTTGCCGGGGATGGCGGGGTTGTTCATGATGTAGTCGATAAGAACGCCATAGTCGTCTCTTCCCGTCGTCTGGATTACGCCTCGACCCCTGAATTTGTAGAAGTCCGCCTCCATGATAAAGCCATTGACGGAAGCATCTACCTTCGACGAAAAAGATTGAGGCCAGGTCGCCGTCCCCCAAGCCTGATCGATCCCGTGGTCGACGACTTGATGATATCCTGCCAAGCCACTGTGTTCGGCCACGTAACCGGCGTCTTTGAAGAGCTTCAGCGCCGTCCAATTACCTAGGTCGTCGTTGACGTTGTATGACGACTTCAGGCCGGGAATCTTTTCGAAAGCGTAGACGAGTCCAGGGTAACCGGCTTTGCCGACCGCCTCGGGATCGCAGGACATGTCGCCGCTGTTCTCCTGAATGCCGAGGCACATCACAGCGGCGAATTGGAGAGCGTCCGTATGTGGGGCCGAGAAGATCGCTGGTATCTGATCCCAGAATGAATTGAACCTAGTCGCGACGCCCGCGTTCGCCGGAATCTTGCCGCGATGTTGGAATGGCGTCGTCGATGAAAGGGTCGAATTGTACCAGGAGATAAAGCCGCCATGCGCCGCGAACTTGGCTTGAATATCGGCCGAGCCGCTGAGCGGAATCGCGCGACATTTGTCGATTGCCGTTTGATCGACCCTATCTGCGGCCAGGAAGTCTCGGATCTCGTCGGTAACGGTATCCAGGAAGCTGTCTGCGTCGCTTATCTTCATTTGAAGTCTCGAAAATGAGAACGGAATGAGTAGTCTGTTAGAAGGCTTGTTCGGCTCAGCGAAAGTAGATACGGCCGCGCCGTTATCTCTCGCAGTCTGGATGTCGGAGGTCTGCCATCACGGTTCGGGCGAGATGAGATGCGTAGGGCGGCGGAAGGTACAAACTGACTGCGTTAGATCCAGCGAAGCTGCCAGCTCGCCGAAAACGTAAGCGATTCGCTTGACTAGCTTCAGCTGTTCTTCGGGAAGACGATTGCCGGTCCGATCAAGGGACGCGGTCGAATACAACTTGGCTCGGTCCGCGACGTATCCCAAGCCTGAGCGGAAGGTCGGCGCTCCGACCTCCGGAATTTGGAGCAAGGTCTTAATCGCTTCGTCGTGCTTACCCATACGCGCCAGATATTCCATTCTAACGGCCAGGACATCTGGTACCGCGCCGCAAGATTCGACCAGGCTACCCGTCAGAAAATCGAGGTTGTCGACTTCATTTGCGCGGAGCATAACGTAGGCTCCCAACGTTGCCCGTAACGGCCGAGCGCTGCTTTCCTCCGAAAGTTGTTCCGACTGAAGGAGCACGCGGGAAAGAACTCGAGCTTCCATCGCCTGTCCATTTTGGATGAAGTCGCAGAATGAGTTAAGGGACCCGTCGTTGAAATCGTAAGTCAGCATCGGAAGACGCGACGTCTGTTCTATCGACCAACTGATCGTGGTCTTCCCGCTCTTCTCGACCGGCAGCGCGAAGTAGTCGCATACTCGGACTTTGTCGCCATTTGGCGCGGTTGCCCTTTCGAGGCTGATCTCGAAAATGGCAGGGAGATCCGAAAAATTGAACTCGAGAGAAGTACGTGCAGTGGCCTCGCGCTTGAACGCTGCGCTCGGCGCGCCGAACTTCGCTGTCAGCCAATTGCCCCGCAAAACGGCCGCCTGCTGGGCGGAAAAGTATTCCGTTAGCGGTCGGACGTAGTCCTTGACGGTGGCGGAAATCGTATTGACCGGTCGCAAGGACTCGGGGAAACGGAGTTCTGCGGACGGCAGTACAACTTCGACGTTCATGCCTGTTTCGATGCTGACGGGATTCTCACTCGCAATCTCTCGTCCGTCGGGAAGAGTGGCGGTCACGAAATAGGTCCCAGGCGGAATTCCGAGTGTGTTGCCGCTCACCCCGCGTGCTCTCAGGACTTGGGTCTTGATGTCGCGTACCTCGACCGGGAACAAGCCGCTCCATCGCTTGTCCAGGGCTTCGATCGGGGTTTCGAATCTGACGGTAAGGGAAGAGGGCGTATCGACCATGCGCGTGTCCCTTCACTTTCAGTGGACCAGCAGCGAGTCTAGACTAAGTGGCCAGGATCTGACTTTTTGCGTGATCCATCTGAGCTTTGTCTTGTAAGGGCTTGTCCTGAGTAGATTGGAATCGACCAAGACCTTGTACAGTCCGGCTCTCACCGTAACTTCGAATTCGGTTTTGGTTTGAGGCCAATCGCCGGCTGCGGGCAAATCGCCGTCGTCGCAAAGGGTGATCTTGCATGTCCCGTTCATGCGCTGGGGATCGACCAGAATTCTGCAAGCCACCTGCGGAGGGTCCGTTAGATATCTTAGAACCGGTAAGCCCACGAGGCTGCTGAGAGTTACGTTGGTACCGAGCTTGTTGTTGTCATAGAAGCCATCGAGCGAGTTTTTGATCGTCAGGGATGTCACGGGCCAGTGGGTGCCGCCGGTGGGCACGTCTTCAGGATCTTCGGCCCCCCGCTCGAACGCCTGTATCAAGGCTTCGGCGAAATAGCTTGTTTTTCCCCTACGCCCGATGGAAAGAGCTCCATCGAATGTGCTGAAGAGGACCGGTGCCTCACGCCTGTCGACCACATTGAGCAACACATCGAATATCGGCGGAATTTGAGGATTGACGAACTTGTTCTGGGCCTTGGGCCGATCGAGGCAAGCGTCGATGAAGTAGAATTGGGTAAGTCCGATAGCCGGGCACGCCTCGGAGGGCGCCATGCCGTTTCGAATGTTTCCCAGTTCGGCGGCTCTGCTCAATACCGTGTCCATTGGCGCCAGGAAGTCGTCGAGTAGAAGGACGCCTTCTTCCGGTCCACGCTGCATCCCGTGGCCCGCGAAGTAGAAGATCGTCATATCTGCGCGATTGCTCGAGGCGTCGGCTCGCCAAGCCCTAACGGCGTCCACGAAGTTCTGGCGGTTGGCTCGTGGCGCTAAGCCTGCCAAGGCAGGTATCGCGTCGATCTCGCGCTGAGATGGCGACAGCAACATTCTGATAGTCTTGATCGGTAATCTCAACTGGTGGTTTTGCAGCCAGTCGAAGACGGCGTATGCGCTGGATGAGGCGCATGTCAGCTTGTTCAACTTCCATTCCACTTGGGGAAGGTCGTCTTCATCAGGAAGGTTCACGTAGTCGCTAATCCCGACGATCAGCAGGTGTACGCCTGGAGCGTCGGCGTTCATCGTGCCCCTATTGTCCACGATCAATTCGGACATGGCTTGCCGTCAAGGATAGAGGTTCTTCACCGCGGCAATGTCTCCTGCGCTTAGTCCGGTGCGCTGGCCGATCTGAGCTCCTTCCTGCTTCGGCACGATAGTGTCGCCACCGTTCTGCGAGAAGGCATCCTTGGGGTAGTGCATGATCGAGCCGTAGTCATATGTACCCAAGTCGATGCCGTCCACGACATGTTGGTCGAAGTTGTGCAGCATGTTGGGGGCGATGTTGTCCCTCTTAATCGTAATGTAAGTATCCCGATCGGCCCTGCTTTGCTCGTGCCAGAGCCCGATCGTGTGTCCGATCTCGTGGATGCAGTTGCCGGCCGTGCAGCCCGGACCCAGGATGACATTCTGTGCCCCGCCTTTTCGACCGACCGTGGAGGCGCAACCGCCTCCGCCCCGAAAGACGACATAGTCGGCGAGAGCGGGATCGTTCCGGTTGGCAGCCGTCCGTTCGACGAACTTGAACCCAACCTTATCAACCCAATGCGCGATTGCGTCTCGCACGCGCTGCTTGTCGGGGAGTCCTTCATCGATCTCGTACGGGACAGTCTTGTTCTTCCAACGATACTGCACGCCCTTTATTGCCGCGCCGAAGGGTTCTGCGGCGGGTGCGAGTAATTCAGGATGCAGCTTGATGAATTCGGCAACCTCTTGCACCTCGGCCACCGTCCCCAGCACGATGCAGCCTTCGAATACGGCCAGGTCGCCTACCACCGCATAGGTGACCTTCTTCCAATCTCCGCCGATCGGTCGGATGTAAGTGGTGCCGGTGTCACCGCCGCTGAGAAATCCATTGTCCGCCATTGACGGCTCTCCAGAATCGAGTTCGATGCAGATGCGCGCGGTAATCGTTGTCAGAAATAAAATCATCGTGTTAAGGTTGAAGCTGGACGTCAAGTGACATCTTTGGATTTGGGGGAATCCATGAGCACTATTTTGCGGATCCGATCGCCTCAGGGGGAGGCCGTCGAGGGGGATGCCCCTGCCGGAGGCGCTGCGGCGGCCGACTCTGCCAAGCAATACATCGAACGCGTGGTGAAACTCATTCCGACCGAGGTTGTCGGGGTATATCTAGTAGGAAAGGCCGGCATACAAGCTCGGTTCGCAGACAAGACTGATCACTCACAGGATCTGTTTTCGGAGACGACCTATTGGGTCGGCTGGACGGCATTTTGCTTCCTGGCCGTTATTGTGGGACGTGCTTGGGCGACTTCCGATCAGAATACGCCGGCGGAGAAGCCTGCTGTCGCGATCGCCGCGATTTCATTTCTTATTTGGGTCTATTCGCTTGGCGACGTGTTTAAAGTTATTGAGATACGCAACCACACGATATGGGATTCCCTATTGGCCATGCTGCTTGTGTTCGCGTGGACGCTCATCGTGCCACTATTTTACAAGGAGAGGTAACCTCGGCCTGCCTGTCATCGCTGCATTATCCGGCGATCGCAGCTGTTTTACTCTGGTTTTTTCGGCCGTTTGGCTGAGCAACCCTTTGGAGGAAAGACTTTGGCGAAGAAAATGGCAGCAAAGAAAGGGCCGAAAAAGCCCGGGCAACCCCGTAAAGATTCCCTTCTGGTTCACGCTGAGGCAATTTCCGAGCTTGCAGCAGCGATACGTCAGCATGCCGCCGCGATTTCCTCGGCCAAGGATGGGCAAGCCGAGGTCGCAACTAACGACGCCGTCTTAGCGACCCATGTCACGGCACCTCCGTTGAGCGCGGCCCAGATCCTCGACGGCATCAAAGCCGTCTTCAACACGAACAGAAACTTGAAGGAGGACGACGAGATCAACGACCTTCTTCCCGGGGGGCCGGCCAGGCTCGTAGCTATGTGGGAGGATTTCGACGACTATCCGGCTTTCCGCCAGCGCGGTTTGGCGATCGGACCGAACGATCTTCGATTTGTCAAAACGGTGAAGGAGCTTGTCGGTGTGATCGCGTGGGGTTTAAGGAACGCATTGAATCGATAGAATTTCAACGGGGGGACGAAAATGATTGGGATGCAAAGGCGCATCACGTTGGCGGCTGCAGTTTGTCTGCTTTTAGGAGTATCAGGCGCGGCGTCGCAGCCGGCCGACGACGAGAAGCCGCTGAGCGAAACTGAACGTGCCGAACTGCAGAGATTGCGAGCAGAAGTTCGCAAGCTTAAGCAAGAGAAGGCGCGATCGGCTGAACTGCCGGTCCCGAAGACGCGAAGCGCTAACGCTAAGCTGGTCCCAACTACAGCGGCCCCGTCGGCGACCGATCCTTACCCCGAAGCGATCGATCCGAAGACGCTCGAGAAGAAGTATCAGACGCAACCCTTCTTTCTCCGCAAGGAGGCGATCGATGCCGCCTACTATCTTTATCCGTTAGGCTATCCGCTCGATACAAAAGGGGCTTCTGTAACTTACACTCGGGACGAACTGGCGAAGTCCACGTCGCTGGCAGTGCAGGGGTTCGCAAGCTATGTGTTATGGCGACCGGACCTGCCCAATCCGCCGATCCAGGGCGATCCGTCGCTGCCGCGCGTTCAATCGTCGCTGGGCCTCTCCGGATATGCCGCTGCCCCCTTCTTATATGCGAACGGGACGCTCGGAGAACCGTTCAAGGCGTCCGAGCGTAGCGCGCTCCAGGCCGGAATCGACAATCAGTTCGAGCTTTCAGGCGGAGGCCTTTTCCCTCTCCAGACGTTGCGTTTCACTCCCTACGGCCAGACCGACTTCCGCGGCAAGGCGGGCATCGGTGGTTTCTCCGGCACGTATGAGCCCTATCTTCCCAGAGCGCACTGGGGTGTTAATCCGGACCTTGGTCCCCAATGGATTGGCGTCTATTTCCGCACTGTCGCTGAAGCCAATGTATTTCGCGTAGCCAATGCCGGTCTGACTAACTACGGGTCCAATACTACCTACAGCTTCTTGGGCGGGACAGCCGAGTTGAATGCGACCTTGTTTCAGAACATGCCGGAAATGGGCGCCCTGTGCGGTCGCATTCATCTAAACGCACAGTACCACTACTACTGGAACGCCTCGAACAACACCGACATCAAAAACTTTCACTCGCAAGCGAGTGTGGATCTGGGAGGGAAGCCAAGTAGGTTCTGCAGCGTGGACGGCGTGCCCGTTACGGTCGACCCCGAGAAGATTTCCGTTGCCGTCACTTACGATGATGGGACGGACAAGACGACCCTTCTGAAGTCGAAGAAGTATCAAGTTCAGCTTACGCTGCAATATTAACTCATGGACAACAGGCTTCGACCGTGCGCGTCGCATTCCGGGCGGATCCGCTCCTCAAACCTGGGGCATCGGCCTTACGGAACTGTCTGAATATACGGTCTCGCCAGAACGAAGCGCGCTCCTCTCATCGACGCCTATGCTCGCGGGCCGCACGCAGCAATCGGTCTGCTGTAAGGCGACGCGCCGTGCCGTTGCGCGGTCGAGGTAAGCGGTTGGGATCTGAGTAGATGGATGCGATGACCCACATCAAGGCATTGTTTTTGCGCTGGAGCATCGCTTTTGCCGTCCTCCTGCTTTGCGATGCGTTGTGGTTCGCCATCGTGTTCGCCAATTGGGGCACGCCGGCAATGCACGTGGGTTGGCTCGCCCTTGCAGGCGTCCCCCTTGCCCTGATCAGTTACACAATCGATCTGCTCGCCGCTTCGTACCCTGAGGCGGTTTGGGTGGCGAGACTGCACGTGCCGCGCTGGACGACGCTCGAGCCGTTTTTTGCGGGGTCGAGGATGGCCCTTACCTTGGTGGTGCTTTCTTACGTCCTTTTCTACGTAACGCAAGGCTTGGACAAACATTCAGCTTGGGCCGTATGGGTCAACAGTAACGTACTCAATTTCTACCTGTTCTGCCATCACTTCACGGCCGTCGAAGTCATCCGCATCGAAATCGCAGGTTATATGCTCTATTTGGCGCTATACCTGTTCTACAATCGGTATTGCCCACAGATACTCGCACATTCGATTCGCAAGGACGGTGCGCTCACGCGCGAGGACGCGGCTCTCGTATTCGTCCGAACGGTCGAACGTCACGGCCGCGCAGTCCCGGGGCGCGATCTCGGCAACTCGATTGCGGCGTTCGGCGAAGAACGGCGAGGTCTATTCGAAGAGGATACGAAGGAGCTTTTGGATAAACGAGCCGGACGGCTGAAGACGCTGGCAGCTTCCGATCGACCGCCGGTCGAAGCGACGGTGGCTGCTGCCGCTGCCATGGCGCGCCTGTTTCCGACTAGGCTTGCTTTGGAAACGTACCATCTCGGCGTCTCCCTGTTCGACATCATTTACCCCGGCATTCGTGGCTTCATCTGTGTCGGTTTGGCGGTCGCAATACTGGCTACTAGTCTGCCGGTCGCGGCGAAGTTACTTTGGGTCGTTTTTCCGCGCTTAGGAGCTCCTTGCATGACGACGACATTGGTTGTCCCAGCTGACTTTCGCGATTCGGAGTGGGTCGAATTCCAGGGAAAGGTCGAGTCCTCCACTGGCGCCGACTTCGTCTTGATACCCGAAAGCGACGCAAACGAGAGGTGGACGCTTGCGAGCAGCGATGTCTCAGTCCTTCCGACGGATGGGTCGAACCGAATCTTTCTCAGGATTCACGGCACAGTGAAGGAAAAAAAGAAGGTTGGTCTTCCCTCGATCTCTCAACCGCAAGCGGGGCTTCGTTCTCGTATGAATGTGCAGTGCGGAGCGGCGGGCAGCCAATGCGCCAACCACATCGAGATCTGCTGCGGCAGCAACCAGGTGAAGGGCCATTGCTATGGAGAATGGTCTTGTCCGGATCCTTAGTCTCGCCACGCGGGGCTAGCTGTCATTCAAATCTTGTGTTTCCGAACGCGACGAGGTCAGGGCGGTTGAGCCATGGATCGTCGACCTCGGGCAGTCCGCCAAAGGGCGGTGGTCATGCCACGAATGCCCATTTTTCGCCTATAGGGCCAGTCGTGCGACCAATAAGTCATTGATTATACTCATCGCGAGGCTGGCTCTTATCAGCGGGGCCAGGTTTGAGCCTGGAGTGCGAACGTTTAATCCTCGTACGGCCCGACAGGTACATCGCTTGCGATCAATACCAATCGAGCCTGACATGGCTATCCTTTGGCGCTCGTTCGGCAAGACAGCAGACGAAAGGCGGCCGCGCGGGCACACGGCAGGAGAAAGATCTGAGGGCCGGCAGGGCTGACCGCCCACGCGATTGCGGTATTCGGGTCGAACGCCGCAAGCTATTGCGGGAGTTTTCCCACTGAAACCCTCCACACCCCTTTCTTGCTCTAGTGTAAGCGGCTGTTGCCAGCCGTGCTGAAAGCGTCGACAAATTCGATCGCATTCGCAGACTGAAATCCGGATCGTGCCGAAGGCAATTGCACGCGACTGCCGGGATTCTGCTCTACCTGCCGGTGACTAGCGTGGCCAGCCGAGCTCAGGAGTGCCCCAGGAGGGTGCTAGCGAATCGACGAGTCCTCGCTCGATCAGTGCCCTTAAGCCTTCGGATCTGCTCATGCCACGGGAATTGGACCAGCGCTCAATCCGATGAATGAGCTCATCCGCCGCGCGAAAGGACAGCATCGGATCCTTGCCGGTGGGAGGCCGACCCACCTTAGCGCCCGCTTTTCGTTGCGATCGCCTAGGTCTTGATGCGTTCGTCCTGGTCATGAGAACCTGGTGATGTCTACGAACGACGTCCGTGAAGGTTTGAAGCTTGGGTATTACCTAAAAGCACTCCTATAGGCAATCGGGTAATACCTTTTTTGAGAAGTTCAAATTGAGGTATTACCTAAAATGAGGCAATATGCCTCGATCGAGGCGGGCACCGGCGTCTGTAACTTTGCGCATTGAACCGCGGGTGCCGTTCCCTACATCTGAAGGTGCGGCGCTAGGCAGCGCCACGCCCCCGTCACGATCCTGTGCGATTGTGCAACCGTACGGGGAGATCTTCGTTGACCTCTCCCAGCCGAGCTTGTTATTAAGGCCGCGTAAACACTTTCTCGCCACACTCCGATCCAGCCGTTCCCCATGGGCAGCACCAACGATAACATGAAGCGCCGGTTGAAGCCGCTCCGGAAGAGCAACGAGATGCGATCGCTCGCTCTCGCGCTCGGCGCAGGTCAGGGCGCCCCGGATGTATTGAAGTTGCTGGAGTCCGATCCTGCAGCGGCTAAGCTGATTGGCAAGTACGTAGAACGTGCGGCATCGTCGTTCGCTGCTGCGTATCCGGGGCAAACGCGGGAAAAGACAATCAGCAACGGCGATTGGGAACAAGCGGGCTATGCGGGCATCGTTGGATTGAACCGCATTTTAGGACTTAAAAGCTCCTAGTACAATCGCCCCTCATTGCGGGGGCAGGGGGGATGACGAAACGACGCCAGTCGCGCGCGGGTAATCCTCCCGCGTCTGCGACTGTTGGCAGCGAGTTGAAGAGGCTGTTTCCGAAAGGCACCAATCCCGATACGGGACGTTGGTCTGCTCCTCCCGCTCTCCCTGCCGAGCTGTTTGGAGCTGTTGCCCATCTGCTCGATGCTTCAGGTGCCTATACCTACATCGTCGCTCCGTTCGCTTCTACAAGGGGCGTGCCGAAGGTTGGCTATTCTGGTGCAACTCAAGCGCCGAAGGCAGCGCAGCTGGTCGCTTGGCGCAAGATAGGCAAGAGCTGGGCCTCCAATGTCTTCAAGACCCAACCTGAAATAGCCGAACTCTGGGCCGAGCTTTGGGCCTGCCGCAACGAGCCGCTTGTTGTTGGACAAGCAACGAGACCACGTCTGTCATGGTGGAAATCGGCTCATGCCCTTCTGGTGATTGCGGATGAAGCGAGCATCAACTGCGGCTACGAGACGTTCGGCGACGACGGCGCAGATCCGAATTGGGCCAATAAGCTCGCCTCGTACTTGCTCATTAACCGCACCAGAAAGCTCGTGATTCCGTCGAGCCGTTCCCGAACCGACGACAGGCACCTGAGCCGTCACGTGGCACTCGACAGCCTCGCTGTTGATGCATCTCGTGATGTCGTCCGGGTTCTTCCGAAGGGCCGCACCACGGACGTGGGCTGCACCATGAGAACGCTGAGCCACAACCTGACTTTGCTGCGCCCGCACGGTCATCCGAACGTCTACTGGCATCAGCAGCTATGGTCGAGCACGTCGGACCGCCATGATAGCCTGAACGTCCTACTCGTTCCTTTTCCCTACGAAATTCCGGAGGGATGTTTCAAAGGCGATGTTCATAACGGTCCTGCAGATATGAAGTGGGGCAGATTTCGAGTGGAGCAGAAATGGCTCTCACCGAAAAAGGACAACCCCGCCCGCGATGGTCACTGGAGCGACTCCAGCGCTCGCCGCTCGTTCGTGGACTTCGTGAATGAGCTTCTTAAGAAGGCTGGCGGCGAAGTACATGGCGTAGTGCTGCCCGAATATTCACTCGATTGGGCTACGTACGACGAATTGGTTCGACACCTCCGGGATAGATGGCCTGCCATCGAGTTCTTGATCGCGGGCGTTTCCGAAGATTGCAACAGGCGGAAAGGCAACCAGGTTGTTTTTACCGTGATCCACCAAGAACTGGGGAAACGGATCGCCGAGACCCATTCCAGAAAAAAACATCACCGGTGGAGAGTGGATGATTCGCAGATTCGCGCCTACGGTCTGCAGGCCGACCTAAGCACGGATTGCGTTTGGTGGGAGTATCTCGAGATTGAGGACCGGGTTCTTCACATCGATGTCTTTAGGTCTCAATCTGCATTCACAGCGGTGATCTGCGAAGACCTCGCGCGAGCGGACCCCGTTGTGTCGGAAATCAGGTCGCTTGGACCGAACCTGATCTTCGCCCTCCTGATGGATGGCCCTCAACTAAAGGGGCGTTGGCCCGGCTTATACGCGACCAACCTCGCTGACGATCCGGGCTCATCGGTTCTGACCCTAACCTCGTTTGCTCTTATCAAGCGATCGAACGCCACGCGCGGAGGGGGCAAGCGTACGATTGCCCTGTGGCGTAATCGCCCAACCAACCTCCCATCGCGAGCCGACAAGGACTTCGTCGAACTCGATTTAGCGGACGATGCGCAGGCGCTCGTTATCAATCTGAGGAGCGCTCCAGCCGAAGACGTGACGATAGACGGGCGTCAGGATCGGAATACGGCGGCTTGGCAGTTTGAAAATACTCGCCAGGTGGTAATCCCGCGCGACGAAATCGATAACAAAGGTTGGAGCTGGATTGTCCCCTAGTGATCATGACTGGGAGATAATCTGCGCTTGAGTGACGGCAACTCAGCGGTCGTGATCGCATTCATCTTCTCCGATCTCGCGACCTTGGCACCTGATCCTGGAGCCCTTTAGCTCTCGCTCAACAGATCCTCAAAAAGCTTTGCCCAATTGTCCAAGGTCGCGTTATCGAAAAGAGGTTTTGTTGATTCTAATGCTCGTCTCTTAGCTTCGCGCGCCACGTCCACCTTCCATCCATCATCCAGTGGAACGCCTTGTGATTTCGCCCACGCCTCGATTTGCGGAACGATAGGCACTCCGGACTTCACAACGTCAACAAATGGTATATCTGCTTTGCGTCCCCAGCGGTCCACGGCTGCGACAAGGAAGTCTTGGGGGAAAAGGTCCTCGATCTCGGAATTAGTGAAGCCGACATACTTGTCCGTAGTTTTTACCTTGCCCTTGGCGCTTTGGTACAAACCATTTTGCAGGTCGCGCGCCATCTTCCTGCCAGCGTCATCTCCGTCAAGGAGCACGTTTGGCAGAACCTCATCTTTTCCGCCGAGGATACTAGCAATAACCTTGGCGTTGTTCGCACCATGAGAGGGCGGGAACACCAGCTCTCGCTTTGGGGTTATCTTCTTGTTGGCGATCAGTACCGTTTTGATGAGAGCTAGGTAATGTTGGTCCGACGGTCCCTCCACGATCACAGGATGGCAGCCATACAGGATGCTTTCAGCGAGGCTCATGTTGAGCGCGGAGTAAATCGCGTATGTAGCTCCGGCTCGCCGAGGATTATCGCTGCCCTGTCGCAGGTCTGACGACGATTTAGTTGAGCCGTCCTCCGAAACAAAGACTTTCCGCACGCGGTCGAGCATGTCGGCATCGACTAGAAAGGGCGAATGCGTCGTGTAAATAATTTGATTAGTCGACGCGAGGTTTTCGAAGAATGCCGACAAGTCGCGTTGTGCCAGTGGATGTAGAGAGAGCCCCGGTTCGTCCAAGAGTAAAATCGCATCGGCATGGACGCCGCTGCTTTCCACCAGGAAAATAAGGTAGAAACTCAGAAACCATTGTAACCCGCTGCTACGATCTTCCAGTTCGATCTTTTCCGGCCGCTTCGAATCGCTGACCCAAATCCGAAAGTGGTCGCCGTCAGCTTGAAATTCGAATGTATAGTCACCTTGCTTCCACCAGTCGCGGAACTTTTTTGTCAGATCAGTTCCGGCCGAGTTCAACAAGATCGTGCGTTCGCGCTTTTTAGTCGCGATCTCCGCAATCTCTTGTTCGTTTGGTTGGCGGCTAGGATCCCGGAAATCGCGTCCGAGTTCTAGAATTTGCTGTGGTTGTAGTTGCACAAAATTGAACAGGACCCGAAGTGTCCTAGCTTTTGCGGCCTCCTTCGCGCCAAGGTCTTCGCGCGCTAAATTTTGAACGACATGCGGCAAGTAGATTTCGGAGTCGAGGTTGCCGTAATACGAATCTCGGCAGGCTCTCGATTACGAGTTGTTTCACCGCATCGATTTCATTTGGCGCAGGAGCCAACAGTTTTAGCCTAGCGACCTGTAAGTCTTCGATCAGCAGATTCAAACGCGGCACAATCGAGCTTGTTGGAGCTGGCGTTTCAGGAAGGAGCGCTGAGAAGGGCGCAACCACAGCATCTAGCGCTTCAGCGTCATAAGCCGAGACTGGCCCGTCGCTCTGTTTTGCAGATGCTAAAGCGGCTTGTATGTCGGCCTTCAAACTCCCTTCCTTGCTTAACTGATTCATCGCGCTGATGTCGGTCTCAGCGGCCGTAAGGATTGCGACTAATTCCGCGCTGCTTAGCGTATCCGTCTTCTTGAAGTTCGGAAATGTGACTGTGTGTCTCCCATCGAAGAAGCGGTGGACACAAACAAGTGCAACCGAATTCTTATCCAATCCGGTAAGCTCAGTGAGCTTCGTCTTGATTGCATCAGTCGGCACAAACTCCGCATGTATGAACGGAAATGAGCCTGGAGCCGCACGCACTGCTGCGTAATTACCCTTTGGATAATCTGACGTGGGCTTAATGTCGCCTTCGCGTGCCGGGTTCAGCTTCCAGAGCGGGAGCAACAGATTAGTCTTGCCGGACTCATTGACACCAATCAGCGCTGTAACTCGCTCGGCGTCGATCCAGCCGCTGTCAACGACGGATCGAAAATTCGTCACCTTAAATCTGATCAACCGCATCATAATCTCCCGGCCCTCGCTACGAGATTGTCCTGGCAGACAGACAAACGCAATGCGTTTAGCCTCAAGAGTCCACAACTCGATTGGGCGCATCGGAAAACCGGACGGGCGTCAGTCGGCGGAAAATCGCGGCGGCAGCCCGCCCCGGTTTCGCCTGCATGATCAATTGATTGTAGAGCCGCATTCGCCCGCAAGGGGAGGAGGGTCCCCGCGCAGTGTTAAGCCACGGAGCCAATGAATTCAGGGGAAAGCCGTCAGGGGCAACGTAAATGGCGCTCCCCCGGCTCGAATCCTCGACACCTCACATCTACCAACTGCGCAGGCGCTCTCAACTGTCGGCTCCCTTGCCGTCCGTCATACGCAGTGATCCGGGCTGGTACAAGCGGGCGCTCGCGATACCGGCTCACCGCTGCAGAGCCTTTATCCCGCTGAACCTTCATATTGCCCGTTGGAAAGAGGATATCGCTCGTTTCCACGTTCGCTGACAAACGCTGAACCGCGGATCGCGTATCGTCGAATTATATTCGCTCCCCGCGTAACGTTCACTCTGGGGCCGCAAACAATTCCCGGGGGCTCGGTGCTACTAAATAGCCGGAGCGAGGTTCTTGAAATGGGGGCTCCATCCATGCCAGGCTCGATACCGAGCGCTTGAGAAAGCCTAATCGGACCAGAGCAAAGTTTTTGCTCTAGCTCCGCATCGGAAAGGCTCTTGACGAACTTTAGCCGCCGATCCTTCATCGCATCAACGCTATCGTTGCATGGTTCAACTGCTCGGATCAGAACGGCACTTCCGTAGTCCAGTGCTCCGCACGTAAGATTCAAATAGCAATACTTTGGACCGTCCTTGTAAACGTATACGTGCCCTCCGGGCAGGTACATCGAATCGAAGAATCTGCGCGGAAGTGGTTTCCCGAGAGGACGTTTGTCGTCGAAACAGTGCGCAGCAGGGTCGGCTTGGCAATATGCCTCTGTTTCAACGATCCGGCCTCCAACCGCAGTGCCCTGCTCATCGACGTTAAAGAGGAAAGCGCCTATCAGCGCTCTTGCGACAGTTTCAACATCGGATTTGAAGAACTCCTGTGGAAGTGGTCGGAGGGACTCGAACGAGGTGCAATCAAACCCGATCATATTTCGTTTTCCCTTGATTCCGGCATTGGCTGCGTTAGGCAGCGCACGCCGCCGCCGCCATTTGCAATGTGATCAATCCTTAGCATACGAATCTCTCTTCGGGGAAAGCGGACTGCAAAGCGTTCCTCGCCGCTTCATCCCGCTCTGGGTCTCCAAAAATCGCGGTGATCACTGCGCCATTGGCAACGTGCGCATTTAGGTAACATGGCGCGAACAGTGAGCCCGAAAATCGCCAGAACCTTTGGCGAGGCGGCAAAACCTCAGCAACTCTGAACAGGGACATTCTCGTGTCTGTCATTGTTGTTAGGATATGGATATCGGCGGCCCGGCGGTTGTTAGATCGAAGGCCAGTGTCAATTCCCTCGACCAGAACGGTGCGAGATGGGGCAAAAAGCACATAACCGTCTGCGTGCCCACTTGTGATTGGTTCGTTCCTGTCGCCCTCAAGCCATACGACGTTGCGACCTCCTACTGACCAGAGCCCATGTTCAATTCGCGCCATACATGCGTCTGTCTCACCGGCAATCGCAGAATTTCGATTTGGATTGAGCAAGCAGCTCTTCGTCGTGACAATCGTACCGTATCCATCCGTGACAAACGCGCCACCCTCCGCGACGAATGGCACGCAAACTGTTGGCAATCCGGTGATAGATGCGATGGCTCCGGCAAGACGGTCTCCGGAACGAGGCGGACGCAGAGAGGTGGAGCCCCAACCGTTGAAGTTCCAGTCGATTGCAATGGGTGCGCCGTCTCGCAGCGCAAACGTTGGCAAAATGTCTCGCATCCAAATATCGTCAACGGGAGCCGGGAGGACTTCGACATTCTGACCAAAGTTCAGACATTGGGCTTCGTTGATAAGGTCTGGCGGCACTAAAAGCCGAACCGGCTCATATTCGGCGACCGTGCTGATGACTTCGCGAAGCTCTCGCTTCACGTTGTCTACGTCAGCTCCCCACTCTCGATGCACAGCCCAAGCCATATAGCAGAAGGCGTGCGGCTCCCATTCGGCGGGGATCTTGATCTCTGGAATCATTTCGCGGGTCTTTTTTGAGCGATCTGACCGGTCACAGCACAATTCGTCGGTCGATAAGCAGAACGCCTTCCTCATCATATTCTAAGCTCACAGAGAACTTTCTATGCGGACGTTCCGGTCGCAGCCTCGCTTCGGATATCCCGGCTAAGTTCCGAACAGGGCTATTTGCTGAGAGGGCATGAAGGAAGTCATGGACTAAGGCAGTCAGAACAGGAGTTCTGGCCTCGTAATCTGGCACATCGTCAAATCCAAGCAGAGAGTCACTGGTCCAGAACGCAAGATCGCAGCAGGCCAAGGTGTTCGCGATCCTCGAATTATCGAATTCGAGATCGCACAGCTCGTGCGGGTGGCTGGGGCCGCGCCCCGCGAAATGCGCAAATCCGAGGATAGCATCGTAGGAATTATGGAGATGTGGCAGAACGTCGGGCCAGTCGACTCGACTGAGCCCACACGATTCAACGTCGATTAACGCCACTCGATGAGAACGGCTGGACCCTGTTGTTGTTGGAAGCACAGATCGGACTGCAGGGCCAATTTCGCTGAAATCGTCGAGGTGGAATGAGCACCTGCCGACGAGAGGATCAAAGCCATACCATTCCGGAAAAGCCTCTAGAATGGATTTCACGCTTTTAGCGAGGGTTCTAGATGAGAAAAGGTCATCCCAGACGATGAGGCGTCCTACGGATGCTGCAAGCGTGTTGGTCTCAATCTCGCTTACTCTAAACGTCCAAAAATCGATGGCGGACGCGCTAAGCGCATCGTCTGGAGGAGACTGCTTCCCATCCTTGCAAATATGCAGCCATGTCGCAGCTCGTCATCATTAGCGATGACAAAAGCTCTCTCGTTGCCGTCCGGGTCGACCCGGCGTCTGCAAGGAACGAAGGAGGAGAGCGAACACGAACCGGCTCCCGCAATTAGCTTGCGACGTGTAATAACAGTCACGGAAAATCTCGTGGTAGGGCAGCGAACGGTCGCGACCACAATGAAGCGTTCGCAATTGTTGTCAAATAACGCTAATAAAAATCTGCTTTGGATCCTAGGTGCCCCAACCCTCGGGTTGTGCCGGTAGAGCCTCGACTATGGTTCACTGGGAATATAAAAGTTGGCGACATAACTCGCCACCGTTGCAACGAATGAAGATCGCTGGCCTAAAGGCATTGGCGTCCAAGCGAGTAGCCTTGAGATATTGAACGAAGTGCCCGCTTGTCAGAAGAAGCTGGCCGCGTACAATCGTTATCATGACAACTCCCTCAATTGAGCAAACCATTGCTTTCATCAAATCGGCCCATGCCGGTCAGGTGGACAAGGGAGGTGTTGAATACTGGAAGCATCCCGTATCCGTGATGAATCGACTAGGGCCAGATGCCTCTATCGAATGCAAGCTCGTGGCGTTGCTTCATGACGTGATCGAGGACACCAGATACACCGCGGAGGATCTGCTTCGCTTGGGTTATCCTCACAGGGTTGTGGATTCGGTGCAGCGCCTCTCAAAACCTAAAGGCATTCCGTACCTTGATTGCATCAAAGAGATTGTAAGGTCAGGTGACCGCATGGCAATGGCAGTGAAGAGGGCCGACAACCAAGACAATCTCGATCCTGCCCGGCTGGCGAAGCTGCCGCCTGAGAAACGAGCCGGTGACGACAAATACCGGCGCTCTATTGAATTGCTGACGGCCGCGCTCAAGTAAGCAAGTTCGTTTCGCGGGCCGCACAATCCAAATGTAGCGCGGCATGGAGCTTGAGACCCGGCTGC
Organism: Bradyrhizobium sp. DN3; assembly: GCF_041357655.1. Lineage (NCBI taxonomy): Bacteria > Pseudomonadati > Pseudomonadota > Alphaproteobacteria > Hyphomicrobiales > Nitrobacteraceae > Bradyrhizobium > Bradyrhizobium sp. DN3. The sequence continues at coordinate 132,351 of NZ_JAULLN010000004.1, read as the reverse complement.
GGCATCGACCTAAGCGGCTTTGCCTTCGAGCAGCGGCGGCTCCTCTATCGCCGAAATCTCGGGCATTGCTTGCCCCATAATGCCGTGCAGGTCGCCTACCATGCCAACGGTAGATTCAACCATCGCACTGACTTGAGTTTCGCGTTTGGCCCAGGCTTTCAGCATGAACTTGCGCTCTTTATCGATGTCGTCTCGCATGTCTTTGAAGCGCTCAACAATGGCTTCAATCCGCTGTTTGAACCTTGATCCGGTAAGATAATGATAGACCTGTTCAGCCTTTGACTGCTGTCCGTCGTGCGTGAGCTGGCGACCTCCAAAAGACCTTGACGAAGAGTTAGGGCAACCGGAATCGCGCAGCGCGGGTGTGCGACGTAGACGCCATCGATCAGGTCGAAGGTCTCCACACCTTTGGGTAGGGCAGTGGAAATGATCAAGGCGATGTCGGCCTTGGCTGAACGCTTGTTGTCGCGGCCGATACCTGGCTACCAAAGCAAGAACGAAGAGTTCCTCAAGGAGCTCGACCGCGATCGCACTGAGAAGGGGTGCGAGTACGCTATCCTGGTCTCATTGCTCGAACCGGATAACGAACTTTACAATACCGGCATCGTTGACGTCTTCCACCGCTACCCGAAAATGTAGGTCATCCGGCCGCAGTTCTTTCTCCCGATGATTACGCTTCTGCGGAATGCGGCCATCAACTCGCTCAAGTACAAGACCGAGCTCGCGCTTGTGAAGGCGCAGAATATCGACATCACCCAGTTTGAAAGCCAGCTTGAGACGTTCAAGACCTCATTCTCGAAGAATTACGATCTTGCCTCCCGGCACTTCCAGACCGCGATCGCAGAGATCGACAAGTCTATCGACCATCTGCAGAAGACCAAGGATGCGTTGATCGGAGCCGACCGGAACCTCCGCCTTGCGAACGACAAGGCGCAGGACGTCACGATCAAGAAGCTGACTAGGGGCAATCCAACGATGGCGGCGAAATTTGCTGAGCTGAAGAGCCCGCCCGCTGAAGCCGCGGAGTGATCTCTGCCTAGCTAGGTTAAAGAGAGAGCGCCGGACATTTCATGGAGAACTTGCCTAGGTTGGTCAAAACCGCACGGCGCCTGGTAGCGGTCCTACGCAAGCGAGAGCCGGCTTGAGGTGCAGGTTCTCTCAGTCCTTTAGGAACTTTGCATAGGCTCGAACATCGATCATGGGCACCGTCGCGATCGTCTGCAGTCTCGCGATCAGCTCCAACAGGAATGCCGTTGCGGCGCGCTTATCGGCTTCGATCGTGTGGCCTTTCTCCTGCTTCATAAAGATCCCGTGTGCGGCCACGCATCCCAGGTCCAGCGGTGCCATCCCGTCAGCCGCCGTCAGCGCCTTCAGCGGCGGTTCGCCCAGTGCCGGCTTCCACTCGCTCTCAAACGTGAGCAAAGGCCGATGATGTGTCCAGGCGGCTTGGCTGGCTGCATACCACCGGCGGAGGGAATTGGCAGGCTGGTTCGATGAAGAGCCCGCACGCTCGCGATTTTGCGCGCGGCGTATTCGACCTGATCCGCATCGATTGACTGCTTGGCTTCAAAGACAGCGTAGACGCTTTCGGCGGGATCACCAGGGTGCCGTCTTGCTTGAAAATGAGCGGAGTGTACTGGCGGTCATAAATGACGATGTCGATCTGCTGGCTAGTGGTATCCGTGCTGTCGATCACGAAGGCCCGATCAACGCGATATCGCTCCGGCAAGTAGTTCTTGAGCAGTTCGATCCAGATGCCCTCCGTCGCGTCGCCCTTGGCGACCGGATGGCCGATGGCGGCGCGGCTTCGCTCGAGCCGAAGTGAAATCTCCCCATGCAGGCCGGCGAGGAGCTTCTCGAGCGACCACCCGCTCATAGGACGATGTCTCTCCAATAGGGCGCAATGAGAGCAGCCGCCGCGGCCGCCTTAATGGCCTGCTTTTCGGCCACCGTGAGATCGTCGGAGATGATGTTGTTGATGTTCGACGGGTCGACGAAGCGCGCGGTCATGATGTTACCGCGAAGATAGGTGAAGACCGTGCGCATGTTGTCGGCCAGCGGTGACAACCAGGCGGTTTCAAGCGCTTGATGACTGCCAGTTCGAGATAGAATGACGGAAACTCCAGACTCTTCTGGGTTCGCCAGGGCTTGATAAGCCGGATCTCGGCCTGGCGTCCCGAGCCGCTCACCTTCGCGATGTGCTGCGAGATGTCGGTCTTGGTCCAGGTATCACCGCGCCTTTTGTACAGGCTGTGGTCATTGAACAGCCAGTTCTGCCGCTTACCCGGGACCAGGTCCACCGCGTCGCCGTTGACCTTGATGCCGATCGAGACGTTCTGCGGGCGCGGCTGATAACCTGCGGCCTTCAGGGTCGCGGCCAGGGTCTTGTGGACCTCCGAGAGTGTCTCTGCCGTGTCCGGCGACAGTGAGATGAACAGATCGAGGTCGGTGCCGCTCTTGTTGGCCGTGCCCTTTGCGTAGGAGCCGCTCGGCGTGACGTCCAAAAGGTATCGGCCGGCCCATTGTTCGATGACCGGCCTGATCACGCCAGGCACGAACAGGGCGGGCGATGCCAGGCCCGTGCCGACCTGTTCGCGCATCAGAATGGCGTTCAGATAATCCTGCTCGGACATCATCCGCCATCCCCGAGAATTGACGAGACCCCGCAATTCGAGTGCATTCATCGATGGTCCTTCCTACGAGAGCACCCTGACAGAGGACCGGATCGAGCCGGCCCCGCCACCCAGGTCGATCGCCACATGCCAGTGACCCGACTGCGGCACCTGCAGCCTTACCGGTGTCTGCCGCGCCTGGCCGCCATAGTAGCGATGCTGCCGGCCTTGCCGGTAACTCTGGAAATTGCCGGCATCCATCAGCCGCACGTTGGCGGCATGGTCGAGGCTGACCTCGACCACTTCTCCGCCGTTCAAGTAGCCCAGGTCGTTGTGAATGAAGTTCATGGCTACTTGTCTTTCACCGTCGTGTTCGGATGGGACTGGCCGTGCTTGGTCGTGACGTACCGGCCCGAGATGGCGCTGCGATAGTGCGGCCCGCTCGACCCGTGCCTGCCCGGTGCCTCGTGAACCGTGGTGCTCGGGTGGCTGCGTCCATACTTCGGCGTCACGTACTGGCCGGTGGTTGCACTGCGGTAGGGACCGCCGCCTTTAGTTGATTTCGACATCAGTCGCTCCTTTCCAATCGCGACTCATGTCGACGATTCTGTACAAGTATATCTATACGGTTTGCGGCTCGTCAATGGCTGTGGTACAAAATCGTCAGATGAGCGGCGCGGCCCCAAGCCGCGCCGTTACGATTCACGAGAGGTTTCGATGGCGCTGGCTTCAAAAATCAAAGAACTGCGGCTGAAAAAAAAGAAGTCGCTTCAGGACGTTGCGGATGAGGTGGGGGCATCCAAGGCGCACATATGGGACTTGGAGACCGGCAAGAGCAGCAATCCGTCAATCGAGCTTCTGACCAAGCTGGCAAAGTGCTTCGGCGTCAGCGTCGCCGAACTGATCGGCGAGAATCCGGCGGGCGAGGATGCCGACCCGCAGGTCGTGGCCATGTATCGGGAATTGAACGAATTGAGTTCTGCCGACCGCCAAGCCATTCAGGCCATGATGGATCACCTAAAGAACAGGAAGCCCAAGGGGTAGCCATGAAGATCTCGCGGATCGACTTGGCCGACACGGGCTCGCCGATGGGCCTCGTCACCAAGATTCTGTCCGTCGAAAAGGACCTGCCAATACCGGTGCCGATCGAAGAGTTGGCCCTCCAACTGGACATCGAGCGGATCGCGCCGCTTGAGACCGAAGGCTTCGAAGGAGGCCTCGTCACTGATGATGCTCGCTCGACCGGCTTCATTCTCATCAACCGCGCGGCGCCTTCCGGCCGCCGCAGGTTCACCATCGGGCATGAGTTGGGACACTTCCTGATCGTGTCTCATCGGCCAGTCGAGGCTGGTAAATTTCTTTGCTCGCGGGCCGATATGGCCAAATGGTCAACGGAGCAGGGCGACCGCTACGCGCGCATGGAAGCCGAAGCGAACGAATTCTCCGGCCTCATTCTGATCCCGCCACCAGCCTTGAAAAAGTTCATCCCCAAGGGCGATCCGACACTCGCGCACGTCCCGCTGGTCGCGAGGCACTTTGAGGTCAGCAAGGAAGCGGCCGCCCGCGCCTACGCCCGTTATCATCCAGAGCAACTGGCCATCGTCGTCATCAAGGACGGCGTCGTCCGGCGCATCCACAAGGGGCCGACGTTCCCGTGGATTTGCGTGCACTATGGCAAGCCTGTCCCGCGGGCTTCCAGCTTTCATGCGAAAGATCTGCGGCAGCGGGTCGCCAGCGAGTTGTCATCCATCATTCCGGAGCACTGGGTGGACCTGAAGCAGGGGCAGCGGGCAGAGCTGTTTGAGCAGGTCTATCCTCAACAAGATGGGTTTGCGCTGCTGATGCTTTGGCTGGAGATCGAGGAGGCGGAAGAGGCGGACGACAACCGGACCTCGGCGCAGCGCTTCAGAGATCAACAGGCGCGCTGGCGTTAGAGTCTTGCGTCCAAGGTCGGTCGAACGGGCGGCCGAGCGTCCGGGGCAAGACATTACTGGTCGGCCCTGGTTGCCAGCCAGATTGGCATCTTCGCCGTTCAAGTAGATGGACATCTGGCTGCTCTGGACCGCACCGGCGCCGCCACCGATCTGCGCGGGGCTCCAGATCGGCGATGTGAGCGTGTAACGGACGTCCACCCCGCCTGACACCTGGACGGTGAAAGAATAATTCATCTGAACGGGGATCAGGCGCTCGGCTTCATCCTCTTCGTGCTTGGTTCACCCACGTCTGTTCGGCATTGTCGAGAAGCCAGGCAGCCAGCGGACGCTGTCCATTGACGAGGATACGGGTGTACTGCAGCGTCTCGGGCGCCGCATCGTACGCCAGCATGATCGCCGTCACGCCGGGCTTCAGAAGCGCTGAATCGTAGCACTTGAAGGGGTCCTCGACTGCCGTGCCGAACAAGCCCGCGCCCTGATCAATCCGGAAGCTGTAGACCATTTCGTAGGTGTTCTGCGTGTTCAGCACCGGTGCAATGCCGTAGGTCTCGGAATGCGCGGCATCGAGCACCTGCTTATTGACGAAACTGGCGTCGCCCGCACCGATCCCCACGGTGTCCACTACCTTCAGGTCCATGTAAACGCCGCCAAACAGATCCGGCGCGATCGGAAAATGGACGCCGTCCGTGACTGCTTCCGCCCGGAGGGCCTCTGCCTGGTCGAGCAGGGCGCGACTTCCCGTCCGATCAGCCTGCAGCTTGATGCGCTGATGCGCGCGCGATCCCCGCCGCTCCGACGTCGATCCTGTCCATGCGTCCGCCGTAAACGAGCCCGGCCTCTGGTATTGAAATGGTGACCGTTGCGTCCCAAGGCCATTCGAGCGAATCGGGCTTGTCCTGACCGAACGGTACTTCGGTCCAGCTTTGCGCATCGGCTGGCATTCGCTCATCAAAGGCGAGGCCCTTCAACGTGCGGCGCGCTGCTGCGCGCACGGTATGCTGCCACAGGATCGCTGGGGGTACAGATCGTTGCAGTGGCCAAGACGAGACGACCAACCCAGACGCATTCTCAATGGCTTACCGCGAAGATCCGGATTGTCCCGCCGCTCGACGGATGCGTAGAAGGCGTCCATGTCGATATGGATGATCTTGCGTTGGCGGTTCGGGGAAGCCGCCTCGTCGTTTTCGATGGTCACGTTGCGAGCCCGGCCGTGTCTTCCTTAACGCCGTGGGCGACGATCCGAAGCGTTCCGTCGGCGAGCGGCCGCTGTAGCTTCAGGGCCTCGTCCAGAGGGGCCGTCATCCAGGTCTCGACTTCTTTTGGCGTCGTCAAGATCACGGGCATCGCCTTGGGATGGATGGCGCCGACCTCGGCGTTCGGCTCCGTCGTGAGGAACGCGTAGAGGTCGTTGGTCGTCTCACCTCCTTGACCTTCCGGACGGACGTCCAGTTGGTCCAGATGCCTGCGAAGCACGCGAGGGGACGGGTGTCGTCGAGCGCGAACCAGATATCGCCGCCTTCGGCCTTGTTGAACTCGCTGAACGAGTTGAATGGCACTACACAGCGATGTTCGGGGCCGAGCCAGCGTGCCCAGTGTTTGCTCTTTATATTGCGGATGTTGGTGGTGCCGCCGTCCGGCTCCATCCGCAGCAATTCCTTAAAATCCACCATCTTGCCCTTGGCCTGCAGCTTCTCGGCTCGCTTCTTCGTGGCGTCCATCAGCGCTTTTGACGACGACGGCATTCCCCATCTCGCCGTAGCGAGTTCGCGGCCCTCGGCTCCGTTGCGCACGATGGGTGCCTCGTAGTCGGGAAAAACCCCCGGCATCGGCGCCAGATTGCCGACGTATCGGTTCACCACGCGAAACAGCGCGCTGATGGCAGCCTGGTTGGTCGTGATCGAATAAAGATTGCACATCGGTCAGGATTCGGTTCGAGGGTGGCGCGGCTGCCACGTCAACTGTAGCAGAGTCGCGGATGGGCGCCGGCCCGCCTTGGCGCATTTGCGGCAGCGCAGCCGGCTGGCGAGATCGTGCACGAAGGTGGTCGGCGGGTGCTTCATCGCCGCGAGATCCACATCGCTCGGCGTCTTGCAGCGCGCGCACCTGATCTCCAGCCAGGGGAAGCCTCCGTTCACGGCCTGATCGATGGTCGGCGACGGATCGATCGGTTCGCCGTCACTCCACATCCGCTCGTTCCAGCTTTCGCAAAGCAGCCTGTCGGCTTGCTGGATCATCGCCTCGCCCTTGGCCCGCATCTCCGCTGATTGGGTCGCCAGGATGTTCGCCATCGCGCGTGCCTTGCCGAGCTCTTTCGCCAGAGCCTTGCGATCGCCGCCCGACAGGGGCGTAGGGTGATACTTCGGCGCCATCCGGACATCCAGGTGCAACGAGATCGGATCGGCAAACCCAAAGCGACTACGGCGTCTCGAACGCTGGCCAGCACCCGTCTTCTTCATGCCTGCCGGTGCGCTGCTGGCAGGTGTTGTCGAGCAACCGCTGCGCCACGTCTTTCCAGACTGCGTTGGCGCCATACAAGCGGACGGCATCGGCGGTCTGGATTTCGACCGTTCGGTCGCAGCGACGGCAGGAAACACGCAGCACGTGGCCCTTGATTTCCGAAAGGCGTCGCTGTCGGGCATGGGTCACGGTCGCGTCTGCGCGGGGGTCTTTGAGCACTGAGTCCCAATATTCGGCCGGGAGGGGAGCATCTGGAGGCGCAGCGGACGGCGCTCGTCTACGGTCGGCTTCAGCGGCCAGTTTTTCCATCTGTTTCGGGGTGGGCATGCGCCAGCTCGCGGGTCGGTCGGTCATGCCCGAATTAGAACATAACAAGAACAAATGTCGAGTCTGACCAGGCAGCCGCTGAAGAAAAATCCCCCTGTGGGGACGGGTCGCGATGTCGGAACCAAGCTGGGTCGTTCGTCTTGAATCCGGTATCTGTATCGGAGTTCCCATGGCCCCCCGCGCTAACTGGAAAGGCTTCCTGCGTCTTTCCCTCGTCACCTGTCCGGTCGCGCTCTATCCGGCCACCTCGGAATCCGAAAAGGTCTCATTCAACCAGCTGAACCGAAAGACTGGCCATCGGATCAAGTACGCCAAGGTTGACGCCGACACCGGCGAGGAGGTCGACAACGAGGACATCGTCAAGGGCTACAAGGTTGATACCGATACCTTCATCGAGGTGACCAAGGAGGAGCTTGAAAACGTCCCGCTGGAATCGACGCGAACCATCGAGATCGATGAGTTCGTCGACCGCAGCGAGATCGATCCACGATATCTCATTCGCCCCTACTACCTGCGTCCGGACGGCAAAGTCGGGCACGATGCCTTCGCCGTCATTCGGGAAACCATCCGCGAGATGAACAAGGTCGCCATCGGTCGTGTGGTGCTGACCAATCGCGAGCACATCATCGCGCTCGAGCCTCTCGACAAGGGACTGATGGGCACGTTGCTGCGCTACCCCTACGAAGTCCGTGCTGCGGATGAATATTTTGACGATATCCAGGATGTCAAAGTCACCAAGGACATGCTTGATCTCGCCAAACACATCGTCAATCAGAAGGCGGGCCATTTCGAGCCGGACAAGTTCGAAGACCAGTACGAGACCGCCCTCATCGATCTCATCAATCAGAAGCGTGCTGGCAAGCCCATTACCGCGAAAGCGCGTCCTCGAGGTGAGAACGTGGTGGACCTGATGGACGCGCTGCGAAAGAGCATCGGAAGAGAGGGCGCGTCCGCGACAGAGGCACCCAAGAAATCAGGCAAAAAGCCGCGTAAGGCCGCCGCGGGGCAGAAAGAAATGTTGATGCCGATCGCGGGCAAGAAGCCGGCGAAAGAGGCCGCGGCGAAGAAGCCGGCGGCCAAGCCGCAGCGGAAGTCGGCTTAGGTGTCGTGAAGCATCCGGTGACGCCGGACGGCCACTATTCGTCGTCCGCGGCAGGCTCTGGCGAATGGCAAATCCCATCTCGACGAGGTCACGCGAGATCATCTCGTCGGTGGTCTAATGGGCCCGGCGGGTCGATGCGCGCGCCAGGAACGCGGCCGACTGCGAGGCAGAAGTAACGGTGCATTGGAGCGTGGACGAGGATAAGCAGGCGCTCGGCGAGCGCGGTCCGGTATGGCGGGACGACGGCTCGCCGGCTGTCGATTGCTCTGCAAAGTAGGAGCGATATGGCTGCGGTGAAAAAAACTTCCAGCAGATCGACCTCGAGCGCGGGCATTCTCGCATACCGCAAAGGCGCTCGTGGGCTCGAGGTTCTGCTCGTTCATCCCGGCGGTCCGTTCGGGCGTAACAAGGATGATGGCGCCTGGTCCATTCCAAAGGGCGAAATCGATGCCAATGATACTCCGGAGGACGTCGCGCGGCGCGAATTTGCCGAAGAACTCGGCCCAAGCGCTTCGGTTGGCCCACTTAAGGCCCTAGGGGAGGTGCGACAGCAAGGCGGAAAGCGCGTCATCGCATTCGCCGGCGAGGGGCACTTTGATCCGGCAGCGCTGACCAGCAATACCTTCGATGTCGAATGGCCGCCTCGAAGCGGTCGACGGCAGAGCTTTCCCGAAGTCGACCGCGCGGAATGGTTCGATATCGAGCTCGCGCGGACCAAGATGCTGTCCGCTCAGGTAGAGTTTCTCGATCGTCTTTTGGCGATCGCGGTTGAAAGCGTCGGGAAATGATCTTCAGGATTGGAATCATTTCGGACACGCACGGTTTGTTGAGGCCCGAGGCGGAACGAGGCCTGACGGGCGTCGATCACATCATCCATGCCGGGGACATCGGGCGCCCCGAGATCGTCGATGCGCTTCGCCGGATTGCGCCCGTGACGGCCATTCGTGGAAACGTGGACAGTGCCGAGTGGGCTCGCGACTACCCCGACACGAACCTTGCGCGCCTGGCGGGAAAGTCGATCTACGTTCTGCACGACTTGAAGACGCTGAAGGCCGATCTAGGTCCTGGCATCGACGTCATCATCTCCGGGCATTCCCACGTGCCGAAGATCGACAGGGTCGGTGGCGTTCTCTATCTGAATCCCGGCAGCGCGGGACCCCGGCGTTTCAAGCTGCCGATCACGCTTGCGACGCTCGAACTCACGCCTGACGGCATGCGACCGGAAATCCACGACCTTGGAGGCGACTGAGTTAGTGCCACCGCCGAGGGAGTTCACACCGAAGGAGGCGAGTGCATCAATCCTTTTTGCCGGCTTTCGCCGAAGGGAAGCTCTACTTGCGCGGACGTTCTCGCTCGCGCACGACCTCCTTCGCCCGCTTGTCGGACCTGAGCCCGAGGTAGACGGGCTGGCGCAGTTCGCCCTTGCTCGTCCACTCCGCAAATTTGACCTCGGCAACCAACGAGGGCTTGACCCAGGTCGTGGCGGCCTCGTCCTTCACTTTGGCAGGGAAGGGTGATTTAGGGGTCGTCAGCTTCATGAGCTTGGCATGGAGGTCTTCCAGGACCTTGTGGCTGAAGCCAGTGCCGACATGTCCGATGTAGCGCCATGTGTCGTCTTCCCGCACGGCGAGGGCCAGGGCGCCGAAGAACGGCCTCGTGCGCTTAGGCGCTGTGAAGCCCGCGATCACCACTTCCTGCCGCTTTGCTGTCTTGATCTTCAGCCAATCCGCCGTCCGGCTTCCGGAGGCATAAGCGCTGTCGGCGCGCTTCGCCATGACGCCTTCCAGACCCTTCCGCTCGGCTTCGCCGAAGAATTTCGTGCCGTTCGCTTTGCGGTGACGGCTGAAGGCGATCAGGCGGTGGCTCGGCAGGATCGCTTTCAGCCGCTCCTTGCGCTCGAGAAGAGGCTGTTTGCGCAAGTCAACTGTGTTCTGAAACATGAGATCGAAGGCGCAATACAGGAGCTTCGCTTCATGGCGCAGCGCGTTCTGAAGCAGCTGGAAATGCGAGACGCCGTCCTTTCCGATTGCGACGAGCTCGCCGTCAATCACGGCGTCGCCCTTCACGTCCTCCAGCGCTTTGGCGACCTCGATATAGCTGCGGCTGATGATCTTGCCGTTGCGGCTGTAGAGCGAAACCTTGCCGCGCCGGATTTCCGCGATCATCCGGAAGCCATCGTACTTATCCTCGAAAATCCAGTCAGGGTCGTCGAACGGCGCGTCGGTGAGCGTAGCGAGCATCGGCTGTAAGCGCTTGGGCAGGGTCGACGTCCGGCTCATTCAAGGGCCAATCTTTCGGAGCGTGTTGCGTAATGCATGGACGGCACCTTATCGCTCGAGGTGGCCGGGGCCGGTTCGATGAAGCGGGGGAGAAGCGCCTTGACGCCGACGCCGCCCGCCTCTTACGTCGAAACGCCACTGAAGAACTCCACGGCCGATTCAAATTGGCACAGTTCGAATCGTTCCGGAACATGCGAATCCCTGTCGCGTTGCTTCGATGTCACAACAGGAGGCACCGATGGCGGTAGCGAAGAAGAGCAAGACGGCGCGCGGCCGAAAACAGGACCGGGCGCGGGTGGCTGGCGGGCAGGACTACGAGGTGCAGTACGAGGCGAAGAAGACGCGAAAGTCGGCACCTGCGGTGAAAAAAGCCGTCAAGAAGGTCGGCAACACGCGCAAGCGCGTGGAGAAACGGCTAGGCCGCTGAGTCGGAGACGGGGCGGCGTCGGGGGCTAGCGCCGGTCCTCCTCGTCAGGGGGGCATTCTGGGCAGGTATCACCAATCGAGTCCAGCACGTCGTGAACCGCGGCCTCCGCTGCTTGACGGGATACGCTTTCCGGCAGGTCTCGACGGGCGATATCGAAGGCCCGCTCTCGGGCATGCGGATCGGCGCGGTCCTGCATCCAACCGTGCTCCTCGCGCTCGCGGATGGCGCCGGCTTCGTTCAGCACGTTGATCGCCCAACCGCGCAGAGGTGCGGATCGCTGGCCGTCTCTGCTTGGTCATCAGCATTGAAAGGTTCTCCCACGCTGAGACGAATCGTTTAGTCCCGCAGACGTTCCCCATCCCTAACACACGACTGGGATTTCCGGATCGTGGGATCTCGTGGTCCTTCAAAGGCCGAATTTTTCAGCGGGCCAGGTGGTAGGGTGGGCGAGAACGAACTGAAGAAACTGTTTTCCGATACTTCAGACGTCCGAGCTCAGGTTGTTGCTCCTTATTCGTTTTGCGCGTGCGGCTGTCGCCGCACCGGGCTCTCGTGAACCGAGCCGCACAGCGTCTCGGCCATGCGGCTCCGATCCCTCGCGCACGAGCAGATCACGCCCCTCGCGGGGCAGAAACGAAAAACCGGACCTTTATGCAGCAGCCACCTGCACAAAGGTCCGGCCTTATCTTAGCGTGCCGCGATACCGAACGGCTGCAAAGGACGCTTCATATCCTTTGGGAGGTCTCGCTTCTCATCCGGGTTGCGACCCGGAGGCGGCAATAGATCAGTAGCCGATACGACTACTTCTTTTTCTTTGAAGTCTTCTTTGCCACCTTCTTGGTGGCTGCCTTCGCGGTCTTCTTTGCCTTCTTGGCTTTCTTGGCCATGTCGTCCTCTGTAAAGAATTGACTCAGTGAACATGCCCACGCCGTGCATCGACATGCGCACGAGTGAGACGATATCACAAAAGCAAAATTGATACCAAGCAGACGTAAATCCGCATTGGGTCGCTCGCCGGAGGCACTCGCCCTCGGGCCCGCCGTCATTGCATGCCGGCGTCGCTATCACTGCCCTTCGGGTCGGCTGCCTTCTTAACCGGTCTCGCGACTGCACTCGGTCCCGGGTCCCGCCGCTACGCGTCGGCGCTATGCTGACCCTCCTGCGGGTGCCTCTTTCGCTGCGTCCCGCGAGCGGTCTTCGCTTTCGCTCCGCCCACAGGCCTCTCTTCCATAATTGTGAGACTCCTGTGAAAATGCTGGGCGGTTCTCGTATCATTGCCTGCATCCCGTTCGCTCAGGTTTTGGCGCGTGCGGCCAGAGCCGCACCGGGCTCTCGTGAACCGAGCCGCGCAGCGTCTCGGTAGGGTAGGCGCGGGACACCTCGTAAGAGGATATCCCTACGCCTCCCTCCAAACCGTGCGGGCACCTTTCAATGCACACGGCTTTCCGTACGCGCATGCTTTCGACCAGAAACGGTTGTTCGGCATGACGGGCACAGGACAATAGTCTTGCGCCGCCAACCGGACTGTTTCCAAACCGCCAGCACGCTTCGCAGATCTCCTACGCGGCGGAGGTGATGCATCTCAAATGGTCCGCTCGTACCGCCGCACGCTTCGCACCTGCGAGCGCTAAGTCGGTCGATCAGATCATTTGGGTTTTTGACCCACCACGCGCCTGCCGTGACGTTGTCCACAATAGGACTCGGCCAGAAGGTTTGAGTGAGATGCTTCAGTCTCCACAGCTTGATGCTGCGAAGCTTGCCACGAACTACAGAGCTAACCTCGTAGTCCGTCCCATTCCACAGACGCCTCATGGTTCTCGCTGTCGTCGTCCGATGTCGCATCGCCAGCGTCTTCACGGCACTGCGGAACACGACAAGCTCCAACAGTCCCAAGGCGCTTTTGATGTCGTCGGCCAACGAATGGTAGTTCGCGAATCCACGGAACTCTGAGTTATAGGCGAGGACGGTTGCGACGTCGCTGGTAACAAGGAACTGTGCGCGATGACGGCCAGTCTTCCTGGCGAGGTCGCCATAGCCGTGTCGCTTACAGAACTTGGTGACTTCTTGCCGCGGCACTCGCAAGCTGACATTGTCGGTGGTCGGGCGGCGTAGGACGCGCCATGTCCGTCCGTCCGGTCCCGTGCGGCTGGTTTTCCGTCCAGCCCCGTAGGATGTGTATGTCGAGATGCGATAGCTGAGGAAGGTCACTCCCTTTGAAGCGGCGTGAACTCCACTTTTCTCGGGCGACACGGCGAGCTTCAGGGCGTGCGTCAAGAACTGTTCGACGCCCGCCATGATCTCACACGCTTCCCGCTTGCTCCCGATCACGCCGATGAGGAAGTCGTCGGCGTAGCGGCAGTAGCGGAGCCTTTTGAAGTTGGGGTCCATCGGATCGACGGAAGGTACTTTCCGTCTGTCCTTGTTGACGGCTTTGATCTCTGCAAATGCAGCGTCGATCTCAGCCCGATCCGCGCCGTCGGCACGGAGCCGTTCAATTTTGCGGCGGAGACGGAGCACGCGCCGTTCCAGCGCGGCATAGCGCGGGAATGGACGCCGCACGCGGCCTTTGTCGAAGTCCGCTTTCATTGTCTGCATTTGCTGATCCAGCTCATGCAGATAGATGTTGGCGAGCAAGGGCGAGACAACGCCGCCCTGTGGCGTACCACTGTACGTGCGTCCGTAGACCCAATCTTCCATGTAACCTGCTTTGAGCATTCCTTCGATCAGGCCGATGAACCTATCGTCATCGATCCGTTTTCTCAGAAGCTCGAGCAGAATGTCATGGTCGATATTGTCGAAGAACCCACGCACATCCACTTCGACTAGCCACTTACAACCCGTCCATGTCTTCTTGATGGTCTTGAGAGCGGTATGGCAGGATCGGCCCGGGCGGAACCCATGCGACTCATCGAGGAACACAGGTTCGTAGATCGCTTCGAGCAATATCCTGACCGCCTCCTGGACGAGCCGGTCTTCCACCGTGGGGATACCCAGCGGTCGTGTTTTGCCGTTGTCCTTTGGGATATAAACCCTCCGGACTGGCCGGAAGCGATAAGTACCCTCTGCTACGCGCCTGGCAATATCGGCAAGCTTCGCCAGCGACATGCCGTCGAAGGTCTTGCCATCTACACCGGGCGTCAGGGCTCCCTTGTTGCGGGAGACCTTTTCGTAGGCCCGCTCGAAGAGATGCGGAGATCTCATCAGGCGGTGAAGGCCATTTACGCGCTTACCCGACCGCGACAAAGTCGGCAGTGATTCAATCCTTCTCTGGATAGTAGCGGCCTGCATCAGCAGAACCTCTCCGTCGAAGAATCTCTTCTACGCATACTGCAAATGCCGCTGTTAACGGCATCGTCCTTCCCCCGATCGGAGGCGCTTTCGGTCCGGTCACCCGGCCTTATACGCATGATCGTCCACCTCGCGGCGGCTGTCCCGGCCATTACGTCGGGCATTTGGGTACTATGACGGCTCCGTCGCCATACAGGTTCTCGAAAGAGCCTGCTGTAGGCGATCCCGTAGTTACGTGTGTGGGGAGTTACGGCATGTTTAGGTGTCCCGTTCGTCTCCTTGACCCACTGACGGTGGTCGTCCCACGCGGACTGGTGGCAGTTCGCACTGGGAGGTGCGATCTGCCCCGCGTGGCATAGCGTGTCAGCCGCGTTCGCTACGGCCAGCCCTTTGGCAACTGGAAACTGGGATTCAGGCAATACAGCTTTCACCATGCATACCTTTACTTTGTACTCTCCACCGGGCTGCGGCGCCCGATTTCGAGACGTTTCCCGGCATGCTCTGGTCCCGTTCCCCTTTCGAGGTTTCAGTCGTTTCCGACACCGGTAAGCCGGGCAAGTAAGAGCCATAACCAGCAGGCTCCATTCTTTCGAACACTCCCTTCTTCTCCACGCCTCTACGGCGCGCGCCTTGCGGCTTCGATCCCTCGCGCTAGAGCTTTGGTGCTCCTCGCCGGGGGCACTCGGGAAAGGGGCTCGCCTGCGGCGATCGCTATCACTGCCCCGTTCCCGGGTGCCGCTATTGAACCGGTCTCGTCGCTGCACTCGGACCCGCGTGCCCCTTCGGGTCGCTATGCTCACGCTCTCCGGGTGCCATTTTCCAGGCGATGCGTCCTTGGGCGCACGCCTGATCGGGCCTGCGGCCCTCGGTAGATGGCGCAAGGGCTGAGAGTAAGAGTGCAGGCTGGGTTTTTCCGTGACGGGTTACAAGCTGCGAGAGAGGCTCGTGGCGCCCGTCGCGGAGACCCGCGATGTCAAACCCTACTGCTCGCGCGCGCGCCGGGCTGGCCCGGGCGAACCTCTATACCGAAATCACCGACAAGATCATTGCCGAGCTCGAGGCCGGCCGCGTGCCCTGGGTCCAGCCCTGGGGTACGGCCGCGGCGAAAGCGCCGCTGGCCATGCCGAAAAATGCGTCGACCAATCGGCAATACAGTGGCGTGAACATCCTCATTCTCTGGGGAGCGGTGATCGAACGCGGATTCACCGGGCAAAGCTGGCTCACTTTCCGCCAGGCGCTCTCGCTTGGTGGTCACGTTCGCAAAGGAGAGCGCGGTACCACCGTTGTCTACGCGGATCGTTTCGTGCCGAATGACGAAAAGCGACGCGCCGCTGAGACCGGCGAGGACGCGCAGGCAATTCCATTCCTCAAACGATTTACCGTTTTCAACATCGATCAGTGTGAGGAACTGCCCGATGGCATCGCCGCCGCTGCGCCGCCCCCGCCGGCTGGCCTCATCGAACCCAGGGTCGACGCCCTGATCAAGGCCAGCGGAATTCCATTTCGGATCCGTGGAGATCGCGCATTCTACGCACCAACCGAAGACTATGTTCAGGTCCCGCCGCCGCAGGCCTATTTCGAACCCATCAACTGGCACCGTACGGCCTTGCATGAACTCGGTCATGCGACCGGGCACCTCTCGCGTCTCAATCGCGACCAGAGCGGATGCTACGGTACCAAGAAATATGCCTTCGAAGAACTGGTTGCCGAGTTGAGTTCCGCATTCAGCTGCGCATCGCTCGGGATCGTCCCGACCGTGCGCCATGCCGACTATATCGGCTCCTGGCTTGAAGTCCTGCGCGAAGACAATCGGGCCATCGTGCGTGCCGCTTCGCAGGCGAGCAAGGCCGCGGATTATTTGCTCGGCTTCGTTCCCGGGTCCATTGAGCCCGCGTCGCTGGATTCGGTTGTGGCCGATCATGAGGCGGCGTGATGCTTGGCCTCGTGGCCGCGCGAGAGTGAGAGGAGGGGAGGCCGTTTGCGACGGGTTGGTAGCCGAGAGAGAGTCTTTCGGCCGCCCGTCGTGGAGAGCCAAGATGACGAAAGCCGTTTAAAAGATCACGCTGTCGCCTTCCCGGGACATTCCCTTCAACAAGCTCGTACTCAGCCAGTCGAACGTTCGCCGCGTCAAGGCCGGTGTCTCGATCGAGCAGCTAGCCGAGAGCATTGCGCAGCGTACGCTTCTGCAAAGTCTGAGTGTCCGGGCCGTCGTTGATACAGATGGCAACGAGACCGGCATGTTCGAGGTGCCCGCGGGCGGCAGGCACTATCGCGCTCTCGAGCTCCTGGTGAAACAGAAGCGCATGTCGAAGACGCAAGCGGTGCCATGCGTCGTTCGCGAAGGGGGCATCGCCGAGGACGATTCGGTGGCGGAGAACGATGAGCGGGTCGGCCTGCATCCGCTTGATCAGTTTCGGGCCTTTCAGATCCTCCGCGGCCTCGGCATGAGCGAAGAAGACATTGCCGCCCGGCACTTCGTGAACCCTGCGATCGTCAAGCAGCGGCTGCGGCTGGCGTCGGTGTCGCCGAAGCTGCATGAGGTCTATGCCGAAGAAGGCATGACGCTCGAGCAGCTCACGGTGTTCTCGGTCACAGCCGATCACGCCCGCCAGGAGCAAGTCTGGGAGAACGTCAGCCGTTCTGGTTATGACGAGCCTTACCAGATCCGCCGGCTGCTCACCGAGAACACCGTGCGCGGGTCCGATCGCCGGGCGCAGTTTGTGGGCCTCGATACCTATCAGCACGCGGGTGGCGGTGTTCTGCGGGATTTATTCGAGCACGACGACGGCGGCTGGCTGCAGGACGTCGTGTTGCTCGACCGCCTCGTAACCAAAAAGCTCAAAGCCGAAGCTGAGGCGATTGCGGCCGAAGGCTGGAAGTGGATCTCCGTCGCCGTAGAATTCTCCTACGGTCACACTCAGGGCCTAAGAGAAATCGAAGGCAAACCTGTCGATCTCTCGCCTGAGGAGCAGGCCACCATCGATGCTCTCACCGCCGAGCAGGCTAAACTTGAGTCCGATTGCCAGGATTGCCATGAATTGCCCGACGAGGTCGATCAGCGTCTCGGCGAAATCGAGTCGGCACTGGCGGCATTCGAAAACCGGCCGATGCTTTACGAACCGACGGAGATCGCCCGAGCTGGTGTCTTCATAAGCATCGATTCCGAAGGGCGCCTCTCCGTGGACCGGGGTTACCTCCGGCCAGAGGACGAGGTGCTGGCAACTGATCCTCATGTCGGGCAGGACGCCGACGTGTCGTCGAGCGAAGGTCAAGAGGAGGGCCCTTCCGTCCAGCGCACGGTCATCGCGGTCGCAGGCAGTGCTCCCGATGCCGAGGATGATGATGAAGACGCGGCCAAGCCTCTGCCGGATCGGCTGATCACCGAGCTGACGGCGCATCGGACGCTGGCATTGCGCGATGCGCTGGCAGAAAATCCTGCGGTCGCGTTCCAGGCGGTGCTGCATGACTTCGTGCTGACGGCCTTTTACCGGTTCGCGTCGTCCGGGAGCTGTCTTGAGATCGGCCTTCGCACGCCGAACTTTCCCGCCCAAGCTCCGGGGCTGAGGGAAAGCGTCTCTGCCAAAGCTGTCGAGGCGCGGCACGAGGCCTGGAAGGCGCGGTTGCCGAAGAGCGAGAACGATCTCTGGGATACGCTGACGGCTCTCGATGGTGGTGCACAGGCACGGCTGTTCGCCCACTGTGCGTCATTTGCGGTCAATGCCGTCTGTGAGCCGGCCAATCGCTACAATCAGGGCCGGTCTCAGCCCACGGCGTCCGCACGCGTCTCGACCAAGCTGATGTGCTGGCGCGGGCGGTCGGGCTCGACATGGTTCAGGCAGGGTGGAAGCCCTCCGCGACAACTATCTCGGCCGGGTCACCAAACCGCGAATTCTGGAGGCCGTGCGGGAGGCCAAAGGCGAGTCCTCGCCATCTGAAGAAGGCTGACATGGCCAAGGAGGCTGAGCGCCTTCTGGATGGCTCGGGCTGGTTGCCGGAGCCGCTGCGTCTCGTCGATCCCGATGCGGCGCCAGTGGAGCAGGAGGGCGAAGCGGGTGCGCTGCCAGAATTCCTCGCCCATGAGGAGGATCCCGCAAACGGCAGCGACGAAGATTCGCAACAGCTCGACGCGGCTGAGTGACATCATGGAGCGGGATGGCACAGCCGTCCCGCGGTAGCGCGGGGACCGGTGCACAGCGCCAGTCCCCATTCTTCTGAGCGAGGCTTGAGAGGGAGAGCCGGGCCGGGACGGGTTTGAGCCGTCGGGGTCAAAGGAGAGCGCCTGGCGGTCCGACCCCTTCCTGCTCTCCGAAAGAACCCTGCCATGACCGAATCTCTCGCCGGCGGCGCTGCCGCCGCGCCGCTTTCGTTGCGCGCCGCTGCAACTTTCACCTCCGCCGCTGTCAGGGCCGCGCGACAGCTCCTGACCGAGCTCGAACTCGGCCGGCGCATCGATGCCGCTGTTCTGCGTAGCGCCATGGAGGCTGCCTTCGGCGCCTCCGACGCGGCCGGCGCCTGGAACTGGAAGACCGCCTATGATGTCTGCGAGGCGGCAACCGTTCTGTTTCTTCGCAAGTTCGGACCGGCCATACGGGCCAGGGCTGGCTCGACGGCTGCCATGCTGCCGATGCTAGCGAAAGTCGCGAACTGCCTGCCGACCCACACGCGGCGTTCCGAGGACAGCCAGGCGCTTCAGCAATTCTCGACGCCCATTCCGCTGGGACTGGTCGCATGCACTGCAGCCGGCATTACATCGCTCGATCGCGTTCTGGAGCCTTCCGCGGGGACGGGCTTGCTCGCCGTCTTTGCAGAGCTCGCCGGGGGCGCCTTGATGTTGAACGAGTTGGCCGAGACCCGGGCGGGGTTGCTCGAGGATCTATTCGCGGGCGTTAACGTCACGCGGTTCGATGCTGCTCAGATCGATGACCACCTCGACGTGAGTGTCGCGCCGAGCGTCGTTCTGATGAACCCGCCGTTCTCCGCGGTGGCGAATGTCGATCGACGGATGGCGGATGCGGCTCTCCGTCACATCACTTCAGCGCTCGCGCGTCTTTGCGACGGTGGACGCCTCGTCGCCATCACTGGCGCCAGCTTCGCGCCGGATAACCCAGCATGGCGAGACGCCTTTGTGCGGCTGCAGGAACGCGGGCGGGTGGTGTTTTCTGCGGCGATCGACGGCGCCGTTTACGCCAAGCACGGGACTCAGACGGACACAAGGCTGCTTGTGATCGACAAGCTGCCTGCTGCCGATCCGATGGCTTTTCTTGCCTCGCCAGGAATGGCGGCCGATGTCGCTACCTTGCTTGGTTGGGTGACCAAGCATGTGCCTCCGAGGTTGCCCGTCGCCACGCCATCGGAGGTCGCTGCTATCGAACGGCCAGCGATGTCGCGACCGACCAGCGCCGTCGCACCGCGCTCATCGTCTTCTTCAATAGCCGCTGCACCAGAAGGCGTCGAACTTGCGTACGAGGCGGTCGAATGGTCGCGGCCGGAAGGTGCTCGGCTTACCGACGCGCTTTATGAGGAATACGGACTGCAATCGATCCGTATTCCCGGATCGTGCGCACACCCGACCAAACTCGTGCAGTCGGCGGCGATGGCCTCCGTTGCGCCGCCGAAGCCGTCCTACCGGCCGCACCTGCCTTCGAGCTTGGTGGCAGATGGAATTCTGTCGGACGCGCAGCTCGAGAGCATCACCTATGCCGGCGAAGCGCATTCTGAGTTTCTCGCTGGCTTCTGGACGATCGACGCGACCTTTGACGTCGTGGCTGCAGCTCACGACGATGCAGAGAATGCCGTCCGCTTTCGCCGAGGCTGGTTCTTGGGCGATGGCACCGGCGCTGGCAAGGGGCGGCAGGTCGCAGGGATCCTGCTCGACAACTGGCTCAAGGGCCGCCACCGCGCGGTCTGGATCAGCAAGTCCGACAAACTCATCGAGGACGCGCAGCGCGACTGGTCCGCGCTCGGCATGGAGCGATTGCTCGTTACGCCGCTGTCGCGGTTTCGCCAGGGCACCCCGATCCGGCTTTCGGATGGCATCCTATTTACCACCTACGCCACGCTACGGAACGATGAGCGGGGCGAAAAGCTTTCGCGTGTCAGGCAGATCGTCGAATGGTTGGGCTCCGACTTCGACGGAGTGATCGTCTTCGACGAGAGCCACGCCATGCAGAATGCGGTCGGGGGCAAGGGCGAGCGCGGCGACCAGGCGGCCTCTCAGCAGGGGCGCGCGGGCCTGAGGCTTCAGCACGCCTTGCCGAATGCACGCGTGGTTTATGTGTCGGCGACGGGCGCCACCACGGTTCATAACCTCGCTTATGCCCAACGCCTCGGCCTTTGGGGCGGCGCCGACTTCCCGTTTGCCACGCGTGCCGAGTTCGTCGAAGCGATCGAGGAGGGCGGCGTCGCGGCCATGGAGGTGCTGGCACGCGACCTCAAGGCGCTCGGTCTCTATGCGGCTCGCTCATTGTCCTACGAGGGCGTCGCGTACGAGCTCGTCGAACACCAGCTGACGCCCGAGCAAGTTCGCATCTATGACTCCTATGCCGATGCGTTCGGTATCATCCATAACAACCTCGACGCCGCGATGCGAGCGGCCAACATCACCGGCGAAACTGGGACGCTGAACGGGCAGGCCAAATCCGCCGCCCGCTCCGCCTTCGAGAGCGCCAAGCAGCGCTTCTTTGGGCATCTCCTGACATCGATGAAGACGCCGTCGCTGATCCGATCGATCGAGAAAGATCTTGAGGCTGGACACGCCGCGGTCATCCAGATCGTGTCGACGGGAGAAGCACTGATGGCGCGCCGGCTCGCCGAGATCCCGACTGAAGAATGGGGCGACGTCCAGGTCGACATCACCCCGCGCGAGTATGTCCTCGACTATCTCGCCCATTCCTTCCCGGTGCAGCTCTACGAGCCCTTTAGCGACTCGGAAGGCAACCTCTGCTCCCGATCTGTCTATCGCGACGGCCAGCCGGTCGAGAGCCGCGAAGCCGTCGCGCGCCGCGACCGTTTGATTGAGAAGCTCGCCTCATTGCCGCCGGTACCTGGCGCGCTGGATCAGGTCGTGCAGCGCTTTGGCACCGACATGGTCGCCGAGGTGACCGGCCGCTCGCGCCGCATCGTTCGCAAGGGCGACCGGCTGGTGGTCGAAAACCGAGCCGGCTCGGCGAACCTCGCGGAGACCTCGGCCTTCATGGATGACGTCAAGCGCATCCTCGTGTTCTCCGACGCGGGCGGTACGGGAAGGAGCTACCACGCGGAACTGTCGGCCCGGAATCGCCGGTTGCGGGTCCATTACCTACTCGAGCCCGGCTGGAAGGCCGACGCCGCGATCCAGGGCCTCGGCCGCACCAACCGAACCAACCAGGCGCAGCCACCGCTATTTCGCCCCATCGCGACCGACGTGAAGGCCGAAAAGCGCTTTCTCAGCACCATTGCCCGCCGGCTCGACACGTTGGGGGCCATTACGCGAGGCCAGCGCCAGACCGGAGGGCAGGGCCTGTTCCGGCCCGAGGACAACCTCGAAAGCCAGTACGGACGTGATGCGTTGCGTCAGCTCTACACGCTGCTCGCGCGAGGCAAGGTCGAGGGATGCACGCTTGAGAGGTTTGAGGATGCGACCGGCCTGAAGCTGATGGATACCAATGGGCTCAGGGATGACCTGCCGCCGATCACGACCTTCCTGAACAGGTTGCTGGCTCTTACCATCGACCTTCAGAATGTCCTGTTCACTGCCTTCGAGCAGCTGTTGAGTGCTCGGATCGAGGGCGCGGTCGCGTCCGGCATCTACGACGTCGGGCTGGAAACGCTACGCGCTGAAAGCTTTGTCGTCACCGACCGGCGGACGATCTATGTCCATTCGGGCACGGGCGCCGAGACCCGGCTGCTCACGATCACCCAACGTCAGCGCAATCATCCGGTGAGTCTGGATGACGCTTTTGCTCATCTTTCCGATCGTCAGGCTGTCCCGTTGATCAATGAACGCTCGGGGCGAGCTGCGGTGCAGGTCGCGGCGGCGAGCGTCATGCTCGATGACGGCGAAATTGAGCGGCGCGTCAGCCTGATCCGGCCGATGGAGCAGCACAGGGTCCCCCTAAGCATGATGACGGAAAGCCATTGGCTCGAAGCGGACCGTGAGCGCTTCGCTGCGGCCTGGCTGGCGGAGCTTGCTGAGATCCCAGCGTTCACCGAAAGCACGATCCACGTTGTGGCAGGCTTGCTGTTACCCATCTGGAAGCAGCTGCCGAACGAATCGACCCGCGTCTATCGGCTTCAGACCGATGCGGGCGAACGCATCATCGGCCGCAAGGTCTCTGCGATCTGGGTCGCAAGCGTCCTTGCGGCGGGCGCACCCGCACTGACCCCGGACGCTGCCTTTGCCGCGCTGATGGAGGGACGAACTGTCCTCGATCTCGCGGAGGAGCTCCAGCTTCGCCGCGTCCGGGTCATGGGCGCATACCGCATCGAATTGTCCGGCTTCAACGATACGATGCGCGATCGCCTCCGGGCTTACGGCCTCTTTGGGGAGATCATCTCCTGGAAGCTGCGCATGTTCGTGCCGACGGACACAAGCGGCATCGAGATCCTGTCGAAGGTGCTCGACAGCTATCCGATTGTGCGCATCGGTGATCGGGAGGCCGCGTGATGTCCCGCGATGCCTCCGAACTGGCAGACCGGCTCGCCCGCGAGGCCGAGGCGGTGTGCCGACACTATCTCTCCAATGGCAAGCGGGCGGGGCGGTACTGGCTGGTCGGCGACGTCCACAACACGCCGGGCCGCTCGCTCTTCGTGCGCCTCCAGGAATCGGCGAAGGGCCCCGCCGGCAAGTGGACCGATGCCGCAACCGGGGAACATGGCGATCTCCTCGACATCATCCGCGAAAGCCGGGGCTTGCATGATTTCCGCGAGGTGGCCGAAGAGGCGAGGCGCTTTCTGAAACTACCTCGTCCCGAGCAGCAATCGGCTCCGAAAGCTGTTCGTTCGTCAGCGCCGGCCGGATCACAAGAGGCGGCACGTCGGCTCTTTGCGATGTCCAGCCCGATTGAAGGGACGGTAGCCGAGACGTACTTGCAGCGTCGCGGAATAGCCAACGTCCACCATGGTGGCAGCCTCCGCTTCCATCCTCGTTGCTACTATCGGCCGGACGAGCATCTACCGACCGAAACCTGGCCGGCGATGATTGCCTCCGTCACGGACCTCGAGGGAAGGATGACTGGTGTGCACCGCACCTGGCTCGATCCAGACGGTTTTGATCGCATACGGCTTGGAAAGGCTCCGATCGACACGCCACGGCGGGCCATGGGCGACCTGCTCGGCAACGCCGTTCGCTTCGGTGTGGTGGACGACGTGCTTGCGGCCGGCGAGGGGATCGAGACCATGCTGTCGCTGCGCTACGTGCTGCCGACCTTGCCCATGACCGCTGCGCTCTCGGCCAATCACCTCTCTGCAATGTTGCTGCCATCGAGCCTGCGTCGTCTCTATATCGCCCGCGATGCCGACGCCGCTGGCGATGCCGTACAGGCCATTCTCACCCAGCGCGCGGCAGACGCCGGCGTTGAAGCGATTGCATTGTCGCCTCGGTCCGGTGACTTCAACGAAGATCTGCACATCTTCGGGCTTGAGCCCCTCAGAGCAGCGTTGCGACTTCAACTCGTACCAGAAGACGTCGTTCGCTTCCTGCATTCGTGGACGTAGCTGCGGAATAGCTCCGGTGTTCGATCGACGTTCATCGGTCGGCTATCGCGAGACCAATGCCGGAAGAGGACGCGACCACGGCCTTCTAGAGGGCGATCGGACGGCAAGCGGCTCGGGCCGGCAATGGCTGCGACCGGCTATTTTCCGCCGCGCGCCGGCAATCGGAAGACACGTTATCTATCTGGGCGGCGCGCTTTGCATCGCGAAGCAAAATAGCCGGCCTCCGCCATCCTCCGCTGCCGCTTCGGCCCTCCGCGCCGCTCCGGGTTCTGGCCCGCTCCGCCCGCCGTCTGAGTGATCGCCACGAAGGCCGCGATGGGCGCGGCCGATCCGGCAAAGGACTCTCCGCCATGACCGATCACGACGACATCGAACCACCGCACACCTCTTCTCCAACTGACAACGTCCTCACCGAACTGCAGCTCTTCGGCTACCGCCCATTCGACGACCAGCCCGATCCACGACCGCTCCCTGAAGGCAAAATCGTCGCCGGGGCCGTTGCCGATATCTTCGACGCCCTGGTCGCGACGTTGAGCGACACACGCCTCGAGCCGGACCTTGACGATCTGCTTTGGTCGACCGTCAACCTGTTTCATCGAGCCGTCGATCGCATTCAACGCCAACTGGACGATAACGAACGGACGCAGCAGAAAAGCCAACGCGAACAGAATGGCTCCGAAGTGCGATCGGTCGAACTCGAGCGTGTCACGGCCGAAGGCATCACGTTGATCGAGCGCCGCAATTGCCTGGAACTCTTCCGTGACCAGGCCATCGAGCGGTTTGAGACACACACCGGCTCATTCTGGCGCCCCCGATCGGGATCGCTGGTGAACCACCGCACGCTGACCGCAGCGATGATCGACTCCCGCGACTTCATCGCGGCCAAGCGCCGAGCCGAGACGGAGGTCATGCTGCCGTCAGGGCCGAAGATCGCGCTCACCGGAGGGCTCGACTTCAACGACCACCACCTCATCTGGGATCGTCTTGACAAGATTCACGCCAAGCATCTCGACATGGTACTGCTCCATGGCGGCTCACCGAAAGGTGCCGAACTGATCGCCTCCAAATGGGCGGTCACCCGCAAGGTGCCGCAGATCGCTTTCAAGCCCGACTGGACGAAACATGCCAAGGCAGCACCGTTCAAGCGCAACGATGCCATGCTCGAACTCCTGCCGATCGGCGTCATGCACTTCCCGGGCACCGGCATCCAGGACAACCTCGCCGACAAGGCGAAGCGGCTCGGCATCCCCGTCTGGAGGTTCCGCGGCGCGTGAACACCGTCTTCTCGATCCCACGCCTTCGAGGCGGAATTGCCTACGCCGCAACTCCGCCTCCTTCCAGTCTCATATCCAGGCCTGCGCCGCGGTGGTGGTGGAAGGCGCGACTGGTACATCTATGCACACGGAGCCACCACCATGCTCCCCCTTGGGCTTGTTCTCAACACACTTGGCATTGGCCTGTTCTGCTGGGCGATCTTCTCACTCGCTGTGTATGCCCTGCCGTTTTTCGTCGCACTGAGTATCGGGATGACGGCGTTTCAGAGCGGCGCCGGCCTCATTGGCGCGCTGCTTATCGCAACGGCCGGCGGTGCGCTGACGCTCGTCCTCGGCCAGGTTGCCGTTGCTGTTACACGGTCCCCGGCCTTGCGCATCGCGATCGCGACATCATTCGCTGTTCCCGCCGCCGTCGCCGGCTATCATGTGGTGTTCGCGCTATCGCAGATCGGGATGCCGTCGCTGGTTTGGCGTGAGGCCTTCGCTTGCCTGGGCGCGGTTTGCATTGGCGGCACGGCGTTGACGCGCTTGACCGTTTTTGCCGAGACGCGCCTGTTCAGCCGGCCGGGCTGGTGAAGCAATCGTCTCAATCCGTTCTCACGGTCGCCACGCACGAGGGATGATCCTTCCTCGCCTTCCTCACCTTCAAACAGGTTCACGTAGATCGGCGCGTTGAACGCGGGGTCAGCGTGATTAGAGCGAGAGGTAGTCGCGCCCCTCTTCGGTGCGCTTCGACCAAGTCGGTCCAATTGAGTCCGGCCCACGTAGATGCGGTGGTGCGGCGCGCAGCCCCTCGATCGTTCTATCGGGGACGATACCGCCTTTTGCGGCAGATTGTTTCTATTTCTCCTCCGAAACGTTTCAACCTCTTGTGCAGTTCAACCGAGATTCGGCAAGTCTTCTCCCGAGATCGCGGTTCAGCACGCGGACGCACGTGGCCTCTTTGATGGCTTGATCTGGCCGAAGACCGGCTTCGCCTCGATCGTCTGAGCCGCAACGCCGTTGATGCGACTTTCTTCCCCTGGGCTTACGCCCATTCCTCGCGAGGCAAGAAAGTCGCAACAACGGCGTCCTCCGCTGCGCTTCGGCCCGCGAGCGGGTGCGTCGCCGATCGTCCTCGGCCTGTCCATCGCCATCGAGGCCGCGGTGGTCGCGGGCTCGAAATACAACAGGAGAAGTGACATGGCTAACATCGGTTCTTTCAAGAAGGTCGGCAACGATTTCCAGGGCGAGATCGTCACCCTGAGCCTGCAAGCTAAGGGCGTCCGCATCGTCGCCGAAACCAACCGCTCGAACGAGAACGCGCCCAGCTACCGCATCTACGTGGGCCGGGCCGAGATCGGCGCAGCGTGGTCGAAGCGTTCCGAAGAGGGGCGCGACTACCTCTCGCTCAAGCTCGACGACCCTTCGTTCAACGCGCCGATCTACGCGAACCTCTTCGACGACGAAGGCGGCGAAGGCTACACGCTCTTGTGGTCGCGGCCGCGCAAGAACGGCGAGTAAGCTCGCTCAATCAAGCCCCGCCCGAACAGATCGGGCGGGGCTTCCTAAAGCCCGCCCTCAGTCCGTGCATCGCGCATCGAGCCGTGCAGCTCTTACCTAGCTCGCTTGTCGCGTTTTCAGCCGCAACACTGCATTCGTCCGCGTCGCAAACGCCCCAGGGGCCGGCCCGGAGGGGCATAGCGTGCGATTTGCAGCTCAATCACCGCCGCTTGCCAGGTTTTGGCCGTTCGTCTCGTGCCTCTTCATCTGGGAGGACTAGATCGACATGACTAACGCCCAACGTGCTGGCGAGCTCAAATAGAGTGACGACAGTTGGATTGCGACGGCCACGCTCTAAGTCACTGATATACTGTTGGGTAAATCCGGACACTTCGGCGAATTTCTCCTGCGTGAAGCGCTTCTGCTTCCGTAGTCTTGCGAAATTCCGACCAAGCAACTTGCGCATGTCCATCGGCGCAAATTGCGTCTTTACATACTATGAGGTTTATCTCCTATAGTATGTATTTCGACCTGAGGACCACCGCATTTGGTCCAAAGACGCGCCGGTACTCGACGCGTCATATGCGGTCGAACTGCCGTTTGACGGCGATTTAGAAGTGCGGGCCTAGGCAGCCCGGCACCTGTGGCGCTCGATCAATGGACGCTCGCCACGTCCTGCCTTTCATCAACTATCAAAACAGCGGCGCGAGCGCTTGAGTGCTGCGATCCGTGCGCTCGACGCGCACAGCGCGGGCGCTAGCTATCGCGTTATCGCTGAAGCGCTGTTCGGCAAGAAGCGCGTCCCCGATCGCGCCTGGAAGACCCATGATCTGCGTAATCGAACGATCCGCCTGGTGCAAAGCGGCCTCGCGTTGATGCGCGGTGGTTACCGCAAATTTCTGCGGCCTGGACTCAGGGACGAATGGCCCTTCCGCTCAGGGGTATCGAAAACCACCCCCTCCAAATTCGGCATCCCCCTCCGAGAACTTGCTTCTCCATGATGACCGCACACACGCCGGCGCCGCCATGCGTGGTGCGCTGTCCTCCTGGAGTTCTCAAATGCCCGATCCGATGGCCGGTCTACCCCCGCGCTTCCTGCGTACCCCGGAGGCCGCGCGCTATCTTGGCCTCTCCGGTCGCACGCTAGAGAAGCACCGCACATACGGCACCGGACCGACGTATCGAAAGATTGGCGGACGTGTCGTCTACGCCGTAGATGACCTGAAAGCGTGGGCCGACCTCGGCGCCAAGACGTCGACGTCGGACCCGGGGAAGGGGACCGTGCTGCCGGCCAAGAAGCATCCGGTGCTGCGCCCGTATGCGGGCCAGGAACGCCGCTGATCGCCGCGTGAAGGCAGTGACCATGCGGCGCAAACACCATTCCGAGCTGGATCAGCTTGAGCTCTTTCGGGCGCTGCCCGGCGATCTCGCGCCCCGCGACGCGCAGGATCTGATGGCTTATCCGTTCTTCTCGCTGGCAAAGACCAAACGGATCGTGCCGATCGATTTCCGTGCCGGTGCGATCGCAATTCGGGTCGAGGCTGTGCCCAAACACGGCATGGCGACCATCTGGGATGCAGACGTTCTGATCTGGGCCGCTTCCCAGATCGTCGAAGCCCGTGACGCCGGCCTGAAGACGTCGCGCCTGATGGCTGCAACGCCTTACGAGATTTTGACGTTCGTCGGCCGTGGCACCAGCGCGCGTGACTATGACCGGCTGAAGGCGGGTCTCGACAGACTGCAGTCAACGACCGTGCTGACGTCGATCCGCCAGCCAACAGAACGGCGGCGGCATCGGTTCTCCTGGATCAACGAGTGGAAGGAAACGGCCGATGCAAATGGCCGCCCATTCGGGCTCGAATTGATCCTCCCTGATTGGTTCTATGCGGGCGTCATCGATGACGCGCTCGTGCTGACGATCGACCGCGCCTATTTCGAGCTGACGGGCGGGCTTGAGCGCTGGCTTTATCGCCTTGTGCGCAAGCACGGCGGTCGGCAGGACGGCGGCTGGAGTTTTGATCTTGTGCATCTCCATGCCAAGTCCGGCATCCTCTCGCCGCTTAAGCACTTTGCTTACGACGTACGTCAAATCGTCCAACGTCAGACATTGCCCGGCTATCAGCTCGTGCTCGCACGCGACCGGAACGGTGCCGAGCGGCTCAACTTCGCGCCTAGGCCTGTCGATCCCTTAACGGCACGCCTGCGCCGGCGCGGTTTCATCCCAAATTCGGAGGACAACCTGTGAATCAACTCGTGCTATCGGGGACCGCAACCCTCGTGCTATCGGGGACCCGATCCTCGTGCTATCGGGGACCAGAATCAAGCCTAAGAGCTTGTTTCTCCGCGCTTTCCGGCCGCTCTAACTTTACTAACCAGAAATCCTTCGGATTTCTTCTAACGGACGAGACCACAAGCCGCATTCGAGGCGACTGGCAATGGCGGGCCGTCAGTCCTGTTAGCTTTCAGAAGTCGCACACGATCTCCGCCAACCCCAAAGCTCACGGCTTCCGGTTCCAGCTTCACGGAGCGGCGGCATGAGCGATCTCACCGAAGTGGAAGTGTTGTGGCTCGAGAAGCGCATCGAAAATCGCATTCGGTTTGGTCGCGTTGTCGAAGAACGGAAGATTGATCGTCACCGGCGTGTCCTGTCATTTGCACCCGGCAGCATCTTTGCGTTCGTCCGTTGGACCTCCAATGACTTTGGCACGATCATTTCGCGGATCGACATATTGCGCGCGGTCGCGGCGGGACAGCGCTGCTCGACCGTGCCGTATGTGAAGCCCGGCGGAGCGATTTTGTTGCGACTCTCAGGTTGGCCAAAAGTAGAACGGGTGCTGCAGATGACCGACTCCATCGAGGCGCTGGGCATCGATCCGGCTGATGTCGCGCCTGATCATTGGCATCACGTTCACAACCGCCTGTCCGTCAACGAAAACCCGCGCACCTACACGAAAGCCCGCCACCAGGCATGGCTTCACCGGCAGAGGGTGATGCGATGACACCGCGGCTCAACACGTTGACCACGATGCTGTGCGGTGCCGTCGCACTTTTCGCACCAATCGTTCTGGAGATTACGCCGGCCTACATCTGGAATGCATCCGAGAGCGTACCGATCGGGCTCTATCGTGTGCAGCCGGCGGACAAACTATTCGTTACGGAACTCCTCGCGGTGCAGCCACCGGAGCCGCTCGCGATCTTCCTCGACCTGAACGGCTATCTGCCTGCCGGATTGCCGATGCTCAAACGCGTGCTGGCACTTCCCGGGCAGACCGTTTGCCGAAGCGGGCTCGCCATTTCGGTTGATGCCATCGAAATGGGTGAAGCCCGAGATCGCGACGGCCGTGGTCGTCCCCTGCCGAACTGGCAGGGCTGCCGCGTCGTCGGTAACGGCGAACTCTTTGTCATGAATTGGCAGTCCACCAGCTCGCTGGATGGCCGCTATTTCGGGCTCTTGCCGGCATCGGCTGTCATTGGCCGAGCGCGGCCGGTGTGGACCTGGGAGGATTGATGGTGCCCGTATTGAGTTTCCGAGCAGCCATTCCTCCGTTCGGCCGAGTGCTGCACCATTCCTCCGTCCCGACCAACGCTTGCGCGGCCGTTGCGCGCAGCAGCGGTCCAGGGCGGCCGAATGGCCAGCGCGAAGCGGCTTTACCCTGGACGGGCGCGAGCACGGCGGCACGCATGAGTTTGTTCGGGGGGAGCCTGCGCGCTGTCGTATTGTTGTTCATTGCGCTGACCGTGAGTAACGCCGCCGCTGCCGCCGAGACGCGACCCGCGGAGCCTTCAGCGAGTCATCGAGCTGCCGATCCGTTTGCGG
This sequence comes from Bradyrhizobium sp. DN3, assembly GCF_041357655.1. Classification (NCBI taxonomy): domain Bacteria; kingdom Pseudomonadati; phylum Pseudomonadota; class Alphaproteobacteria; order Hyphomicrobiales; family Nitrobacteraceae; genus Bradyrhizobium; species Bradyrhizobium sp. DN3. Next base: position 101,659 of record NZ_JAULLN010000004.1, on the reverse strand, counting down.
AGTTTGTCGAGCGAGCCTCGCGTCGCTTCGGCGTGCCGGTGCGCTGGATACGCGCAGTCCTGGACGTCGAAAGCGCCCAAGACGTGCGTGCCAGGTCACCGAAAGGTGCCATGGGGCTGATGCAGATAATGCCAAAGACATGGGCAGAGCTACGTCTGCGGTACGACCTTGGCGACGATGCCTACGATCCCCATGACAATATTCTTGCTGGGACAGCGTACCTTCGCGAGCTGCACGACCGGTACGGTTCACTGGGCTTCCTCGCGGCCTACAACGCAGGACCTACTCGCTACGAAGAGCATCTCGCCGGCCGTCCATTGCCCGCTGAAACCCAGATCTATCTGCAGAGGCTAGTGCCGATCATCGGTGGCGATATTGTAGGTTCCGGTGCAGTTGCAAGTCTGTGGCCATCGGGACGAGCGCTCTTCGTTGTGCGGTCTGAAAGTTCAACGGCCGCGGCCCGGCTGCAGCCTGGGCGACTAACGAACCGAGCTCCAACGGCCGCCTCCGTCCACGACATTTCGGCCATTGCGCCACAGACAACAGGATTGTTCGTCCTGAGATCTGACGCGGGAGGCTCGCGATGAGCGAATGCGCAAGCTCGCATGCATTAGCGCGGCCTGGAGAAGACTGGGCGGAAAGGCGCGCGCAGTGGGGAGGCATGGCAGTATGCGTCCGGGGGCTGCACATGACGTCGGGCCTTGACGTGCCTAACGGCCTCCGGCGGCAATGCACCGACTCAGATAACCCCTACTCCGTGCTGGACTTGGCTATGGCAGCTTCCGCCTTCGCGATCACTGCTTCGGCACGCTCAATCGCAGCACGGAATTCCTTGCTCTTCCAAGTATCAACCGAATGGCCGTCGTCAAACGACTCGTCTGTGGCGTCTTGTGCGCGTAAGACCAACTCACGAAGCGCCGCAATCGCCTCGGAGAGCAGCTTGGCATCCGCCCCGTCTCGGGAAGACTGCGTCACCTCTATAACCCCATCACATCGCAATTTTGGAACGTCATGTAATATCGTTACAAAGGACGACAATTGCAATTACCCGCGGTCTCGTCGTTTAGCGCGAGTCTGGCCTTGCTCAGACGTTGGCGGCGGGTCCCGCGGAGCTCCAGTTCCACGTCAGAAGTTCGCCGAGGCGGTTGATGGGATGTCCGTCGCCCATACGCTGCAGCACGTCGCGCAGGTATGCGTAAGGCTCAACGTCGTTGAACTTGCACGTCTCGATCAGCAAACAGAGGATTGCCCATCGTTCTCCGCCGCTGTCGCTACCGCCAAAGAGATGGTTCTTGCGGCCGAGCGCCACAGGTCGGATCGCCCGCTCGACAGGGTTCGTGTCGAGCTCGATGCGGCCGTCATGGAGGAAGCGGGTCAATCCATCCCAGCGCGACAGCGCATACCGGATCGCTTCGGCGAGACTGCCGCGGCCGGGCAGCTGCGGGAGCTGCACCTCGAGCCAAAGGCGAAGGCTGTCAACGATCGGCTTGGCGAGTGCGCGCCGCGTGGCCATCATCGGGCGCTCTCCCGCTCAATAACGCGGCGACGGACTGCATCCGGATCGCTGTCGATCGGTGCGAAGACGCGACGCCCAACGTCCAATTCGATAACCGTCATGCCGTCGGGCGGCTGCAACAGATCGTTCAGGACGAGCGTTTCGGATTGCGCTCCGGCGACCTTCACAGCCGCCAACTTCGTCCGCACTCTTGTTGAACCCGAACTGGACCCGCCAGCGGAACAACATGCTGCTGACGATGCCGTGGCGCCGGCAAATCTCGGCGGCGGTGGCGCCAGGGAGATGGGACTCGCGCACGATCGTGAGCTTTCCTCGTCACTGAAGCGACGGCGGTTGGCGCGTCCATCGCTCGGCGGATCCGCGATTGGCGCATCTGTCAAGTGCGTTCCGGTGACGGACTGCTTAGCAGCGCTGCTAGCACTAGTGCTTATTGGTGGGCGGGCACTCGGATGAAGATGCGCCCGCCAGTCGATTTCCACCTCATTCGAGTCGATCAGATCGCGCCACCGCCTCAGGCTGTGCTGCGATATGCCGTGAGCCCGGGCATAAGTCTGCATGCTCAGACCGCACCATCCCATCGCTTCAACATGCATCGCTCGGAACGCTTGGACGGCTCTGCAGCGCTAGTCCTTGGACACCGGACTCCGCTTCTTGCGGAGCCGCTCCCGACGTTCCTCGCGACGCAATTCCGCACGTATTTTCAGCGTTTCAGCATCGATCAGATGCCGCAGCCAACGATCGAATGTGCCGCCATTTAGACGATGCTGACGACAATATTTGCGCTTGCTGAGACCGCTTCGCCGCCATGCTTCAACGTGTACCGACCAAAAAGAACGACGCGCTTCGTTCTTGAAATATTCCGTACCCACCGGAGATCCTCCAATGCAGCAAGGAACCCGATATGGAACGACAGCGCGCTCTCGGAAAGTCGTGCAGGATTCGGACGCTTACGGCACGACAGCACGACGGCGAGATAAAAGGGGCTCGCCGGTCGAACCGCAAGCCATTGACATGGCTTGGGTTCGGGCGTGCCGGTCGGTCGGGGCGCGTGCCGCGCCGCGCATTTTGACGAACACAATCAAAGGCGTTTTCGGCACCGTGAGCGCTTTTGATCTCTGGGGGGCTCTGCCATGACGGCAGGCGACAGCGACCTGCGTATTCGGCCTGGGCGCATCCGCAGTACTCGCGCGCCGAAGCCCAAGAGCTTCATCAACCAGGTGCTGCGGGCGGCGAATGAAGCGGGACACACGTCGGGGCAGACTCCGACTGGCAGGCGTTCGGCGGCCTATGGGCGCTCGACGTTCGGGCGTGGGCGCTTTGCCTTTAGCCGCGCCAGATTATTCAGCCCGGCGCGGCGCGTTGTGGTGAAGGCGCGTGTGGTTCGGCACAAAGGACGTGCCTTTCGTTCAGCACCACTAACCGCTCACCTCTCATATCTGAAGCGCGACGGCGTGACCCGGAGTGGTGAGCGGGCCGAGATGTTCGATGCCAGCAGCGACCGCGCCGACAGTGCGGTTTTCGCAGAAAGGTGCAAGGACGACCGGCATCATTTCAGGTTCATCGTCTCACCCGAGGACGCCGGCGAGATGACTGACCTCAAGGCCTTCACCCGCGATCTCGCCCGGCAGATGGAGACCGATCTCGGTACGCGGCTCGATTGGGTGGCTGTCGATCATTGGAACACCGACAACCCTCATGTCCATCTTCTCCTTCGGGGAGTAGACGAGGAGGGGACGGATCTCGTGATCTCCCGCGACTACATCAGCCAGGGCCTGCGCTCACGCGCCGAGGAACTGGTCGCCATCGAACTGGGTCCAAAACCGGAGCACGAGATTCGCAATTCGCTGGAGAGGGAAGTTACGGCAGAACGATGGACGCGGCTCGATCGGGAGATCCGGCTGGCGACAGATGAGACCGGCTATATCGATCTTCGTCCAGAGAATCCCGGCAAGTCTGATCCCGAGATCCGGCGCCTGATGGTCGGTCGCCTTCAACACCTGGAGAAGATGGGCCTTGCCGCATCCGCCGCAGCCGGGGAATGGATGGTCGGGCTCGAGGCCGAGCGTAGCTTGCGCGATCTCGGCATGCGCGGTGACATCATCAAGACCATGCACCGCGCCTTTACCGAGCGTGGGGACACGCGCGGCGTTGCCGACTTCGTCATCGAAGGTGGACAACCGACGTCCCAGATTATCGGACGACTGGTCGACCGTGGATTGCATGACGAACTGACTGGTGAGGCCTACGCCCTGATCGACGGAACAGATGGACGCGCGCATCACGTGCGCTTCCGAGGGGTCGAGGCTTTTGAACAGGCGCCACCGCTCGGCGGCATCGTCGAAGTGCGACGCTTCGGTCAAGCCGGCGATCCTCATCCCACTGTGGTGCTCGCCACCCGTTCCGATCTCGATCTCCGTGAGCAGACCACTGCGAGAGGGGCGACCTGGCTCGACCATCGGCTGGTCGAACGCGACCCCATGCCGCTCGCCATGAGCGGATTCGGCCGCGAGACCCGCGACGCCATGGAAGCCCGTGCCGAGCATCTGATCCAGGAAGGCCTGGCGCGGAGGCAGGGCCAACGCATCACCTTGCAGCGCGACCTCCTGAACACATTGCGCCGACGTGAACTGGACGAGGTGGCCGCAAGAGTCTCGGCCGACACCGACCTGCCTTACGTGAAGCCTGACTCCGGGGAGCATCTGGCGGGCACGTATCGCCAGCGATTGACACTCACCTCGGGACGCTTCGCCATGATCGATAATGGGCTCGGCTTCCAGCTCGTGCCCTGGTCGCGCGAACTCGAAAAGAGGCTCGGCCAACACGTCACCGGCGTCGTGAAGGATGGCGGTGGCATTGAATGGGACTTTGGTCGCAAGCGCGACCTCGGCCTCTAGCAATCTCTCCAATTCTGTTGCGGAAGGGCGTTCGGGATGTCCGGAACCAAAATCCTCTGGGGACAGGTGATCGTTGTCGGTCTGATCGTTTTGCTGGCCATCTGGGGCGCAACCGAGTGGACGGCCTGGCGGCTCGCCTGGCAACCGGAGCTTGGGCGCCCCTGGTTCGAACTGTCGGGCTTCAAGGTTTATTACCCGCCCGTCTTCTTCTGGTGGTGGTTCGTCTACGACGCCTATGCACCCCACGTCTTTGTCGAAGGCGCCTTCATCGCGGCGTCGGGGACCGTCGTTTCGATCGCGGTGGCCATCGGCATGTCGGTTTGGCGCGCGCGTGAAGCCAAGAATGTCGAGACCTATGGTTCGGCGCGCTGGGCTGATCGGGAGGAGGTGAGGGCGGCTGGCCTACTCGGTCCGGACGGTGTGGTGCTGGGCAAGCTCGACCGCGACTACCTCCGCCATGACGGACCGGAGCACGTATTGTGTTTTGCACCAACCCGCTCCGGCAAAGGCGTCGGTCTTGTCGTCCCCTCATTGCTGGCTTGGCCCGGCTCGGCCATCGTTCACGACATCAAAGGCGAGAACTGGCAACTGACCGCTGAGTTTCGCTCGCGGCATGGCCGCGTCCTATTGTTCGACCCCACCAACCCGAAGTCCTCAGCCTACAATCCGCTCCTCGAAGTCCGGCGCGGGGAATGGGAGATCCGCGACGTTCAGAATGTGGCCGACGTTCTGGTCGACCCCGAAGGCTCGCTCGACAAGCGGAACCATTGGGAGAAGACCAGTCATTCGCTCCTGGTCGGCGCCATACTCCATGTTCTCTATGCCGAGGCCGACAAGACCTTGGCCGGCGTCGCAGCTTTCCTATCCGATCCGAAGCGGCCGATCGAGGCGACGCTGAAGGCGATGATGACCACACGGCACCTTGGCGAGCAGGGTGCTCATCCCGTGGTCGCCTCGACCGCGCGCGAACTCCTCAACAAATCCGAGAATGAACGGTCCGGCGTCCTGTCCACCGCGATGTCGTTCCTTGGGCTCTACCGCGATCCGGTGGTGGCCCAGGTGACCTGTCGCTGCGACTGGCGGATTGCCGATCTGATCGCAGATAGCCGCCCGACGACGCTTTACCTCGTGGTGCCACCGTCGGATATTTCTCGGACCAAGCCGCTGATCCGTCTGGTGCTGAACCAGATTGGTCGTCGCCTGACCGAAGATCTGCACGCCCGCGACCGTCGGCATCGCCTTCTGATGATGCTCGACGAGTTCCCCGCACTCGGGCGGCTTGATTTCTTCGAGTCTGCGCTCGCTTTCATGGCGGGGTACGGCATCAAGAGTTTTTTGATCGCGCAGTCGCTCAATCAAATCGAGAAGGCCTACGGGCCGAACAACGCCATTCTCGACAATTGTCACGTCCGCGTCAGCTTCGCGACCAACGACGAGCGGACCGCCAAGCGGGTGTCCGACGCGCTGGGCACGGCGACCGAGATGCGGGCGATGAAGAACTACGCCGGGCACAGGTTGAACCCTTGGCTGGGTCACCTCATGGTCTCGCGGCAGGAGACGGCCAGGCCGCTCTTGACCCCGGGCGAGGTCATGCAGCTTCCGCCGATGGACGAGATCGTCATGGTGGCGGGCACGCCGCCGATCCGGGCGAAGAAGGTCCGCTACTACGAGGATCGGCGGTTCACCGAGCGGGTTTTGCCGCCGCCCGATCCGGTGAGCGCCGGCCCGTCATCGCGAACGGACGGATGGTCAGCGCTCGGAACACCGATGCCGACGGGAAGTCCCACTGACAAAGCCGCGGAGGCCGAGGAAGACACGGCGAACAGCGGGCTCCGTCGTGAGCCCGAACTCCCCGATCACGTCGCGATCGCTAAGGAGACGACCGAACCGACGCCGGCCGAGGAATTTGCCGCCGTGCTTGACGACGACGAAGATTCGGTCCGCAAGTCTCGACTTATGCGTCAGCAGATGCGCGGTGTCGCGCGTCAAGTCGCCATGGACCCGAATGACGGTATGGAGCTCTGAGGCAATATGCGCGACCGAATGAACGTCTATTTCCCGCCAGAGCTTCTGAAACAGATCTCGGAGCTTGCCGATCGCAAGAAGCTTTCCCGGTCTGCGATCGTGGAAGCAGCTGTCGCCTCCTTTCTTTCACCCGACGGAGCGGACAGGCGAGAAGCTGCGTTTACCCGTCGCCTGGATCGGCTTTCCCGTCAGATGCAGAGGCTGGAGCGTGACGTTGGTTTGACGGCGGAGACCTTGGCCCTCTTCATTCGCTTCTGGTTGACGATCACGCCGCCACTACCCAACGACGCACAGGCGGCCGCGCAGGCAAAGGGGCGGGAGCGCTTTGAAGGATTCGTCGAGGCGCTCGGGCGCCGTTTGCAAAAGGGGCAAAGCTTTCTGCGCGAGATTCCAGAAGATATCCGCCGTCAGGAACCGGCCGATGAGACCTGATTGAACCATGTAGGAGGCCCTTCCGCCGGCCCTTCTTTTTCTACGCCAGCCTACGACCGCAGCGATTTAGCCGAACTGACAAAAGCTGGACGCGCTATCGGCTCGAGCGACTGAGAGCAAAGGGGCCAGCATGCAAATCTCAACAGCATGGCGTCGAATCGCGCGCGTTTTTCTCCCGTTTGCTGCCGGATACTATCTTTCGTACCTGTTTCGGACGATCAACGCTTTGATCGCCAGTCATCTCAGCTCGGATACCGGGCTTGGGACTGCCGACCTCGGATTGCTTACCTCGGTCTATTTCCTGGTTTTCGCGGCGGCTCAGATCCCAATCGGAGTACTGCTGGACCGCTTTGGCCCGCGGCGCGTCCAAAGTGTTTTGCTCTTGCTCGCAGCAGTGGGCGCTGGTCTGTTTGCGGTATCGACCGACTTCCTGTCACTTTTGATCGCCCGTGCAATGATCGGGCTCGGCGTGGCAGCGGCGCTCACAGCAGGGCTGAAGTCCATCGTCCTTTGGTTCCCCAGGGAACGAGTTGCCTTGCTGAACGGCTACATGATCATGCTGGGATCGCTAGGAGCGGTGACCGCCACGGCTCCCGTCGAGCACCTGCTCGCCTGGATGGGCTGGCGGCAGCTCTTTGAGGTCCTGGCGGCCGCTACCGGTGCGACGGCCATTCTCATCTATGTCGTCGTGCCTGAGCGAGGCATCGCCCTGTCAACAGCGTCCACCAGCCTGAGCTCAGTTTTCAGCGATCGACGGTTCTGGCGAATGGCCCCGTTATCGGCGACTTGCATTGGATCATCTTGGTCTCTGCAAGGCTTGTGGGCGTCGCCGTGGTTGATAGAAGTAGAAGGGTTTGATCGCGCAAGTCTCGTCAGACAGCTTTTTATGATGTCTGTCGTACTGAGCGGCGGTGCCTGGTTGTTCGGTATGGCCGTCCATCACATCAAACGCAGAGGAATCGGTGCGGAGGTGATATTAGCGATGGTTGCAGTGCTGTTCATCGCAGCCGAGTCAGCCTTGATCCTGCGAGCGCCTCTCCCGTCCATCTTGCCCTGGTCCGTTGTCGCAATCGTCGGAACGGCAACCGTGGTCAGCTTCGCGGTGATAGCGGATTACTTTCCGCCGGAGCTTGCTGGTCGTGCCAACGGCGCTTTGAACGTCTTGCACTTTGGTTGGGCATTTCTGGCACAATACGCGACAGGCCTGATCTTGGAGCAATGGCCTGCAAATGATAGCCATAGGTCCATCCAAGCCTATCAAGTGGCGTTCGGTCTCAATGTAGCACTGCAGATCGCGGCGTTGGTCTGGTTCGCGCTGCCTTGGCGTCGATACTTCGTTTCATGGATGAGTTCAATCCTCGTCTTCAAACCGGCTGATACTTCCTATGCTGTCGAGTCAGTGGGGTTGTATGAGGATTCGGACATCCTCCTGCCCGCGGACGACGATGCGGATTGGTGAGCAGGCCACTTCTCGCGAACTGACACGATTGAGTAGGCCTCAAACATCAATTCTCAGTCCTTCTTTTTCTACGCCAGTCTACGATCACCGAAAGCGCTTGTTGCGCCGAGTCCATTGGTGCCTTTTCTAATTGTCCCCATCTGAGGGCGCTCTTTCGACGTCCTCATTCGGTGGGGACGAACGGTGGCAATCCATTCCATTCAATCGGAAGCGAGTTCGCGCAGTGCGCGAATGCTGCGCAGCGCGCTTGGCTCGGCGATTGCCGGCTACCTCGAAGATGAAGCGATCATCGAGGTGATGCTCAACCCAGATGGGCGCCTGTGGATCGACCGGCTGTCGAATGGCCTGATCGACACAGGCGAAACTTTGTCGGCTGCGGATGGTGAGCGCATTGTTCGCCTGGTCGCGCATCACGTCGGTGCCGAGGTGCATGCCGGCTCGCCGCGGGTCTCGGCCGAATTGCCTGGGACCGGCGAGCGCTTCGAAGGACTGTTGCCTCCGGTCGTTGCGGCACCGGCCTTTGCTATCCGCAAACCGGCCGTGGCCGTGTTTACGCTCGACGACTACGTCGCCAGGGGGATCATGACCTCGGAGCAGGCCAGGACCCTGAAGGACGCGGTCGCCGCACGGAAGAACATCCTCGTCGCCGGTGGGACATCGACCGGCAAAACAACACTGACGAATGCGCTCCTGGCCGAGGTGGCAAAGACTACTGATCGGGTCGTGCTGATCGAAGATACGCGCGAGCTTCAGTGCAAAGCGCCCAATCTTGTAGCGCTCCGGACCAAAGACGGCGTGGCAACGCTATCGGACCTCGTTCGGTCCTCGCTGCGCCTACGTCCTGATCGCATCCCGATTGGCGAAGTCCGAGGTGCCGAGGCGCTCGATCTGCTCAAGGCTTGGGGTACAGGCCATCCCGGCGGCATCGGCCTATTCATGCGGGTAGCGCGCTGGGCGCGCTGCGGCGGCTTGAGCAACTCATCCAGGAAGCGGTTATCACGGTTCCGCGCGCCCTGATCGCCGAGACCATCAACCTCGTCGCCGTGCTGGCGGGGCGTGGCGCTGATCGTCGCCTCGCTGACCTCGCGCTCGTCACGGGGCTTGGAGCCGCAGGCGACTACAGCCTTTCATCAGCAGGAGACTGACATGCGTCTGCAATTTCGTTTTCGTCGAGATGCCGCTTCACTAGCCACGTTCGGGATGGTTCTTTTGGTGTCGGCACCGGCATGGGCTGCTGGCTCGAACATGCCGTGGGAGCAGCCACTCAATCAGATTCTGCAGTCGGTCGAGGGGCCGGTCGCCAAGATCATCGCTGTCATCATCATCGTGGTGACTGGGCTGACGCTCGCGTTCGGGGACTCGTCAGGTGGTTTCCGCAGGCTGATTCAGATCGTGTTCGGTCTGTCGATCGCCTTCGCGGCCTCAAGCTTCTTCCTGTCGTTCTTCTCCTTCGGCGGCGGTGTGGTGATCTGATGGATGAGCAGGTGGCAGGCTATGTCGTGCCGGTTCACCGCGCGCTCACTGAGCCAATCCTGATGGGCGGCGCACCACGGTCGGTCGCGATCGTCAACGGCACGCTTGCGGCAGCCCTTGGACTTGGACTGCGGCTCTGGATCGCGGGTCTCGTCCTCTGGTTCATCGGCCACATGGCCGCCGCCTGGGCTGCCAAGCGCGATCCCGCCTTCGTCGATGTGGTGCGCCGGCATCTGCGCATTCCCGCACATCTCAACACCTAAGTCCTCTGTCATGATGAACCTTGCCGAATATCGCCATTCCAGCGAGCGCCTCGCCGACTTCCTGCCTTGGGCAGCGCTCGTCGACGAAGGAATTGTCCTGAACAAGGATGGCTCGTTCCAACGGACGGCGAAGTTCCGAGGGCCTGACCTCGATAGCGCAGTGCCGGCCGAACTCGTCGCCGTCGCCGGTCGCCTGAACAACGCCCTGCGCCGTCTGGGATCCGGTTGGGCGGTCTTCGTTGAAGCGCAACGCCATTTTGCGGGTGCTTATCCGCCGAACACCTTTCCAGATGTCGCGTCTGCACTGGTCGACGCCGAGCGCAGAGCTCAATTCGAAGAGGCGGGCGCCCACTATGAGTCTAGCTACTTCTTGACCTTCCTCTATCTGCCGCCGGAGGAGGGAGCCGCTAGGGCAGAGCGATTGCTATATGAAGGTCGCGACCGCACCGTTGGAGCAGATGCCCGGGAGGTGTTGGGCGCGTTTGTCGATCAAACCAACCGCGTGCTTCAACTCGTCGAAGGGTTCATGCCCGAATGCGCCTGGCTCGATGATCAGGATACGCTGACTTACCTGCACTCGACGATCTCGATCAAGCGCCACCGCGTTCGAGTGCCCGAAATTCCCATGTACATCGATGCGCTGTTAGCCGACCAGCCGTTGACCGGCGGGTTAGAGCCGATGTTGGGCTCGGCCAATCTCCGGGTCCTGACGATTGTCGGCTTTCCGGGCGCGACGACGCCGGGAATCCTGGACGACCTGAATCGTCTGGCATTCTCGTATCGCTGGTCGACGCGCGCAATCATGCTCGACAAGACCGACGCCATCAAGCTGCTGGCCAAGATTCGGCGGCAGTGGTTTGCCAAGCGAAAATCGATTGGCGCCATTCTCAAGGAGGTCATGACGAACGAGGCATCGACGCTGCTCGATACCGACGCCCACAACAAGGCGCTTGATGCCGACGCGGCGTTGCAGGAACTGGGGTCGGATCAGATCGGACAAGCCTTTGTCACGGCGACCATTACCGTCTGGGACCGCGATCCTAATACTGCCGATGAAAAGCTCCGCCTGGTCGAGAAGGTCATTCAGGGCCGCGATTTTACCTGCATGATCGAGACGGTGAATGCCGTCGAAGCCTGGCTCGGCAGCCTGCCAGGGCATGTCTACGCCAATGTGCGGCAGCCACCGGTTTCGACCCTCAATCTGGCCCACATGATTCCGATGTCGGCGGTGTGGGCTGGCGAGGCGAGGGATCTGCACTTCAAGGGTCCGCCCCTTCTGTTCGGCAAGACGGAGGGATCGACGCCCTTCCGATTCTCCCTACACGTCGGTGACGTCGGTCATACCCTCGTGGTGGGGCCGACAGGTGCTGGCAAGTCGGTCCTGCTTGCGCTGATGGCGTTACAGTTCAGGCGCTACCCGAACTCTCAGGTCTTTGCGTTCGATTTCGGCGGTTCAATTCGGGCGGCCGCGCTCGCCATGGGTGGCGACTGGCACGATCTCGGCGGCGCATTGTCCGACGGAGGTGAACAACCCGTCGCCCTGCAGCCGCTGGCCTGGATTGATGATCCTTCCGAGCGCGGATGGGCGACGGAATGGATCGGCGCGATCCTGGCACGGGAAAAGGTCGAGATCACTCCGGAGGTCAAGGATCACCTGTGGTCGGCGCTGACGTCGCTCGCTTCGGCGCCGAGGGAGGAACGCACCCTCACGGGCTTGTCTGTTCTGCTTCAATCGAATTCCCTGAAGCGGGCACTGCAGCCCTATTGCCTTGGCGGTCCCTCCGGGCGCCTGCTTGATGCCGAATTCGAGCGCCTCGGCGAGGCCTCGGTCCAGGCGTTCGAGACCGAAGGCTTGATAGGAACGAGTGCTGCGCCGGCCATGCTGGCGTACCTCTTCCATCGGATTGGTGATCGTCTCGACGGCCGGCCGACACTCCTGATTGTCGACGAGGGTTGGCTTGCCCTTGATGATGAAGATTTTGCGGGGCAACTCCGGGAATGGCTGAAGACGCTTCGGAAAAAGAACGCGTCCGTCATCTTCGCCACCCAGTCGCTTTCCGACATCGATGGCTCCGCAATCGCGCCGGCGATCATCGAAAGCTGCCCGACGCGCCTGTTGCTGCCGAACGAACGGGCGATCGAACCGCAGATCACTGCCATCTACCGTCGCTTCGGACTCAACGATCGCCAGATCGAGCTACTGAGCCGGGCAACGCCAAAGCGCGACTATTACTGCCAGTCCCGTCGTGGCAACCGGATGTTCGAACTAGGCCTTGGCGAGGTTGCACTGGCCTTCACCGCAGCCTCTTCCAAATCCGACCAGGCTGCCATCGCGCAGATCCTCGCCGAACATGGACCTGACGGCTTCGTGCCGGCATGGCTCCAGGACCGTGGCGTCGCCTGGGCGATAGACCTGATCCCCAATCTCGTCAATCTGGAGAAATCGCTATGAAGCGTCTTGGTCTGTTGGCGGCCGCTGGCACTATCGCGCTGGTGCTTGGCGTCGCGGTGCCCGCACGGGCGTTGATCGTCTTCGATCCCAACAATTACGTGCAGAGCGTCCTGACGGCCGAGCGGGAGCTCCAGCAGATCAATAATCAGATCACCTCGTTGCAGAACGAGGCGCAGATGCTGATCAATCAGGCGAAGAACCTGGCAAAGCTGCCATACTCATCGCTGCAGCAACTGCAATCCTCGATTCAGCGGACCCAGCAATTGCTGGCGCAGGCCCAGCGCATTGCCTACGACGTCCAGCAGATCGATCGCGCGTTCTCGACGAGCTACGCGCCGGCCGCTGGCAACCAATCCAGCCAGTTGCTGGTCACCAACGCTCAATCGCGGTGGCAAAATACTTACGCGGCAACACAAGATGCGCTTCGCGTCCAGGCCGGCATCGTTGGCAACCTCGACAGCAATCGTATCCAGACGTCCGCGCTCGTAACGTCCAGCCAAGACGCCAGCGGCGCTCTGCAGGCAACGCAGGCTGGCAATCAGATTCTTGCGCTGAACGCGCAGCAGCTTGCCGACCTTACCGCTGTCCTGACGGCGCAGGGCAGGGCGCAGAGCCTCGAAGCGGCTCAGCGCGCCTCGGCCCAGGATCAAGGACGAGAGCAACTCAGGCGATTCCTGACGCCAGGACAGGGCTATCAATCCTCCAACGTGCAGATGTTCCACTGATGGCCGACGTAAAGGCATTCAAGGCGCTGTCGCTGCTTACGACAATCGGCCTAGTGGCCGTCGCTGCCTGCACGATTCAGCTTCGTGGCGGAGACGATCCTCCTCCGCCGCCGAAGGCGGAGCAGACGACAGGAGCAACCAGCTCTGACCTCGCGCGCTGCCGCAGCGTCACTGCGGAGGAAGCAGCGGGCTATCAGCATTGCAAGCAAGTTTGGGCCGAAAACCGCCGTCGCTTCTTTGGCAAGAAAGACGGTGGCGCAGTTCCTGGCCACGACGATTCCGCCGCCGGCGTGGCGCTCGCTCCAAAGGATCAGAGCCGGATCCCGCAAGGATATCCGCAACCGGCGACGCCCGAGGCGAGCAAGCCATGACGGGTACGGGGGTCATCGACCAGTTTCTGGAAACGTTCACGCGTTATATCGACAACGGTTTCGGATTGCTCGGTAGCGACGTCGGGTATCTCGCAGCGACCCTTGCCGCGATCGACATCACGCTTGCTGCGTTGTTCTGGAGTTGGGGGCCGGACGAAGACATCATCGCGCGCCTCGTCAAGAAGACGCTCTTTGTAGGCGTTTTTGCCTACCTTATCGGCAACTGGAACAGCCTGGCGCGCATCGTCTTCGAGAGCTTCGCCGGTCTTGGGCTGAAAGCATCGGGTGCAAGCCTGTCCGCTGCAGATTTTCTGAGACCCGGAAAGATCGCTCAAGTCGGACTCGACGCCGGCCGACCGCTGCTCGATTCGATCTCCGACCTGATGGGCTACATCAGCTTCTTCGAGAATTTCGTCCAGATCGTCGTTCTCCTGTTCGCCTGGGTCGTGGTGTTGCTTGCCTTCTTCATTCTGGCGATCCAACTCTTCGTCACCCTGATCGAGTTCAAGCTCACGACGCTCGCCGGCTTCGTGCTCATTCCCTTCGGACTGTTCGGCAAGACCGCCTTCGCGGCGGAGCGGGTCTTGGGTAACGTCATCTCTTCAGGGATCAAGGTCCTGGTCCTGGCCGTCATCGTTGGGATCGGCGCGACCCTGTTTTCGCAGTTCACCGCAGGCTTCGGCCGCGCTCAGCCGACCATCGAAGACGCGATGACGCTGGTGCTCGCGGCGCTCTCCTTGCTGGGTCTCGGTATCTTCGGTCCGGGTATCGCAAACGGCCTGGTGTCCGGTGGACCCCAACTCGGCGCCGGCGCCGCAATTGGAACAGGCCTTGCTGCCGGCGGCATTGTTGCGGCGGGAGCGGGTCTTGCCGCCGGTGGTACTGGTCTCGCTGGCGGCGCGATGGCAGGCGCCTCGCGCGGTGGCGGCGCTGTCATGAGCGGAGCATCAGCCGCCTACCGAAGCGGCGGCCTTGCCGGCGTCGCGGACGCCGGCGCTTCCGCTGCTATGAGCCCGTTGCGTCGTGCAGCGGCTGCGCTCGGCGGAGGTGGGCAAGCCGGCGCGCAGGCCGCAAACACTTCTGCCGAAGGGCAGCCCAACTGGGCGCGGCGAATGAAGCGTGCCGAGACCATTCGGCACGGTGCATCGGCAGCCGGCCAGGCGGTCCGCTCAGGCGATCACGGTGGCAGCGGCTCTTCCGTCGATTTGTCTGAAGGAGAGCGCTGACACGAAACACTGCGCCTTCGCCACCGCGGCGGGGGTCTCAAACGCAGATACCGCACGACTAGAAACCGATCACTTGATCTTAGGGGCAATCATCGATGTTCAAACGACCATCAGTTCACTATGGGCGCATGCCCGAACCGGTCACACCGTATCAGAAAGCAGCGCAAGTCTGGGACGAACGCATTGGATCAGCGCGCCTGCAAGCCAAGAACTGGCGCCTGATGGCGTTCGGCTGCTTGATGCTTTCAGCCGGTCTCGCTGTTGGGCTTGTCTGGCAGTCAAATCAAGGATCGATCACGCCCTGGGTGGTCGAAGTCGACCATCTCGGCCAGGCTCAAAGGGTTGCGCCGGCCAACATCGACTATCAGCCCACTGATGCGCAGATCGCCTACCATTTGGCGCGCTTTATCGAGGATGTCAGAGGTCTGCCGGCCGACGGCATCGTTCTGCGCCAGAATTGGCTCCGGGCCTATGATTTTACGACCGATCGCGGCGCCGCTGCGCTCAACGACTATGCGCGCAATAATGACCCCTTTGCCAAGCTGGGCAAGGCCCAAATCTCAGTGGACGTCTCGAGCGTCATTCGCGCGTCGTCGGAGAGCTTTCGCGTCGCGTGGACCCAGCGCGTCTACGACAACGGCTCGCTGAGCTCGTCTGAGCGCTGGACTGCGATTCTCTCGATCGTGATCGAGACACCCCGCGATGCCGAACGCCTGCGCAAGAATCCCCTTGGCGTCTATGTCCGCGCCATCAACTGGTCAAAGGAGTTAAGTCAGTGACCGAGACGCCGTCTGACATTCATTCGAAGCGTTCCCTCCCGCGCAGTAAGCTCAATTCGCCTCGGTCCGAGTTCGTGGGCTCAAAGCGAGCGCTCCTGTCCGTGCTCTTGCTTTGTTCATCGGCGCTCGGCGGGTGCGCGACTTATATACCGCCGGAGATCAGCTATGACGCGGAGGTCCCGGCGCTGCCGGCGGCGCCAGCGGCCCTGGACGACAGGTCGCGGCCGCTTCACGTTCCACCGCTCTGGAAGCCAACTCTCGGCGGCAAGTCGGCCGGAAAGGAAGAGCCCGAACCCGTGAGCCGGGTTGAGATGGCAAACAGCGCAGCGCGGGTCGAGCCGCGCAAACGCGGGTATTTCAATGCGGCGCAGATCTACGCTTACAGCCCCGGTGCGCTCTATCAGGTTTATGCCGCACCCGGGCAGATCACGGATATCGCACTCGAGGAAGGAGAGCAGTTGACGGGATCGGGGCCGATCGCGGCCGGAGATACCGTACGATGGGTCGTGGGCGATACCGAAAGTGGGAATGGCGACATGCGCCGCGTCCATATCCTGGTCAAGCCGACGCGCGCATCGATCGAGACCAATCTCGTCGTCAATACCGATCGGCGCACCTACCTGATCGAGCTCCGCTCCCGCGAACGGCCATACATGCCGTCTGTTGCCTGGTACTATCCAGAAACTGCACGGGAACGGTCGCGTTCGGTCGCTCTGAAGCCCGTTCTTCCGGAGCCGGCGCAGCGCATCTCCCGCTATGCTATCGAAGGGGACAGTCCTCCCTGGCGTCCACTCGCCGCATATGACGATGGCCGCAAGGTCTATGTCGAATTCCCGCAAGGCATCGTGCAGGGCGAGATGCCTCCGCTATTCGTCATTGGTGCAGACGGCAAGACCGAACTCGTCAACTATCGCGCTTACGGTAACGTATTGATCGTCGATCGGCTTTTTGCTGCCGCCGAACTGCGGCTTGGCGGCGAGCACCAGCAGAAGGTCCGTATTGTCAGGACCGACGGGAGGCCGTCGTCATGAACACTCGGAATGTAAACGATCACGAGCAAGCAGTTCCGCCGGAGACACAAGGGGAACAGTCCGAAAGCTTCCGCTTGAGAGCAGAGCATCCGCGCGTGACGCGGTTGTCGCGGAAGGTCTTGGCCGGCGGCGGCGCGGTTGCCCTGCTTGTCATCGGCGGAGCGGTGTTGTGGTCGCTACAGAGCAATCGCTCCCGTAGTCAAGCGGCCGATGAGCTTTACAGTACCGACCACCACAATGTTGCCGACGGCATTACCACGCTGCCGAAGGACTATGCTGGCGTTCCGCGCCAACCAATCCCGCAGCTTGGTCCGCCGCTCCCCGGGGACCTCGGTCGACCGATACTTGCCGCTCAGGGCCAGTCCCCGGCGATCGGCACTGATCCGGACCAGCAGCGCCGGGATCAAGAGACGGAGGCAGCCCGTATCAGCCATCTCTTCGCTTCGACCAGTGGACGAGAAATGCGTCCGCCCACCGATACGGCTGTTGGAAGCGAGCGTGTCCTGCCGGCGAGCGCAACGAGCGCTGGCGACGACGGATCTGGGCAGAATGGTCAGGACCGCAAGCTTGCCTTCGTGAGCGCCTCGGTAGACCGTCGCACGGTCAGCCCTGACCGCGTCACCAGGCCGGCTTCACCATATATCGTGCAGGCTGGGACGGTCATTCCGGGAGCCTTGATCACGGGCATCAGGTCAGACCTGCCAGGCCAAATTACGGCCCAAGTGACCGAGAGCGTATATGACACCCCGACCGGCCGCTTTCTGCTTGTCCCTCAGGGGGCGCGTCTGATCGGCATCTACGATAGCCAGGTCACTTTCGGCCAGTCTCGCGTCCTGCTCGTCTGGACACGGCTGATTATGCCGAATGGACGTTCTATCGTTCTCGAGCGGCAGCCTGGCGCTGACACTGCCGGGTATGCAGGTCTCGAAGATCAGGTCGACAATCACTGGGGCGAGTTGTTCAAGGCTGCGGCACTATCGACGTTTCTGGCGATCGGGACCGAACTGGGTGCCGGCTCGGACACCAACAGCAACGACAGCGCAATCATCCAGGCATTGCGACACGGCGCCTCGGACTCACTAAACCAGACCGGGCAGCAGGTCGTTCGCCGCAGTCTCAGCATCCAGCCTACTCTGACCGTGCGACCTGGCTTCCCGGTTCGTGTTCTTGTCAATCATGACCTCATACTTACGCCGTATAGAGGGTGACAATATGCCAAAACTCAAAATAGGAGAGCTTCCAGACGACAAGCCCGTCAAAGTGAGTACGGAGCTGCCTGCGGCCGTGCATCGTGATCTCATTGCATATGCAGAAGCGCTTACGCGTCAGGGTGGTCAGGTGGTCGATCCGACTAAACTCATCGCCCTCATGTTGGCGCGCTTTATGGCCACGGATCGAGGATTTTCTAAACTGAAACGTGAAGGCCACGTACCGGCCGCTGGCGAAGGACTGTGATGCTCAAGGTTTCCTCGAAGCTGTTGGTCGACGCTAAATAGTTGCGTCCATCAACCTAGGCGCTGCCGAGTTGGCGCTAAGCGCTGAGATATCGTGTCGGAAAGTGTATTCCCGCGTCTGCGCGAAACAACTCCGATTACCAGGTTTTCTCGTTTTCAGACGCGAGAGCGCTGGGCGTCGACGTGCAGCTATTCGGTCACCTTCAGGCGCGTTACACTGCTCCGGCCATCGACGCTGACAGGCACGTCACCCTCGATCGTGGCCCGCCGTACGACGCGATGCTGGTCCCCGTAATCGTTGACCGCGTAATGCTGCGTTGCGCGGTTATCCCATATCGCAATATCGCCCTCTAACCAGTTCCAGCGCACAGTGTTTTCGGGCGCGGTGATGTGAGACTGGAACAGATCGAACAGCTTTTGTCCGTCGTATTTGGGGACCCCAACAAAGTGCTTCACCAAGGCGCCGAGCACTAGCGTCCGCTCGCCTGTTTCGGGGTGGACGCGTACGACGGGATGCTCGGTCTCAAAAACCGTTCTGGTGAACACCTCGTCAAAGTGTTTCTTGTCGACCTCGCGGACACGCGCAATCCCGGCGTAATCGAAAACGTTGCTGTGAACGGCCCATAGGCCCTCGGCAAGCCGTTGTAGCGGCGGCGGCAAACCAAGATAAGCGGCAGCTGTGTTCGACCACACGGTGTCGCCTCCGAACGTTGGCATTACAACGGCCCGCAGGACCAAAATCTTGGGATAGGCGTCGGCGAAGGTCCCATCCGCATGCCAAACGTCGGCGCGACCGCCGCCACGAGTGGAGTCCAGTTCGAGGAGCGACGCCATCCCCTTGGTAGCACCGAGCATCGGATGGGGCACTAGCTTTCCGAGACGAGCGGCAAAGCGCTCCTGCTCGGCGTCATTGAGATGTCCTTGATTGCGGAAGAAGATCACCTTGTGCTCGAGCAATAAGCTGTTGATCCCAGCGATCGCGTGATCCGGTAGATCGCCTGATAGCCTGATATTTTTGACTTCGGCACCGATGCGCGCTGCACGTTTCACAACATCGGTGCTCGGAATGACGCCACCGATCAAAGCCATTGTGCTCATGTTGCTTTTCCAAGTCCTTGCAGTTCTTCCTCGCCCTTGGAGCGAATGATCTTCAGCAAGCATCGTGCCAAGCGAAAGACGAGCATGTGCCCGACAAGGGGCACTGAACGAATCGTGCTATTTGGCGCGAGTCATCGAACTGAGCCGATGGTTGGGCCGAGTGACGAAAGAACTCGATCGCCGAGCTCACCCTTCGAATGTCGTATCGTGAAGACGAAGCGGATAGCAGGAGCGCGCCAACGGCAGATCTTCAGTTTTGCTTTCTAATCACTCAACTGCGTTGAAAAAAAGCAATGCTTCTATAGAATTGGTAATAATTCATGATGGTCATGAATTATGTAGTCGGACCCTGCCGCGCGCAAGCGCGCTTCGGAAACAAATCCTCCCACGATTGATACGTTGATAAGTCCGAGATTGCGGGCAATTTCCGTCTCAACTGGCATATCGCCCACGATGAAGGTTCTTTCTGGGGATAGATCAGTGCTCTGCATATACAAGCGCAGCCGCTCTTGCTTGCTCATGCTCCTAAATTGCTGGTCTAGATGTTTGGGGTGGTCATAGTGGATATGTCCGAACAGAATTGTCAGGGGTGCAACGCGCGTAAGTGAGCTGAATCGGCTGACCGTTCTTCAAGCGTGAGATGGGGTTTGGAGAGCGTGAGCATTGCTGCTTTTGTGGCTCTGTTTCTGGATCGATTTGTTTTAAACAATGGCCATGCCAGGCGGCGCTGGGCAAGCCACAACGCCGAATGGGCTTTCGAAAGTCCGCTTACTATGCGCGCTGTACTGGACCTGACACGAGATTTGTGCCTCTGTCAGAATACGGACAAGTGTCTACACAGTGTAGTAAGCCCGAGCAGAGTGTTCCGTTAGTGGATTTTGCGAGGTAATTGATGGCCCGAGTTAATCTCTACTAATGCCGCTGGAGCCTGTGAGAGCTGCAGATGTAAGATCGCTCTCTGTCGAGCGGCGCTGTTGGCGGCAGTCATGCACATTATCGTCTCGGTCCTGAATCATGATAAGAGCTGCAACTTCCTGGTCCCGTGCCAGTTTGCTCGCCGCTAGGCCGGTGGCGACACCAATGCGATCAGGCGCGGGGCGGTTTTGGCTCATCTTGCGCTTGCCTTCGACCATGGTGATCGGGATGCGCACGCCGACGATTTCGCGCAACTGGGCGGCGATGAAATCCGCGGGAGCATCGCTGACGGCCCAGGGCGTCGCACGTGACGTCTCATGGATATTCGTCAGACGCGTCACGATCTCAAGCAGGCGATTGGGATCCTCGAGGAACTCAATCGGCCCATGGGCGTGGACCGCGATGTAATTCCATGTCGGCACCACATGTTCAGCTTGTCGCTTGCTAGGATACCAGGATGGCGTCACATAAGCCTCCGCGCCAGTAAAGATCGCCAGAGCTTCTCCGATCGGGGCCGTGCGCCATTGCGGATTGCCCTTCGCCAGGTGCCCGTACAGCGTGCCGTGTTCGCCTTCGCTCTCATCGAGGAAGAGCGGAAGAGGCGTCGCAAGTGGCCCATCTGATGTCGCTGTGATCAGGTTGGCCAATCGGGCGCAGCGGATTGTCGCTCGAATGTTCTCGAGGTCGTCATCTCGAAAGTGGGGTGGTATGTACATGAAGGCTCTCCGTTGCCGGTCGTCGAGATAAACCCAAGTCAATATGCTAGAAAACTGCCAGTTTCAGTCGCTCCCGTAGAGGTTCTCCGCTTCCTCTTTTGACGTGACGATTTCGGATTTATCTGGGACGCGGGCGATTTCACTCAGCCGCTTCAATCCGTCGAGCTGCTGTTGGGTTGGTGTTTCCGTAGCTATTCTCCTGCGGGCTGAGCCTTTAGAGATCTCACCCCGGCGTCGCCTGTATGAGGCGATCCGGCAGCTCTCCTTCGACGCGCACCGAGTCGCGTTTGGCGAACTAGTCCTTGATCTCGGCAAGATCGACGCCGACCTCAAAAGACGTCTTCATCGTCTCGATGAACTGCGCCGATGGGTACAAGTCGGAGGTGATCGCAACGAACCCATCATTAAAACACGGTCGAGTTTCCACACGACCAGCATGTCGCCGGGCCGGACGAATTCGAGCGCCCGCGCCAAGCCGGTGCGGTCATCCTTCGCGCCCGAGGCGTGATCCTCGAACAGGTGACGCGGATCAACGCCGGCGGCGAGCAGCGCATCGCGCTGCAAGTCCGTGTTCTGGCGGTCGGAGTCCGGCGACACGCGCATGTAGCCAACCAACATAGGCGGATACCCATCGGAAATAGGTTTCCGTATGGTAGCGCGTGGCGACAGAGTTTTTCGCATATTTTTTCGCGCCACCAGGCGTTTAGCTTAGGGGGGCTACTACAAGATTCGGTAGATGGCTAAAGCCAACTTGCGGCCCTAGGATTCGGCCGCCTTGCCCGCCGATCATCATCGACGAACAGAAGTGAACGCAAGCGCACGTGAAGCCCCTGCCCGCAGCGACTGCGGGCACCTTCCGCCCTTCCATCGCCTAGAGAGTGAAGTGCCACCGTGTCCGAACAACCCCTGCCGGCGCTGCCGATGTGGCGCGTCGATCACATTGAGCCCTCGCCGGAGATGTTGGCGCTACGCGGCAACGGTCCGATCCACCGCGTGCGTTTCCCGTCCGGGCACGAAGGCTGGTGGGTGACAGGCTACGACGAGGCCAAGGCGGCGCTGTCCGACGCGGCGTTCCGGCCGGCGGGAATGCCGCCGACGGCGTTCACCCCGGATTCGGTGATTCTCGGTTCGCCGGGGTGGCTGGTCTCGCACGAGGGGGGCGAGCATGTCCGGTTACGCACGCTCGTGGCGCCGGCCTTCAGCAACCGCAGGGTGAAGCTGCTGGCGCCGCACGTCGAGGCGATCGCTGCGCAGTTGTTCGAGAACCTGGCGGCCCAGCGCCAGCCCGCCGACTTGCGGCGCCACCTCTCCTTTCCGCTTCCGGCCATGGTCATCAGCGCGCTGATGGGCGTGCTCTACGAGGATCACGCCTTTTTCGCGCGGCTGTCCGACGAGGTGATGACGCACCAGCAGGAAAGCGGCCCGCGCAGCGCGTCGCGCTTGGCCTGGGAAGAACTGCGCGCCTACATTCGCGGCAAGATGCGGGACAAGCGCCAGGATCCGGGCGACAACCTGCTGACGGATCTGCTCGCGGCGGTCGACCAGGGCAAGGCGACCGAGGAAGAAGCAATCGGCCTGGCGGCGGGCATGCTGGTGGCGGGGCACGAGAGCACCGTCGCCCAGATCGAATTCGGCCTGCTGGCGATGTTCCGCCATCCGCAACAGCGCGAACGCCTGGTCGGCGATCCATCCCTGGTGGACAAGGCGGTGGAGGAAATCCTGCGCATGTACCCGCCGGGCGCGGGGTGGGACGGCATCATGCGCTATCCGAGGACCGACGTGACCATCGCGGGCGTGCATATTCCCGCGGAGAGCAAGGTGCTGGTCGGCCTGCCGGCAACGTCGTTCGATCCGCGCCATTTCGACGACCCGGAAATCTTCGACATCGGACGCCAGGAAAAGCCGCACCTGGCGTTCTCCTACGGGCCGCACTCCTGCATCGGCGGGGCGCTGGCCAGACTGGAACTCAAGGCGGTGTTCGGTTCGATCTTCCAGCGCTTTCCCGCGCTGCGCCTGGCGGTAGCGCCGGAAGAACTGAAGTTGCGCAAGGAGATCATCACTGGCGGGTTCGAGGAGTTCCCCGCTGGGGGATCGCGATCGTCTCCGCGGTTTGTCGGCGCGCCTGCCGCGCACCGGTCAGATCAGCCAGTCAACAGGTAACCAAATGGACGTGCAAGAAACCACGGCAGGATGCCGGGACGCCTTCGCCGAACTGGCGTCGCCGGCGTGGATCCACGATCCGTATCCGTTCATGCGGTGGTTGCGCGAGCACGATCCGGTGCATCGCGCGGCGTCGGGCCTCTTTCTGTTGAGCCGCCACGCCGACATCTACTGGGCGCTCAAGGCCACGGGCGATGCATTTCGGGGACCTGCGCCGAGTGAACTGGCGCGCTATTTTCCGCACGCGGCGACCAGCTTGTCGCTCAATCTGCTGGCCTCCACGCTAGCGATGAAGGACCCACCGACGCATACGCGTCTGCGCCGGCTGATCTCGCGCGATTTCACCGTGCGCCAGATCGACAACCTGCGGCCGAGCATCGCGCGCATCGTCGCAGCGCGCCTGGATGGCATGGCGCCCGCGCTGGAGCGTGGGGAGGCCGTGGACCTGCATCGGGAATTCGCGCTGGCCTTGCCCATGCTGGTCTTCGCCGAACTGTTTGGCATGCCCCAGGACGACATGTTCGGGCTCGCCGCCGGCATCGGCGCCATTCTGGAAGGCCTGAGCCCGCACGCCAGCGATCCCCGGCTCGCCGCGGCGGACGCGGCCAGTGCCAGAGTGAAGGCCTACTTCGGCGGTCTCATACAGCGCAAGCGCACCGATCCTCGCCACGACATCGTGTCGATGCTGGTCGGCGCACACGACGATGATGCCGACACGCTGTCGGATGCGGAGTTGATCAGCATGTTGTGGGGCATGCTGCTGGGCGGCTTCGCCACCACTGCTGCGACCATCGACCATGCGGTCCTGGCGATGCTGGCGTATCCCGGACAGCGGCACTGGCTGGAGGGAGACGCCATGGGGGTGAAGGCATTCGTCGAAGAAGTCCTGCGCTGCGACGCGCCCGCCATGTTCAGCTCCATTCCGCGTATCGCCCAGCGTGACATCGAACTGGGCGGCGTGGTGATCCCGAAGAACGCGGACGTGCGCGTGCTGATCGCGTCCGGCAATCGCGACCCTGACGCCTTCGCCGATCCCGACCGCTTCGATCCCGCGCGGTTCTACGGCACCAGTCCTGGCATGTCGACCGACGGGAAGATCATGCTGAGCTTCGGCCACGGCATCCACTTCTGCCTCGGTGCGCAACTGGCCCGGGTGCAGTTGACCGAGAGCTTGCCGCGGATTCAGGCGCGCTTCCCCACGCTGGCATTGGCCGAGCAGCCGACCCGGGAGCCCTCCGCGTTCCTTAGGACGTTCCGCGCGCTGCCGGTGCGGCTGCGTGCGCAGGGGGCTGAGATGTGCGTCGTGGTCGACCAGGATCTGTGCGGAACCAGCGGGCAGTGCGTGCTGACGCTACCGGGCACCTTTCGCCAGCGCCAACCGGACGGCGTGGCCGAAGTGTGCGGGGCGACAGTCCCGCAGGCGCTGCACGCCGCCGTGCGGCTCGCAGCCAGCCAGTGCCCGGTCGCCGCCATTCGGGTCATCGAAAGCGAAGCTGGCGATGACGAGCGCGCCAGCGCCGACAGTGCGCCTTCTCCGGCGGAGGCCGAGCGGCATGCCGCGAGAGACCAACGCAATCCAGGAGGACACGATGGGACGGTTTGAAGGCAAGGTGGCCGTGGTGACCGGCGCCGGCGCCGGTATCGGCAAGGCATGCGCCCTCGCCATCGCGCGCGAGGGCGGCAGAGTGGTGGTCGCCGACATTGATGGCACGGCGGCCATCGCCTGCACCGCGCAAATCGCGGCCGAGGCGGGCCACGCGCTAGCCCTGGCCATCGACATCGCCGATGCGCAGGCGGTGGCAGCGCTGTTCGAGACGGCGGAGCGGCACTTCGGTGGGGTCGACCTGCTGGTGAACAACGCGAGCGCCATGCATCTGACGCCGCGCGACCGCGCGATCCTCGACCTGGACCTGGCGGTCTGGGATCAGACCATGGCGACCAATCTGCGCGGTACGTTGCTCTGCTGCCGGCAGGCCATCTCACGGATGATCACCCGCGGCGGTGGCGCGATCGTCAACATGTCGTCGTGCCAGGGGCTCACCGGTGACACCGCGCAGACGTCCTACGCCGCGTCGAAGGCGGCGATGAACATGCTATCGGTCTCGCTCGCCACCCAGTACGGTCATGCGCAGATCCGCTGCAACGCGGTTGCGCCGGGTCTCATCATGACCGAGCGTCTCCTCGCCAAGCTGGACGAGTGCATGCAACGGCATCTGCGCCGGCACCAGCTCCTGCCGCGCGTCGGCCGCCCCGAGGACGTGGCCGCGCTGGTGGCGTTCCTGCTCTCCGACGATGCTGCGTTCATCACCGGCCAGGTCGTGTGCATCGACGGCGGCATGCTGGCGCATGTGCCGACGTACGCCGACGGTGGCAACAGCCGCGCCGCGCGGCCTTCCGGCGAGACCGCCGAAGCGGCCGCGTCGCCGCGCTGCTGATGGACATGCTGCTCAACCCGCTGAACCGTCGGCATCGGCTGCGGCACGACATCCCGGTCGTGCCCGGCGCTTTCCCCTTGGTCGGGCATCTTCCCGCCATCGTCTGCGACCTGCCGCGCCTGCTGCGGCGCGCGGAACGGACGCTGGGCAGCCACTTCTGGCTGGATTTCGGCCCTGCCGGACACCTGATGACCTGCGTGGATCCGGATGCGTTCGCACTGCTCCGGCACAAGGACGTGTCCTCGGCACTGATCGAAGAGATCGCGCCCGAATTGTTTGGCGGAACGTTGGTCGCCCAGGACGGAGGCGCGCACCGTCAGGCGCGCGATGCGATCCAGACGGCGTTTCTGCCCATGGGGCTGACCCAGGCCGGCATCGGCGAGCTGTTCGCGCGCGTCATCTGGGCGCGGGTGCAGAGGTGGCGCGACCGCGGCGACGTAACGATCCTGCGCGAAACCGGCGATCTGATGCTCAAGCTCATCTTCAGCCTCATGGGAATCCCCGCGCAGGACCTACCGGAATGGCGTCGCAAGTACCGGCAACTGCTGCAGTTGATCGTCGCGCCCCCGGTCGACCTGCCCGGACTGCCCTTGCGGCGCGGCCGCGCCGCCCGCGACTGGATCGATGCGCGGTTGCGCGAGTTCGTCCGCGACGCGCGCGAACATGCCGCGCGCACCGGGTTGATCAACGACATGGTGAGCGCCTTCGATCGCAGCGACGATGCGCTCGCCGACGAGGTCCTGGTCGCCAATATCCGCTTGCTGCTGCTTGGTGGTCACGACACCACCGCCTCGACGATGGCCTGGATGGTGATCGAGCTGGCGCGGCAGCCTGGGCTGTGGGACGCCCTGGTCGAGGAGGCGCAACGCGTGGGCGCGGTGCCGACCCACCACGCGGACCTGGCGCAGTGTCCGGTCGCCGAGGCGCTGTTCCGCGAGACGCTGCGCATGCATCCGGCGACGCCGCTCCTGGTGCGTCGCGCACTGCGTGAATTGCGACTCGGCCAACGGCGCATTCCCGCGGGCACCGATCTGTGCATCCCGCTGCTGCATTTCTCGACCTCGGCGCTGCTACACGAGGCGCCTGATCAGTTTCGCTTGGCGCGGTGGTTGCAACGCACCGAGCCGATCCGGCCGGTGGACATGCTGCAGTTCGGTACCGGCCCACACGTCTGCATCGGCTACCACCTGGCATGGTTGGAACTGGTGCAGTTCTGCATCGCCTTGGCGCTGACCATGCACGAGGCCGGGGCGCGGCCGCGCTTGCTGAGCGGCGTCGAAAAAGGCCGGCGCTATTACCCGACCGCACATCCGTCCATGACTATCCGCATCGGATTCTCATGAGCTGGCACCGCATGCCCCTGTGGCGAGGCAGCGGCGCCGGCGACGCGCGGCATTGCTGCACTCGGCGCGCACTGCGACGCCGACAACACCGCGGCGGCTCGCCTGTCGGGGACAAGGACATGAACAGCATGCAGACCGGTTCCACGCTACAGGACGACAGAACTGGTGATTCCGCGCTCGGCGGATTGGGCGCGCAGGCGCGCGACGCATCCAGCGGGCTGCTGCCCGAGATCTGGATGCAGGACGGCGCAAAGCGGGTCGAACAGGTGCTGGCGCGTCTTCTCTGCGCCGAACGTGACGGTGAGACCGAGCTGATGGCGGCGATGCGCTACGCCACCCTGCATGGCGGGAAGCGCACCCGCGCCTTGCTCTGTCTGGCTGCCGGCGCACTGGCCGACACGCCGGCGCACATGCTCGACGACGTCGGCGCCGCCATCGAGATGATGCACGCCTGTACCCTGGTCCACGACGATCTGCCCGCGATGGACGACGACGTGCTTCGCCGCGGCCTTCCGACCGTGCACGTCAAGTTCGGCGAAGCTACTGCGATCCTGGTGGGCGATGCGCTGCAGGCGCACGCCTTCCTGACCCTGGCGAGCCTGGATGCGCCGGGCGACAACCGTATCGCGCTCGTGCGCGAACTGGCGCAGGCGGTGTCCGCCGAGGGGGCCGCAGGCGGGCAGGCCATGGATCTGTCGCTGGTTGGAAAGCACGTCGAGCTGGACAGGATCGTGGCGATGCACCGGATGAAGAGCGGAGCGCTAGTGCGCGCGTCCGTTCGCATGGGCGCGCTATGCGCTGTCGCGGAGGATGTCGCGCACGCTGCGCTGTACTGTGCGCTCGATCACTACAGCGCCTGTTTCGGCCTGGCGTTGCAGGTGATCGACGACATTCTCGACGTGACAGCGGATACCGCGACGCTGGGCAAGACCCCCGGCAAGGACGCTGCGGCACAGAAGCCGACCTGCGCGTCGATCATGGGACTGCAGGCAGCACACCAGTTCGCGCTGGATCTGTTGCGCGATGCCGGGGAGGCCATCGCGCCGCTGGGGCCGCGTGCGGAACGGTTGGCGCAACTCCTACAGCGGGCCAACGCGTATCTGTTCAAGCACGCGCCATGCGCATGAGCGCGCCCGTCCGCATGGAGTCGCCCCTGTGCCGCTGCGATCGGCCGGCGGCAGAGGTGCATGCTGCACTGTGTCCGAGTCCGCGGCGCCGATCGCAGCGGTAACCCGCCGCGGCGCACGCTGCGCGCTGCGCCCAAGCCTATGCGGCGGACCGGCGCCAGCATCGGGGGGCGTCGCCGCGCCGGAGCAGGTCGGCCGTCCGGCGCTGCCTATGCGACGGGCCTGCGGCGACATGCGCGGCGTCTGCCCAATCCCGGTTTCTCTTCAACCGTCTGCAAAAGGAACATCCCGCGTGAACGCGCTGTCCGAACAGATCCTTTCCGAATTGCGCCGCCTGCTGAGCGAAATGAGCGATGGCGGCAGCGTCGGTCCGTCCGTCTACGACACGGCGCGAGCGCTGCGCTTCCACGGCAACGTCACCGGTCGGCAGGACGCATACGCCTGGCTCATCGCGCAGCAACAGGCCGACGGCGGATGGGGAAGCGCGGACTTCCCGCTGTTCCGCCATACGCCCACGTGGGCGGCATTACTGGCATTGCAGCGTGCCGATCCTCTTCCCGGTGCTGCCGACGCGGTGCAGGCTGCAAGGCGGTTCCTCCAGCGCCAGCCCGATCCCTACGCGCATGCGGTGCCGGAAGATGCGCCGATCGGCGCGGAGCTGATCCTGCCGCAGTTTTGCGGTGAGGCCGCATCCTTGCTGGGTGGCGTAGCGTTTCCGCGCCACCCGGCGCTGTTGCCGTTGCGGCAAGCGCGCCTGGTCAAGCTGGGGGCGGTGGCGACATTGCCGAGCGGCCATCCGTTGCTGCACTCCTGGGAAGCCTGGGGGACGTTGCCGAGCACCGCATGCCCGGATGAGGACGGCAGCATCGGCATCAGTCCGGCGGCCACCGCCGCGTGGCGTGCTCACGCCGTGACACAGGGGAGCACGCCGCAGGTCGGGCGCGCCGACGCGTATCTGCAGGCGGCATCGCGGGCGACGCGCAGCGGCATCGAAGGTGTCGTTCCCAACGTCTGGCCGATCAATGTGTTCGAGCCATGCTGGTCGCTGTACACCCTGCATCTGGCCGGGCTGTTCGCGCATCCCGCGCTCGCCGAGGCGGTCCGTGTGATCGTCGCGCAGCTCGACGCCCGCCTGGGCGTGCGCGGTCTGGGCCCGGCCTTGCACTTCGCGGCTGATGCGGACGACACCGCCGTTGCGTTGTGCGTCCTGCACCTTGCAGGCCGCGACCCGGCGGTCGATGCGTTGCGGCATTTCGAAATCGGCGAGCTGTTCGTCACCTTTCCCGACGAGCGCAATGCATCGGTGTCGACCAACATCCATGCCCTGCATGCGTTGCGACTGTTGGGAAAGCCCGCCGCGGGCACCAGCGCGTACGTCGAGGCCAATCGCAACCCGCACGGTCTATGGGACAACGAAAAATGGCACGTTTCGTGGCTGTATCCCACCGCGCATGCGGTCGCTGCGCTGGCGCAAGGCAAGCCCCAGTGGCGCGACGAGCGCGCGCTGGCGGCGCTGCTGCAGGCGCAGCGCGACGACGGCGGCTGGGGCGCCGGTCGCGCGTCCACATTCGAGGAAACCGCCTATGCGCTGTTCGCGTTGCGCGTGATGGACGGCAGCGAAGAACCGACAGGGCGCCGGCGCATCGCGCATGCGGTCGCGCGTGCGCTGGGGTGGATGCTCGCCCGCCATGCGGCGCATGCATTGCCGCAGACGCCGCTGTGGATCGGCAAGGAACTGTATTGCCCCACCCGGGTCGTGCGCGTGGCCGAACTCGCCGGGTTATGGCTGGCGCTTCGTTGGGGGCGGCATGTCCTGGCCGAGGGCGCAGGAGCGGCGCCATGATCCAGACCGAACGCGCGCTGCAGCAGGTGCTGGAGTGGGGGTATTCCCTGACCGGGTTCGCCGACGAGCATGCCGCGGAAGCGGTCAGGGGCGGCCAGTACATCCTGCAGCGCATAAACCCGAGCCTGCGCGACACCAGCGCCTGCACCGGCCGCGATCCGCAGGACGAAACGCTGATCGTGGCGTTCTATCGCGAACTGGCGCTGCTGTTCTGGCTCGACGATTGCAACGACCTTGGCCTGATCGCGCCGGAGCAGCTCGCCGCGGTGGAGCAGGCGCTGGGGCAGGGCGAGCCGTGCACGCTCCCCGGATTCGAGGGCTGCGCTGTGCTGCGCGCTTCGCTGGCCGCGCTTGCCTACGATCGTCGCGACTATGCTCAGCTTCTCGACGATACCCGGTGCTACTGCGCGGCGCTGCGCGCCCGACAGGCGCAGGCGGCAGGGGCGGAACGCTGGTCCTACGCCGAGTACCTGCACAACGGCATCAATTCGATCGCCTACGCGAACGTGTTCTGTTGCCTGTCGTTGCTGTGGGGGCTGGACATGGCGACCTTGCGCGCGCGTCCGGCGTTTCGCCAGGTCCTGCGGCTCATCTCCGCGATAGGGCGCCTGCAGAACGATCTGCATGGACGCGACAAGGACAGGTCGGCCGGCGAGGCCGACAACGCGGCGATCCTGCTGCTGCAGCGCTATCCGGGTATGCCTGTGGTGGAGTTCCTCAATGACGAGCTGGCCGGCCATACGCGCATGCTGCACCGGGTGATGGCGGAAGAACGCTTTCCGGCGCCGTGGGGACCGTTGATCGAGGCGATGGCGGCCATCCGCGCGCAGTACTACCAGACCTCGACCATCCGTTACCGCAGCGACGCTGCGGGGCAAAGTTAGCGTGCGCCGGCCTAAACGCGCGGGAGGCGGCGGCGTGCGCCGCGCTGCTGCCAGTGGGGACGCGTCGAACACATATGGTGCGATGGTCTGCTGGGGACCAACAAGTGACGATGGTCCATAGTGCGGACGGTTTGCCGAAACATCCATCGCCCGCTATTGAAGCGTGTTCGACATACCCATGCCAATGTGGATCTCACACGGACGGCTTCTTCTTTGTCTGAGATTTGCAACAACCTCATTCCGGCACACTGATGCCGTAGGGGCCGACCACCCAATCAGCCTCCGAGCGCGCTGAGATCGTCAAAGCCAATCGAGGATGACGAAGTTGCCCGTGTTTTTGACGGTCAGCCCTTCAGCCTCGAAACCCGCACTAGCTGACGTGCCTGATGGCGGCGAGGTCCATCAAGTCACCACGATTGGTGGAGACCAGATCGAAGACTGCCTGCGCGGCTTCGGGAAGCATAGTTGGCAGAAGCGGGAAGCGCTCGTACAACCAGTGGAGAACCAAGTTGGTGAGAGCCCCGCCGCAAAGGTGTGGCTCGCTCCTGGCTCGATGACCTCTGCCGATCCGAATCCCGCCGCGCTGCAGGAGCCAAGCTCACGATTAGCGCTTGCCGAAGAAAGCGCCTCTGTGCAAGACAATTGGTCCCAGAAGCCCAAAGGGAAACCCACTGTGACAGCCTCTCTTGATGGCGAAATTCGCGACGGCAACCATCATTTGCAGGTCCGCATATATTTCGAAGATACTGACGCTGGCCAGATTGTTTATCACGCGAATTTTTTGCGCTTCATGGAACGCGGCAGAACGAATTACTTGCGCCTGCTCGGAACCAATCAGCAAGCGCTGCTCGAAGCAACGGGGAACGATGCGCCCGGCTTTTCCTTCGTTGTCCGTTCGATGACAATCGATTTTCTAAAGCCGGCGGTCCTGGACGACCTGCTTGACGTGATCACGATCCCGCAAGAGGTAAGGGGCGCGTCAATTGCTTTGCTGCAGGAATGCAGGCGAGGTGACGATCTCCTAGTCACGGCGCGTGCACGCGTGGCGTTTATCTCGGGCGGAAAGGCTCGACGCATCCCAAAGTCGCTGCGGCTCGCCGTCGAAGGGCATAGGTAAGCTCTCCTTTATTCACGCTATGACCTTCCAGCGCCCTAATGAAATCAAAGGGTCAGCGTTCTGTTGCGATATCGTCAAACCAGTGTTCGCCGCGTTCTTTCCACCACTCCCCGATCCTCCTCCGCCGCCGCCTCGTCCTCCCGACGATGAGGTCGCGCCGGACTATTCCAACGATCCCCTTGGCGACTTCGGCAATGCGGTCTGCCGAACCAATTGGATCGGCGCCGGACTCACCACGATTCCGTTCCAGCCGTCCGAGGTGAATAAGGACGGCTACTTCCAGGTCGACCCGATGCCGAGAATATCCGCCGCCTGCTCGCATGGCTGGAGGAACGCGCTGCATCCTTGATGACGGCCAATTTCGGGCTGCTCCCGCACGGCACCAGCGACGACGAGCTCAAAGCGTTCGAGGATGCGTTTGGCATCCGTAAGCTCAACTCGGGAGCGCAGCCTGACCAGTATCCATGGGTTGAAACGGCGACGCAATGGTACGTGGTCGCGCGGTTGGTTTCGGCGCTCGACAATCTCATCATCGCGTTCCTGAAGCCCGCCATCTCCAGCGGCGACACGGTCGGCGAAGGCGAGCTCGTTGCGCCGTTCGTGACTGCTCTGGCGACACGGATCGAGACGCAGCTTATCAATGCGAGGCTGCCGGTCGAGCCCGACCTTATGAAGGCTTCGCGTCTCACCGGCGCATTCCGAGACGTGCTCAGGAACAGTCCCTTGATGGCGACAAGCATCGTGGAGGCGCCATTCATCGGGGCCCTGCGCCACGTCTACGGCCTGTCTGCGCCGCCTGAGACGCTCGACGAGTCCGGGCTCGTCACCGCACTGCTCGAGGCCTTTCCGATGGGAACGAAGCGTCAGTCAACAACATGCCACCTACCTGAACTCGCTGGTCGGCAAGTCGGGACCTGTCATCTCGCGCAAGCTGATGGAGCTCGAGCAGACGCTGCACGATGAAGCCGGCACGGAAGCCGCGATCATGCGTCTGATCGAGACCGTCGAAACGATGGCCGACGGTTCGTCACCTCCCGCCAACAAACGTTTTCCTGCCCTGCTCGCAGACGCCATCACAACAGGCATGAACGCAGCAGACAAGACAAAGTATATGCCACCGGTACAGCTTGCCATCGATATGGCCTGGGCCGACTATCGAACCGTGCTCAAGGGCAACTTCAATGGCGCCGAAGCAATGCGACGCGCGGTCGGACATACATTCGTCCACGATCTGTTGACCTACGTGGAAGCCAACCCGCCCAAGAAAAAGCCGAGAAGGCTCCTCGGCTATCTGCTCAAACTGCTGCGAACCAGTTCGTTCTACGAGGCTCGCTTCTTTGAGAAGCCGAAACCGATTCCTGGCTTCGGAACAACCGTGCTGCGGCCGGAAATCGCCGGACTGCCTGTCGTCACGCAGTTTCCATTGCGGCTGCAATTGCGAAGAGCATTTTGGAACGCCATCCAGCCGCTGTACGCATACAACGATCCGAACGCCCGCTTCATTCCGACAGCGCGCCCTATCCGATTCCGATTCAGATCGCTGCAACCATCGACGGTAGCCGGATCGACAACTTCGGGAAGCATCTCAACGGCATTGCCGTGGCCATCCAGCGCTCCGATACGGGAACCTCCCCACCTGACCAATGGGCCTACGCAAATCTCGCCGATCTTGGCTGGACCGGCGACATCGACAAGCCGGGCACCGACGTGCTGGGTGCGATCCTCCGATGTTGCCGGCGGCAAGCGATGGCCGCAGTCCCATGTTCATCGAGTACCAGGCTTCCCGTTTGCAGACCGGGCGCTCGAAGCCCACATCGCCGACAACGACGCCCAGCCAAGCGTCGAGATGCAACGCCCGTTCTACCGGCACGATCCGCATGCCCCGCTCGCGGTCAATGACTTCGCGCGAGTTCCCCGCATCGCCTGCGGCCGCAGCTTCAAGACCTTCAGCTTCGTGACCAGCAATGCTGGAACGCTGCCGCTTGCGTTGCAACGGGCGCCGACTTCACCATGGATGCCGGCGCTCGAACCATCGGCACCGGGACCTGACAAGTTGCCACCTCTCGAGCCGGGCAAACCGCAGCCGCCTCTTC
Organism: Bradyrhizobium sp. DN3; assembly: GCF_041357655.1. Lineage (NCBI taxonomy): Bacteria > Pseudomonadati > Pseudomonadota > Alphaproteobacteria > Hyphomicrobiales > Nitrobacteraceae > Bradyrhizobium > Bradyrhizobium sp. DN3. The sequence goes on along the minus strand of NZ_JAULLN010000004.1, from coordinate 67,828 downwards.
TGGTGGGGACGGCTGATTGCCAGCGTCGCACCGCGATTTCGCAGATGTCGCTGACCGAGAAGCCGGTGGAGCATCGGCCGCTGCGGTTAGGCGCAGCGATTGCCGGGGTGAAGCCGCTCGCCGAGAATTATCCGCGCATCGGACTGATGACTGGTCCTGACGACCAGAGTTCCACGGAGCTCGCCGTGCGCGATATCATGCGCGAGGCCGACGGCGCAGGAACGATCATCGCCAGCCGGAATTTCGAGTGGCGGCTCAGCGATGTCGAATTCGGGGGCACGCCGCAGACACTCTTCCTCCGCTTCTTCGAGCGATCTGCGAACAATCCGGGCGACATGGGAGACGCCCGGTTCACGATCGATGAAGCGTCCGTGGGTTGAAACGGGAATCGCTGGAGCGATTCGTCTCAAGCGAGGGAGTGATTCCGAGGCAATTTTGAATGGCTACCGGGTGCAGGACCGCCATGGGCATCCCGCAGGCGCTGCACAGCAGTTGGATCAAGCTCAAGTCCTCTCGGCAACGAGTCGACCCAGCTCAGTAGCTTTCAGCCGCGCTAGCCACAGTAATTTCGAACAGGTTCAAGCCCAGCTTTGGCAACTCACTCCAACACCGACAGCCAGCTTGCCACCAAGAACTATCGCCTAGTTCAATGTTTCAAACGCCGGTCGCGTGGCTACGGCTTGGAGCATCGTACATTTGGTATCAAGTCATACGCGCGCGTCCGAAGACGTAATCCGAGCGCATATGCTCGCAGCCGTTTACACTATCCAAGGCCTTCAAGTCGACGTTCTCTAGCGCCATACGTACTGGCCGCAAACAAGCTGATCACCCTTCAGCGTGCGCCATCGTTGCCTAGTCGGCAAAAAGCTTGTCAAGAAGATGAGCGAGCCTCACGCCGGCCTTCAAGAGGCGCTCTCGCACGATGGGTGTGTTGGCCGCGATATAGGCCTCATCAATCTCGACCTGCGCGCCCTCGATTTTCGAGCATGCCCCTCCTTGCATGGCGCAGTAATGCGTCTGGACGGCTTCGGTGATGGCGAAGGATTCATTGGCCCAGTCGCGGGGCTCGGATTGGACCCATTCCCCCTTCATGGCGGGGGTGAGCGTGTCGATAAGATCGGACGCGGCAGCGTCAACATCCTTGCCGACGGCCTTCATAACCAGACAGGTGTCCCAGGTTGCGTGCAGCACCCCAGAACACAGGCCACTTACGTCAATGCCGTTGCCGCCCTTGTCGTCCGCGAAGGATACGTGGAGCGGCTGATGAATGTCGCCAACCCAGTGCCCGAGGAATTTGAGGGCGATCAGCCGGTCCGCCGGCTTGCCTTTGGAGCCGAGTATCGTTGAGTCATTCTCGATTGCACTCAGGACGCATGGGTTCTCTCCCGGGCAGCCTTCGGGCGGCAGCTCATGCGCCGTGCGCGGCAGGTTGACGAAATGCTCGGGAGCACGCCTGTGCGGATGATCCGGATAAATGCATGCCTCGCTGAATGTGTCATATTCCTGATCGTTACGCACCAGCTTGCGAATGGCGGCCCGGGTATCAACCGTCGCCAGCCGGTAAGCGATCTCGCAAACGATCTGATGTCCTTCGTCTCCCCACGCGAAGGCCCTGTCCGTTAACGCGATCATTCCGATGAACAGAATGGCAAATACGCGCATGGCTTGGTCCTCACTTGTCAACGCTTGCGGGCCGGTCGCATCTTCGTCTTTGTCGCCTTGGCCTTCGGGGCGGCCTTCTTGGCCTTCTTCTTTGCCTTTTTCGTCGCGGCGGCTTTCTTGCCGGCCTTGAGGCCCTTCTTTTTTTCCGCAGTCTTCTTTCTGGCGGCTGCCCGAGCAACTGGAACTGCGGCGCCATTTGCGGCCTTTTTGCCCTTACCACCGCGGACACCTTCACCAACGAAGACGTCGGCGTCCTTGGCGGCAGCCGCCTGCCAGGACTTGCTGGGATCGGCAAAGAACATCTCACGACGGTGGTTTTTCGCGTTCGTCTTGTCGAAATAGTCGTGCGCCCAGCCGTCGGTATCATCGAGCAGGCCAAACTTCGTTTGGCCGCCATGCTTGGCGATATTGTTGGCGGCGTCGCGCGAGTAGAAGTGCCGGAAAATCCGGTCGAACTCCGTGAGGTAAATGTCGGCCACCCGCGTATTACCCCGGATCAGCAGCATGTTCTCGTCGTTGGATTTGAGGGATTCGCCGGAGAAATTTGCCGAGCCGGTAAAGACGAGCGGATCATTCGATAACGGGTCGACCAGCAAGAACTTCGTGTGGATGAAGAAGACGAAGCCCTGACCATTCCTGCGCTCCAATTCCTCGCCCAGGAACCACTCTTCGATCTTGAAGTGGGGGATCGGCACCCATTTCTTGGTCTTCTTCCCGTCCTCATCATGGCCGTCGGCCTGCTGCAACTGCATCTTGCCGAGAATGGCACCATACGAAAACATCAGATCGGCCGGATTGTTGGCCTGCGCCTGGATAACTTCGTGGGTCGGAGGGCGCTCGATGAGGATGAATCGCATGGCGGGTGCCTGCTTTGCCATCGGCCCCAGAATGTTGGGATCGACCGTGAAGGCACCCGTAAACATAGCGCTAGTTACTGCATCGCCGGCGCGAGCCCCGTACCAGTTAAGCATGCGGTCGCTGGGACGCGGCGAAAAAACGAGTGTCGTTCCCTTGTCGATGACGTTCTTCGGGTTTGGCGAGAGTCCAAAGGAATTCGCATGCTGCTCCTTTGACTCGGGGTTCATCGATAACTCGGTCCAAAGCTTCAGGTACGTTGCTGCGACGGTCTTGTCGGTCACGAGATGCCCGACATTGGTCTGGCCGAGAAACCCGGACGGCGTGAAATTCGTCGAGCCCGTCCAGACCGCAACAGGCGTTTTGTTCTTCTCCAGCCGCACGATGAACTTGTTGTGCGGCGTCTTCGGCCGGGTCCGCTCGAAGAGGATCTGCTTGCTGCCTTTCTTCGCCGAAAGCCCCGATGTCTTGATCGCTTTTTTGTTTGCGCTGGTCGCGTGATAGATGATCTGGACATCAACTCCGCGCTTGAGGGCCTCGATCAACTCTTCGTGGACGCGCTGGTAGGTGAACTCGTAGGCGCAGACCCGCAAACCGTCACCAGCCGGTGTTTTCCGGATGTAGTCAAGACAAGCCTCGAGAAGACCGCGCGACAGCCATGCCACCTCCTTGTTGGCTGGATCGTTGTAGTCGTCATCGGTGAGGGACTTGTTGCCGAATTGATCGGCAAACGCCTGGCTGGCGATCGCGCCGCGATTGAACCAGATCCCATGCTGCCCATCATCGGCAGCCTCGGTCTGAACCTCGAAGGTGACTGTCTCGCGGGGTTCAAGCGCACCCGGCTTGCCATACATCGCCGTAACTTCGAAATTGTACTTCGTTCCCGGTTGGGCCTCGTAGTCCGACCAGAGGAAGCTCTGCACAGGGCTCTCATCGGTCGAAAAATGCATGGCATGACCGGTCGGCTCCTTTGGAGCCAGGCTCGGGAAGGTCTTCATCCCCGTCAGCCATTCACCGGGCGCATTGCCGACTGACCGCTTGAAGGCAAAGCCCAGCAGGCCCTTGCGGTCGCTGTCGGACATATTCAAAGCAATAAGGATCGCGCGGGTCCCGGCGAACGCCGCCACCTGAAGCTTTCGCGACCTCGATGCTGCTCTTATGCGCATAACTCAACCCTCCAGCTCCGGACATTTTTGTCCGCCGGTCCCTGATTTTCAGTGTGAGTTCGTTCGACGCGATCTACCAGCGTCCAGGCAAGCCCTCTGGCTTGGTAATAAAATGCGGAAAATTACCTTAAGTTGTGGGCCAGTGTGAAGACATCACGCTCCAGAAGTCAACTAAGGCGCGAACAAAATTTTGACGGTCCGCGTTTGGCAGCGCGGCCCGCGCGTGATCCCCGAGCTGGAAACTGGGCCAGTGGCATTCAGGTGATTGAAGCATTTCGCAAGATCCGGGCAAGGGAGAAAGCCAAGGCCGACCCGCCGACAAAAACAATCAAAGCTTCGCGCAATTTCCCCACATCTCCCCTCCTAGGTACGTAATCCAGACATCTTGTTCATTCGCCATCGCTATACTCTCCATGGACAGCGGTTGAGGTGGGCCACGGTCGCGCCGCTCAAAATCGTCTTCAATGAAGACCCGCAGAGCCAGAGCTGCGGACTCTAGGCAGGCTGGCTGCTAGTTGAAGTCGACTTGGTGAGCGGCTTAAATCGCAGTAGTGATTTCCCTTACTCGGGGCTGGGCTGGATTGCGCCAGGTCGCACCCAAGCCGCATCAGGTTATATTGCAGCCAGAGCCTCTGCTGTAAATCATGCTTGCTGCGCCGAAACAGGTTCCCGACATACGGCCCCATGCGGAGACGATACAAATGCTTAGCCATGTTCTGCTCCTGTGCAGCAATAGCCAAACTAGATGCGGCCAATTATTCCGTTGCCTTCCAGACCGCCGAAATTTCCTTCGTGAGGCACCTCGTTCAGCGCTGAAATTGTAGCGCTCAATGAAAATCGATTAATGCAACAAATCTCGGATTGGCGCCGAAATTCGGCGCCTTGTCGGCTTCTTTCGCGGTTTTTGTTGCAACGATTATCCGTTTGCGGCGGCAGAGCGATGCTCGAGCACCGCGCCTGCTGTGATCATCGATGAAAGCCTGCCATGTAGCGGATTGCGAAGAAAGTCACGGCGACGACTGCGGCCGTAGCAGCGAGTGAAAAAGCGACCCGCGCCAGGAATTGGCCGGGGCTAAGTCCGTCCCATGAACTCATTGGGGGCCATTTCAGACCCACCAATCCTCCTCCAAGTCCAATGTGTCAGCGATACGTTGACCAAGCTGACGCTCGATGTTGCTGTCGTAAGCTGATCGTGGGAGCGGGCCCTTACCTATCGGATTGGAAATTGAGTTTCCCAAGTCGGACGGATTGTCCTTTATGAACTTCGCGAAAGCAGGCACTCGCGCGAACTCCAGCACAAGTCTGTTGAAGGAAACGCCGTAGACTTCACGGGCTTGCAGGAACACCCTCATGCAGTCGGCGAGGGTCGCCTTGCCATCAGGAGACCCGAAAGCACCCCAGGCGCAGTTGCTACGCGGATCGACCTCACGACGAACGCGCGCCCATAGCTCTCGCGACCACTTGCGATCACAAACCGATCATCCGCCCGTTCGAAGGCCTCGATGTCTAATCCATGCCCGCTGTCCGCTGCCCAATACCACTGCGGGGCATCGTCGAAATCAGAATCGGTCATATTAATCCTTCAAATCGCAAAAGTAGAATGAACGGTAACCAGCGTATGCCCTTCAGTTAGATGCGGGCCTTGATCCAGTCCCAGACCTTTTGGGACAACCAGCCTTGATGCTGACCATTCACCAGTTTCGTGACCATCAGCCTGTCGTTGTTATCCATGTATCGCCGGATGTCAGAATCCAGGGTGTCGGCTGTGGAGGCGGACTGGATGAACCATACCGAGTCGAGACCCTCATCTTTAATATGTGGGTAGCGCGACATGTGATCGATCAGGTTCTGTCGCGCCTGCGCATAGTTCGGCTTGTGTTTGTTTAAATCCCAAGTGACCAAATAGACGCCCATTGCCGATTTCCTTCAAGTAAGACTGTCAGAGCGCCGTACCACACGCGCACCGCGAGTCGCCGGCGGAATCCCGATTACAGACGCCTAAAATCATCGCGCGTGTTGAGTCGTGCGCCGAAATCGAGCGAAAATAAGAGTGAGCTCGAACCAAGGACGAAACACGCGCGAATGTGTCACTTTTTGTAGCGGGCCACCGCTCGGCGCCCTTCGTCGGTCACGCCAATGGTGATGCCATTGTGGCCGCCATACATCACCGCAGACTCGACCTTATCGGTGGTCAATCCAAGATCGCGAGCGATCCCGTGCCAGAGGTACTGTTGCATTGGCGCCGGATCATTCGCTATGAGCGTGTTGAGGTGGTCGGCGACGCGTTGCGCCATCGCGTTGTGCTCAGCAACCTTGCGCTGCTTCTTCGGATCGGCGCCGCGGTAGTCCATCAGGCGGGGTTGAAGCGGGAGTTGCATTTCTTAGGCCGGCCAATTGCGTGCCCGATCGGCCGCCTCGTGGTCCTCGATGTACCGATCACCGTGCGCATCCTTCGAGGCTCGCCGGACGATCTCGAGGCGACCCGTCGGAACGCCGCGCCGGATCACCTCGCCGAAGGCGATGTCGACCCACTCCCCGACGAGCGGGATGTCCTGGTGCGTGGCGACCACCATGCCTATCACGTGGTCGACCTCCGCGGCTTGCTGCGTGTACGCCTGAAATCGAACTAGATCACCAGCACCAAACGATTGAACCATCATGAATCGCATCCCTTCGCGAATCGCTATGTTCGGCTGAGTTTAGCCAAAACCGCCGGAGACGATGAGCAGCACCCCAAGCCATCTGAGATTCGCTTCCGTGTCTGACCCCGGCACCGTTCCAGCGGAGAAGGGCGCCGCCGATCCCATCGGCAACGTCAGTACCATATCATCGTGACTGGCTACCAAGTGCAACAATTGCTCGGAACACATAGGGGCCGTTGACGTACGGCAGCTCGCGACAGCAATTCTGGAAGTAACAGCCGTTTTTTGCCAAGGCGTCGAGATCTATCATCGTTAGATTAAGCTCGAGCGCGCGATCCCGTATTGCGTCGATAATCGCAATGCCGGTCCTCTTGTAACGCTTCTTCTTCGAAATCCTCAGACGGTTTGCGACCGCTTGGACCTGCCGCTTTGTGAATGCCGGAAAGGCAGCAGCGAGATCTGCGTCCGTGCCGCTAGGGTATATTCGTCTCAATCGGCTGATGTCGGCAGCGGTCCACTGCAGGCGCTTCTGCGACACTCCGAGCTTAGAGCCCCGACAGACATAGCCATCTTTGTGCGCCGTCGAAGCACCTTCTTTAGCGCGGCGGAGTCCGGATAAAGCATGCGGACATTTTCGTCTTCGCGCTTGGTCCAGAGCACCGAGCCACTGGGAGTCCTTCCCTCGTACCTTATGCGTTCGCGCGAGCTTTCCGATCGAGCCGCACTTCGCGCTATTTGCCGCAACAGCATCGCCACCTCTCTGCCAAGAGGATGGAAGCGCCCGCAGGCGGCGAGAAGCCCGACGAGGACCGTTGTCCCCGAAAACCACCGTCCCCGGAGGGGGAGATTTTCGGCTCGCGTCCGAACGCCGGGTGAGCACAGCTCGGCACATCACGTTACGCTGTGCTCTGAAGGTCAGGTTTGCAGCGTCAACCTGGGTAGTTGCACAGGTATTCAAGCTGACACGAAAGCTGGAGCACGCATATAACAATGCAGAAACTGCGTTGTAGTCGCCCTTTGCCCGGATCTGAAGCGGTGCCGAAGCGCGGTCATCGCCGCTGCTTCAACAACCCCGCAAATGGCCACGTCCAAGCCCGGTCGCGCAGAAAAACCGCGCAGGATGCCCGCTCGACGATGCCGTCAGTCATGGCTGAAATGTTAGGAGTTGCCGGGGATTGAGGAACTCCCGCGATACTTGGGGGATGATGTGGAGTCTCATCGCGGGGCACAAGCGGCCGTACAGGCGCTGACCATCGCTGGCGTTTTGAGTTGGTGGCTGATACGAGCGTCGGTGCTCCTTGCTGCCTTCAGCATTGACCTAGTGGCGCGACCGGCCAAGCGCGGGCTGAGGGCTGCTAGGAGAGTGGACTGGGACGCGAGAACAGAGCAGGCCATCAGATATTTTATGGCCTTCGGCGCGACCTGCGGCATATTCACACTAATCGGAGCTGCGATTACGGCCGTCGTCATTTTGACCGAGCCTGAAAGGCCATATCCGCGAATAACCATCTCCGGCAGCGGGCGCAATCCAGGGCCGATCCTCATCGAGTTCGGACCGCGCTAGGCCGGCCCGCATGCAGCACAAGGTTCTCATCCCGGCGCTCAACGTCGCGCGCTGTCTAGGTTCTCAACGATTGAGATAATCGTTTCGCGCTCCATGCGCTGCCCCCTACTCAGCCGGGAATGCGCCTTGGAAACCTGTTCTTCGCCGTGGACCCTGGAATAAAGCTCGGACAGCTGGGGTATATTGCTCACCCATCAAGTCGTCGATTTTTGGGAAGCCGCGGTGTTCGAGCACCGGCGCGATGGCTTTCCCAGTAGCTAACAGCCCTCAGCCTGCTCGCCCTCGTCTATGCGCTAGTAGCCATGACGGCGTCGTTCCTGCTGTGCTTCGTCGTATCGGTCTCGCTGGTGCCGATCGTATCGAATGCGACGTGCCGCGCAGATCACGTGCAGCGTGCGCCTTTTGTCTTTGGGGACCTAGGCGCGTGGTGTTAGAACTTTCGAGATTGCTTGGCAGTAAGCATCGCAATTAGCAGGAGATATCAATGGAGGAAAAAGACAAGATCACCGTCCTCTTGGCCGAATACAACAGCTTGGGACAGGAGGTCATTGCGGCAAGAACTAACGTCGGTCAGGGAGCCGGTATCTTCTCTGCCGCATTCATGGCGAATATCGCCTTTGGTTTCTCCTATGCGCGAAACGCCAAACTCGGTTTGGACCGCGTAGTTTGACGGGGTAAATGCTGGGGATGGTTGCGTCACGCCGAACGGACTAGCCGCGGGAGGCCGGCGGAGCCGCCGCCGGCACGGCGGCGGATCGCTCAAGAGACGCGCTACGACGCTCGCGTGGGCTCAGGCGGCTACCCTGATGATCTCGAACCGTACCGCCTTTTCCGGGGGGCTATCAAAACGGACCCCCGCTAACAACTTTCCCTACACGTCTTTTGCTTGTCCTTGCGGGTCAAATCGCCTTGCGTCGAGTTCGGATGAGATCTGCGCGAGAGCCGCACTCGGCGACGTATTGATGCCGGCGCAGTGCCGAGCTGCCGGCTGCAGGCGCCAAGCCCAAGATCCTTGGCGCTTGCTCAGAAAAGCACGTGTGTGCAAAACAATCGGCTCCCGGAATCTTTAAGGGAAACCGCACCGTGACAGCCTCTCTTGACGGCGAAATTTGCGACGGACGCCACCACATGCGAGTCCGCGTCTATTTTGAAGATACCGATGCCGGTCAGATTGTTTATCACGCGAATTTTCTGCGCTTCATGGAACGTGGCAGAACGAATTACTTGCGTTTGCTCGGAACCAATCAGCAAGCGCTGCTCCAAGAAGCGAACGATGATGCGCCCGGCTTTGCATTCGTTGTTCGTTCGATGACAATCGATTTCCTAAAACCGGCGTCGTTGGATGACGTGCTTGACATCATCACGGTCCCGCAAGAGGTGAGGGGGGCGTCGATCGTCTTGCTGCAGGAATGCAGGCGAGGGGACGATCTCCTCGTCACGGCACGGGTCCGCGTGGCGTTTATCTCCGGCGGAAAGGCTCAGCGAATCCCAAAGTCGCTCCGCCTTTCCATGGAAAGGGCATAGATTGAGCTGCCCCTTGTTCACTTTATGGCCTTGCAGCGCCCCAATGAAATCAAATAGTTAGGCTTCTGTTGCGATATCGACAAGTCAGTGTTTTCGGGCATCGTTTATCACGCCAACTATCTGCGCTACATGGAGCGCGGGCGGACCAATCACCTGCGGCTGATGGGCGCCGAGCAGCAGGCGCTGTTCGAGCAGGTGGAGACGGAAGGCGCCGGCTTCGCCTTCGTGGTGCGCTCGATGCATCTGGACTTCCTCAAGCCCGCGCGGATGGACGACGTGCTCGACGTCGTGACCTGGCCGATCGCGGTGAAGGGCGCCTCCATCATGCTGGGGCAGGAGGTGAGGCGTGGTGAGGACGTGCTGGTGAAAGCGGAGGTGCGCGTCGCCTTCATCAGCGGCGGCCGCGCGCAGCCGATTCCGAAATCGATCCGGACCTTGATGAAGGCCGATCTGATTTCGTGATCGCCTGATTTGTAATGGCCTATCGACTCCGCCAATTGCAGCGATAGATTGCGGCCCCAACCAACCGATGAGGCCATCATGTCGCGCCCGCCGCTTCCGCCTTTCACCCGAGAGACCGCTGCGCAAAAAGCGCGCATGGCCGAGGACGCCTGGAATTCGCGCGATCCGGCGCGCGTCGCGCTCGCCTATACCGAGGACAGCCGCTGGCGCAATCGCTCGGAGGTATTTCAGGGTCGCGAGGCCATCGTCGCCTTCCTCACCCGCAAATGGGAGAAGGAGCAGGACTATCGCCTGATCAAAGACCTCTGGGCCTTCGACGGCAACCGCATCGCGGTGCGCTTCCAGTACGAATGGCACGATGCCGGCGGCCAGTGGTATCGCTCCTACGGCAACGAGCAGTGGGAGTTCGACGAGCACGGCCTGATGAAGCGGCGAGAGGCCTCGATTAACGATATTGCGATCGCCGAGAAGGACCGCCGGTTTCACTGGCCCGCGCCGGGGCCGAGGCCGGCGGATGTGGCGGGGCTTGGAAGCGATCCGTTCTGAGGTGCTTTCTCTCCCTCTCCCCGTTCTTACGGGGAGAGGGTTGGGGGGAGGGGCTGCTTCAGCAAATTCGATGGCAGACGGACTCGCGGGGAGTCCCCCTCACCCGGATTGCTCAGGCGCGCAATTGCGCGCCAAAGCAATCCGACCTCTCCCCGCAAGCGGGGCGAGGTGAATCACCGCCGCGCCAAGAACCTCGTAATCGCCCCGCCGAGCTTCGCATTGTCCATCGGCTGCGCCAGCGACTCCCGCGCCGTGGCGACGACATCATCCGGTGCCTTGCCGTCGCGTAGATCGCAGCAGACCTGCGCGAATTCCACGTCGAATTCCGGATGCGGCTGCACGGTCAGCGTGGTGCCGTTGGCGTAGAGCAGGCCGGCATGCGGGGTGAATTCCGACGAGAGGATCGTCAGCGCATCGTTCGGCGGCTCGATCACCTGGTCCTGGTGCGAGGCGGCGATCGCGACCGCTTCGCCGTCGACCACGCCGTTCTCCGGCAGCACCTGATAGACGTGACGGCCGATGCCCCAGCCCTTCTCCGACTTGCGCACGATGCCGCCGAGCGCCTGCGCGATCAGCTGATGGCCGAAGCAGACGCCGACCATCGGCGTCTTGTTGGCGTAAGCCGTGCGCACGAAATCTTCCAGCGGTGCGATCCAGTCGAGCCCGTCATAGACCCCGGCCGCGGCGCCGGTGATCAGCACGGCCTCCAAGCCGCGCGGATCGGGCAGCGCATCACCATTCGGAATGCTGACGATGTCGACTGTAGCCGTCGGGTCCTCGGCGCGGATCATGCGCTCGAACATGTCCGGAAACGAGCCGTGGCGCTCGCGATGCTTTTGAGGAACGAGCCCGGTCTCGATGATGGTGATGCGTGCCATGTGCTGCCCTGCGGAGACAGGGAAGATACAGCAGGACCTGCACGACGTCCAAGTCAGCCGGGCGCAAAACCGTGTGCGGACTGGTCCTCGAGCTCAGTGAGCGCCTTGCGCATGGTCTCGACCAGATCCAGCGCCACCGGCGAGGGGCTGCGCTGCGCGGGGAAGACGGCCGAGAACTCGAAGTCGATGCGCGGCAGGAAGCGGCGCACGACGACGCCGCGCGTGGCAAATTCCTGCGCGGTGAAGGGATCGCAGATCGATACCCCAAGTCCCGATGACACCATGCCGCACATGATCTCCGACAGCGTGGTCTCGACCCTGAGCACGCGGCGGACATCGCTGCGGTGGAAGGCCTGGTCGACGAGGTGCCGGCTCGACGATCCCGCCGAGAGCGAGATGAAGGTCTCGCCCTCGAAATCACGTGGCTGCAGCACCTCTTTCTCCGCCAGATGATGCCCGGTCGGCAGTACCGCGACACGCGCCAGCGCCGGCAGCCGCAAGCTTGGCAGGCCGGAATGGGCGATCGGCACCTCGGCAAAGCCGATGTCGCACTGGTTGTTCAGCACCCAGTCGACCACGATCGGCGAGATCACGCCGAAGAAAGCGAGGTTGAGGTTGGGCCGCTCCTTCAAAAAGTGTCCGGCGAGCCGCGGCAAATAGCCGTTTGCCAATGCCGGCAGCGCGGCAATGCGCAGCGAGCCGGTGCGGCGGCCGCGGATTTCTTCGGCGGCCGCGGTGATGCGTTCGAGACCGACGAACGAGCGCTCGACTTCCGTGTAAAGCGCCATCGCCGCCGCGGTCGGCACGAGGCCGGCGCCCCGTCGTTCGAACAGCTCCATCTTCAACAGCGCCTGGAAGTCGCGCAGCAAGCGGCTGACGGCGGGCTGCGTCACCACCATCAGCTTCGCTGCCTCGGTGACGCTCCCGGTCAGCATCGTCGCCCGGAAAGCCTCCACCTGCCGCGAATTGATCCGCACCATCCCGAATTCCATTCATAACATCTCGGCATGCAGAGGGTGCCATTATTCATTGGACGATGGAAGTATACGTCTGCGATCTTTTTCATCAGAGCTGGAGCCAGCCCGCTTTTTCGGCAGATTGGAGGGATTCCACCCTTCAGATCGCGCCAAAACCCGCCGAGCAGGGGCCGGAGCCCTGATCGGAGAGGAATTTGCGCGGAAGGAAATGCGGAAGGCGCTTCGGCCGGAGACTTGTCGGCACGTCACCTCATTCCGGTATGGAGATCGGTCCACATGAAGACTTCTCGCCTTCTGACTGCGCTTAGCATCGCGGCGCTCATGGCCGCCTCGTCGGCCGCCTCGGCCCAGCAAAAGACGCTTTACGTCGCCGGCTACGGCGGCTCGTTCGAGAAGACGATCCGCGACGAGGTGATCCCGACCTTCGAAAAGGAAAACGGCGTCAAGGTCGAATACGTCGCCGGTAACTCCACCGACACGCTGGCCAAGCTCCAGGCGCAGAAGGGCAACCAACAGATCGACGTCGCCATCGTCGACGACGGTCCGATGTACCAGGCGATCCAGCTCGGCTTCTGCGGCAAGCTCGACGGATTGCCGTCTGATCTCTATGACACCGCGCGCTTCAAGGACGATCGTGCGGTCGCGATCGGCATCGTCGCGACGGGCCTGATGTACAACACCAAAGTGTTCAAGGAGAAAGGCTGGGCGCCGCCGACCTCCTGGAACGACCTGAAGGACACGAAATACGCCAAGCAGCTCGTGATCCCGCCGATCAACAACACCTACGGCCTCGAAGCGCTGGTGATGCTGTCGAAGATGAATGGCGGTGGTGAGACCAACGTCGATTCCGGCTTCAAGATCTTCAAGGAGCAGATCAATCCGAACGTGCTCGCCTACGAGCCGTCGCCCGGCAAGATGACCGAGCTGTTCCAGTCCGGCCAGGCCGTGATCGCGGTGTGGGGCACCGGCCGGGTGCAGAGCTTTGCCAACACCGGCTTCCCCGTCGACTTCGTCTATCCGAAGGAAGGTGCCGCGACGCTGCTGACGACGGCCTGTCCGATCAACAAGCCCAACGCTTCGCCGCTGGCCGCGAGCTTCGTCAAGATGCTGCTCGATCCCAAGATCCAGCTCGTGATGCTGAAGGACTATGGCTACGGCCCGGTGCTGAAATCGCTGGTGATCCCGCCCGAGCTCGGCAAGATGGCGCCGATCGGCGAGCGCGCGGCCAAGCTCTACAATCCGGACTGGACCGTCATCAACGAGAAGCGCGAGGAGTGGACCAAGCGCTGGAACCGCGAGGTCGAGCGCTGATCTGATCGTCACAGCGGAGACAGCGCATGGCCTATCTCGAGCTCGATCGGGTCGCAAAACAGTTCGGCGCGCAGACTGTGGTCGACGACTTCAGTCTGTCGGTGGGGAAGGGGGAGTTCATCTCCTTCCTTGGCCCGTCCGGCTGCGGCAAGACCACGACCCTCCAGATGATCGCAGGCTTCCTTGATCCCACGCGCGGCGCGATCCGCCTGGAGGACAAGGATTTGACCGCGATCCATCCGGCCAAGCGCGGGCTCGGCATCGTGTTCCAGAGCTACGCGCTGTTTCCGCACATGACGGCGGCGGAGAACGTCGCGTTCGGCCTCGAGATGCGCAACGTGCCGCGCGCAGAGCGAGCCGAGCGCGTCCGTGCCGCGCTCGCGATGGTCGGCCTTGCCGGTTACGAGGACCGTCACCCGCGCCGGATGTCCGGCGGCCAGCAGCAGCGCGTAGCGTTGGCCCGTGCGCTGGTGATCAAGCCGAGCGTGCTCCTGCTCGATGAGCCGCTGTCCAATCTCGACGCAAAACTGCGCGACGAGATGCAGATCGAGCTGCGCCAGATTCAGCGCACCATCGGCACCACCACGATCCTGGTCACCCACGACCAGAACGAGGCGATGTCATTGTCCGACCGCATCGTGGTGATGAGCCAGGGCCGCATCGAGCAGATCGGCACGCCGCAGGAGACCTATGAGAAGCCGGCCTCGGCCTTCGTCTCGCAGTTCCTCGGCAAGACCAACGACTTTGCGGCGACGATCGATCGAACCGTGATGCCGGCGCGGCTGACTGCGGGCTCCTGGAGTGCGCCGGCACCGGCCGGCCTCAATGGCCCGGTGACCATCAGCATCCGCCCCGAGCGCATCGGTTTTGGCGCTGCCGGCCTCAGCGCAAAAATCATCACCCGCATCTTCCAGGGCAACCACTGGCTGTTCCAGTGCGACAGCGAATGCGGTCCTGCGATCGTGATCCGCCAGAATGATGGCAAGGTCCAGCCAACCGAAGGCGAGGCCGTTCATCTCGCTTGGCGGCCGGAGGATATGAGCGTGCGCGCGAGGGGCGTCGCATGAGCGCGGCTGCCGAGGAACGCCGCGCGCGTGCGCCATGGGCACTGACGGCGCCCGCCCTGACGCTGTTCGTCGGCGTGCTGCTGATCCCGCTGGCGATGACCGTGATGCTGTCGTTCCACGATTGGGGCCAGTACAAGGGCATCGAGCCGGTCTTCATCCTCAAGAACTGGCACGAGATCGCGACCGATCCCTATTACGCAGAAATGTTCTGGCGGACGTTTCGCATCGCGATCCTGACGACATTCCTCACTGCCGCGCTCGGTGCGCCCGAAGCCTACATCCTCAACCGCATGAGCGGCCGATGGAAGAGCTTCTTCCTGCTGGTCATCCTCGGGCCGCTGCTGATCTCAGTGGTGGCGCGCACGCTCGGCTGGGCGCTGCTGTTCGGTGGCAATAACGGACTCGTCAACAAGCTCTTGATGTCGCTCGGGGTGATCCGCTCCCCCATTCCCTTCATGTTCACCGAAACAGGAATGGTGGTTGCGCTCGCGCATGTGATGATGCCGTTCATGGTACTGTCGGTATGGGCCGCACTCCAGCGGCTCGATCCGCAGATCGAGAATGCCGCGATGTCGCTCGGCGCGAGCCCTGCGACCATCATCCGCCGCATCATCATGCCCCAGATCATGCCGGGCGTGCTCTCGGGCGCGATCATCGTGTTCTCGCTCTCGGCCAGCGCCTTCGCGACGCCTGCGATCATCGGCGGCCGTCGGCTCAAGGTCGCCGCGACGCTCGCCTATGACGAATTCCTCAACACGCTGAACTGGCCGCTGGGGGCTGCGGTCGCGACGCTGCTGCTGGTCGCACTGGTGCTGATCGTCGTCGGCAGCAACGCGCTGATCGAACGCCGTTACGCGGAGGTGTTCCGATGAGACGGAACGGCCCGCTCGCGCTGATCTTCCACGCCCTCTTCGTCATCGTCATGGTGGCGCCGATCCTCGTGGTCTGCCTCGTCGCGTTCACACCCGAGGGCTTCCTGTCGCTGCCGACCAACGGTTTTTCGCTGCGCTGGTTCAGGACGATCGCGAACTACCCCGAATTCATCCACGCCTTCTGGGTCAGCCTCGGCCTGGGGGCGCTGTCGTCCTTGGTGGCGCTGCTGTTCGCGGTGCCTGCGGCGCTGGCGATTGCGCGCTACCGCTTCCGCGGCCGCGATGCGCTGGCGGCGCTGTTCCTGTCGCCGCTGATGATTCCGCATGTCGTGCTCGGCATCGCCTTCCTGCGCTTCTTCACCTCCGCCGGTCTGGGCGGCAGCTTTGCGGCGCTGATCATCGCGCATGTCATCATCGTGTTTCCGTTCGCGCTGCGGCTAACGCTGGCGGCGGCGACAGGGATGGATCTCTCGGTCGAGATGGCGGCGGTCTCGCTCGGCGCGGGCGGCTGGACGCTGTTCGGCCGTGTGACGTTGCCGCTGATCCTGCCCGGCGTCATCAGCGGCTGGGCACTCGCCTTCATCCAGTCCTTCGACGATCTCACCATGACCGTCTTCCTCGCGGCGCCCGGTACCGAGACGTTGCCGGTGCGCATGTTCCTTTACATCCAGGACAACATCGATCCGCTGGTGACGTCGGTCTCGGCCTGCGTGATCGCGATCACCATGACCGCCCTCATTCTGCTCGACCGCTTCTACGGGCTCGACCGTGTGCTCGCTGGCAAGGGCGATACGGGACGATAGGAGAAGAACCCTATGTCAGGAGATTACGACGTCGCCGTGGTCGGCGGTGGCTTGCTCGGCTCCGCCATTGCCTGGGGCCTCGGCCGGCTCGGCAAGCGCGTGGCCGTGCTCGACGAAGGCGACATCACCAAGCGCGCTTCGCGCGCGAATTTTGCGCTGGTCTGGGTGCAGAGCAAGGGACTCGGCATGCCCGCCTATACGGGCTGGACCGTGCAGGCGTCGCAGGCGTGGGGCCGACTGGCGTCGGAGCTGAAGCAGCAGACCGGGCTCGACGTCTCTCTTCAGCAAAATGGCGGCTTCCACCTCACGCTCGGCGAGGACGAATTCGGCCAGCGCACGGAACTGGTCAAGCGCATGCACAACCAGGTCGGTGCGGCCGACTACAAGATGGAGATGCTCTCCGCATCCGACGTGAAGAAGTCGCTGCCGCTGATCGGCCCGGAAGTCTCAGGCGGCAGCTATTGCCCGCTGGACGGCCACGTCAATTCGCTGCGCACGTTCCGCGCCTTTCACACCGGCTTCATTGCGTTCGGCATCGACTATTTTCCGGAACGGCCGGTCTCGGCGATCAGCAAGAGCGGCGGCGAATTCCGCCTGACCACGCCGAAAGGCGAGCTGCGCGCCGCCAAAATCGTGCTCGCCGCCGGCAATGCCAACCAGACGCTGGCGCCGATGGTCGGGCTCTACGCACCGATGGGTCCGACCCGCGGCCAGATCGTGGTGACCGAGCGCACCATGCCGTTCCTGCCGCATCCGCTGACCACGATCCGCCAGACCGACGAAGGCACGGTGATGATCGGCGACAGCAAGGAGGACGAGCTCGACGACCGCACGCTGAAACATTCCATCAGCGCCGTGATGACCGATCGCGCCCAGCGCATGTTCCCGCATCTGTCGCGACTCAATGTCGTCAGAAGCTGGGCCGGCATCCGCGTCATGCCGCAGGACGGCTTTCCGATCTACGACCAGTCGGAGACGCATCCCGGCGCCTTCGTCGCCTGCTGTCATTCCGGTGTGACGCTCGCCTCCAACCACGCCTTCGAGATCGCGCGCATGGTGGCGCAAGGCGCGCTCGAGCCCGAGCTGGTCGGCGCGTTCTCGGCCAACCGTTTTGGCGGCGCCGGCGCCGCGAATAACAGCGGCTATTAGAAAATTAGGAGGCTCGATTTGAATCGATGCTGGCCCAGAACTCAAATCACCTCTCCCCGTTGGGGAGAGGTGAACCCTCGCGCAGCCGAACCAGATTCCATCACCCTCTAGAAGTTCTTAAGGAGCCAAGAGGCATCCATGTTTAAGCGATCCGAACAGGACAAGCGTCCATCGGTGCAGATCTTCGTCGACGGCGTTGCCGTCGCGGCACGTCAGGGCGACACCGTCTCCGCGGCGCTGTTGGCCTCCGGCTGCGACGTGCGCAGGTCGACCGCAGTGAGCGGCGCGCCCCGTCTGCCCTATTGCATGATGGGGGTGTGCTTCGATTGCCTCGTCACCATCGACGGCGTCGGCAATCGGCAGGGCTGTCTCGTGCCGGTCGCCGACGGCATGCAGGTCGAGATCCAGAAGGGCAAGCGGGAGATCGGAAAATGACTGTGGCTCCCAAGCGCGAAGCCTACGACGTCGTGGTGATCGGCGCCGGTCCCGCCGGCCTCGCCGCGGCTGCGACATCTGCCGAAGCGGGCCTGTCGACGCTGCTGCTCGACGAGAACATCGGTCCGGGCGGTCAGGTGTTCCGCGCCATCGCCTCGACGCCCGTGACAGAGCGCAATCAGCTCGGGGCCGATTATTGGGTCGGTGCCGATCTCGTGCAGGCGCTGCGCGCCAGCAGCGCCGAGGTCATCCATCGTGCGACGGTCTGGAGCCTCGACCGCAATCTCGAGATCGCGGTTTCGATCGGCGGCGCCTCTGCCTTCGTCAAGGCGCAGCGTGTGATCCTCGCGACCGGCGCGCTGGAGCGGCCGTTCCCGATTTCAGGCTGGACGCTGCCGGGTGTGATGACGGCGGGCGCGGCGCAGACGATGCTGAAATCGTCGGCGCTGGTGCCTGATGGCCGCGCCGTGATCGCAGGGCAGGGGCCGCTGCTCTGGTTGCTCGCCGCGCAGATCCTGCGCCTCGGCGGCCGCATCGACCGCATCCTCGACACCACCGAGCGCGGCAATTATTTCGCCGCGCTGCCGCACGCCTTCGCCTTCCTGACCTCGCCCTATTTCACCAAAGGCCTGTCGATGATGCGTGAGGTGAAAGCGAAGGTGCAGGTCGTCTCCGGTGTCACCGAGCTTGCTGCGTCCGGCGACGGTCAGCTCGCGAGCGTGAGCTATGTCGCCGGCGGCAAGCGCGAGACCATTCCTGCCGATCTGTTGCTGCTGCATCAGGGTGTCGTGCCCAACGTCAATCTGGCGATGTCGGCTGGCGTCGAGCATCGCTGGGATGATCTGCAATTGTGCTGGTCGCCGGTGCTCGATGCGAGCGGGGCTTCGTCGGTCGCCGGCATCGCGATCGCCGGCGACGGTGCCGGCATCGGCGGCGCGAACGCGGCCGTGGTGCGCGGTCGCATCGCGGCGCGCGCGGCGGTCGAAGCACTGGCGCCTGCGGCTGCCGCGAAGCTCACATCGATGGCGGCGCTTCGTGCCGATCTTGCCAAGGCCGAGCGTGGCCGCGTCTTCCTCGATACGCTGTTCCGCCCCGCGCAACAGTTCCGCATTCCCGCAGGCGACACCATCGTCTGCCGCTGCGAGGAAGTCACCGCAAAGGACGTTCTCGACTCCGTCGCGATCGGTGCGACGGGGCCGAACCAGCTCAAGGCCTATCGCCGCACCGGCATGGGTCCGTGCCAGGGCCGGCTCTGCGGTCTCACCGTCACCGAGCTGATGGCGCAGGCGCGCGGGAAGACGCCCCAGGAGATCGGCTATTACCGGCTGCGCGCGCCGGTGAAGCCGATCACGCTCGCCGAGCTCGCCGCCGTCCCGAAGAGCGAGGCCGACGTCAAGGCGGTGGTGCGCGGATGACCAAAAACGTGGATGCGATCGTCGTCGGCGGCGGCATCCACGGATGCTCGACCGCGCTGCATCTGTGCCTTGCCGGCATGAAGCCGGTGCTGATCGAAAAGGACTATGCCGGCCGGCACGCGTCCGGCGTCAACGCCGGCGGCGTGCGCCAACTCGCCCGACACATCCCCGAGATTCCGCTCTCGATCCGCTCGATGGGGATTTGGGAGAAGATCACCGAGCTCGTCGACGACGATTGCAGCTTTGAGAGCCATGGCCAGGTGCTGGTTGCGGAGAACGAGGAGGAGCTCGCGGTCTGCCGCGCGCGGGTGGCCGAGCTCAACGCGCTCGGCTTCACCCATGAAGAGCTGATCGATGCGGCCGAGCTGCGGCGGCTCGTACCCGCGGTGGCCGAGACTTGTCCGGGTGGCGTGGTCTCGCGTCGCGATGGAGCGGCCAATCCGGCGCAGACGACGACGGCGTTCCGCCGCAAGGCCGAGCAGCTTGGCGCGACCGTGCGCGAAGGCGAGGCCGCCGGCAACATCCGGCGGAGTGATGGTCTCTGGCATGTCGACGTCGGCTCGGACACCTATGCCGCACCGGTGCTCGTCAACGCCGCCGGCGCCTGGGCCGGCAAGATCGCCGCTGCGCTCGGCGAGCCCGTGCCGGTCGAAACCGTCGCGCCGATGCTGATGATTACCTCGCGCGTGCCGCACTTCATCGATCCCGTCGTGATCCTGCGCGGCCGCAAATTGTCCTTCAAGCAATTCTCCAACGGTACCGTGCTGATCGGCGGCGGCCATCTGGCAACGCCCTATCAGGACCGCAACGAGACGGTGCTCGACTGGAAGAGCCTGGCCATCAGCGCGCGCACCGTGTTCGAGCTGTTTCCGGTGATGCGCAGCGCCACGATCGTGCGGGCCTGGGCCGGCATCGAGGCCAGGATGAAGGACGACATTCCCGTGTTCGGCCCGAGTTCGCGTCACCAGGGTCTCTATCACCAGTTCGGCTTCTCGCTGCACGGCTTCCAGCTTGGTCCTGGCGCCGGCGCCGTGATGGCGGAGCTGATCGTCAACGGCGGCACCCAGACCCGCGTCAGTGATCTCGGCATCGACCGCTTTCATCCGTCCACGCTCTAGGAACAAGAAGTTGTCGTATCCGATCGATTGCCCCGAGCTCGCTCAATCTCTCCCGCTTGCGGGAGAGGTCGGCGCGAAGCGCCGGGTGAGGGCTCTCTCCACACGGGGAAAGTCCCAATGCGGAGACACCCCCACCCCGGCCCTCCCCCGCAAGCGGGAGAGGGGGCGCACCTCCTTCGTGGCCCTCAGCCGAACTCAACTCCTTCCACGCTCTAACAAGAGGACATCATGAGCATCACCCGCAGCATCCGTACGCCGATCATGCACCGCGCCGTCGAGGCCAACGGCTTCGTCTTTCTCGGCGGCACCATCGCTGACGACACCTCGGTCTCGATGGGCGAGCAGACCCGCAACATCCTCGGCAAGATCGCCGGCTATCTGAAGGAAGCGGGAACCGACAAGTCACGCGTGGTCAGCGCCTCGATCTTCGTCACGGATCTCTCCAAGAAGAAGGAGATGGACGCGGCCTGGACCGAGTTCTTCGGCGACGATCTGCCGACCCGCGCAACCGTCGGTGTCGCCGACCTCGGCGGCAATGCGCTGATCGAGGTGGTGGTCACCGCGCTCAAGGGCTGATCGCGCCGATCGATAGGGACGTCAGCGCTTTCCTCGCGCTGTCGTCCCCTCAAACTGCACCTTGATCTTGCACTTCTGCCGCACTAGTTAGAGCGTTCTCAACCAGGAACTTCGCAGCCATGGATTTTACCCCGACCGCAAAGCCCATCCGCCTTGCTCACGGGGAATTCCATGCCTGCTTCGATCATCCTATCGAACCTGTCGCTGTCCACGCCTGACGGCCGTTCGCTTCTTTCCAACATCGATCTCACTTTTGCGGCCGAGCGGACCGGTCTCGTCGGCCGCAATGGCATCGGGAAAACGACGCTGCTCGCGTCGATTTCCGGGGGCCATGTTCCCCAGTCCGGGCGCGTTCTGATCAACGGCAGCATCGGCCTGCTGCGCCAGGACGTCCAGGTCTCCGCGGGCGCGACTGTGGCCGATCTGTTCGGCGTGCGGTCGGCGCTGGAGCTGCTGCGCCGTGCCGAGCAGGGCGACGCCTCGGCCGGCGAGATCGCGGTGATCGACTGGACGCTCGAAGCGCGGCTTCAGGCCGCGCTGGCGCGCCTCGGGTTCGATCCGTCTCCCGAGACGGAGCTGTCCCGACTGTCCGGCGGCCAGATCACGCGGGTTCGTCTTGCTGCACTGATCTTCGCTGAGCCCGACTTCCTGCTGCTGGACGAGCCCACCAACAATCTCGACCAGGATGGACGCGAGGCCGTGACCGCGCTCCTCGCTGCCTGGCGCGGCGGCGCGATCGTCGTCAGCCACGACCGGAACTTACTCGAAACGATGGATGCGATCGTCGAGCTGACGTCGCTCGGGTCAACCCGATACGGCGGCAATTGGAGTAGTTTTCGCGCGCAGAAGGCCGTCGAGCTCGCGGCGGTTAGGCACGATCTCGCGCATGCTGAGAGGCACCTGTCCGAGATTGATGGCAGGGCAGAGGCTACGGAACGGAAGGCGCGCAAGGACAGCGGCGGCAGGAAGAAGCGCGCCAAGGGCGACATGCCGCGCATCCTGGCCGGCGCGCGCAAGGATCGCAGCGAAGACAGCGGCGGCAAGACCGCGCAAATCGCCGAGCGGCGGCGCGCGGAAGCGGTCGAGGCCGTCGACACCGCGCGCCGGCGCGTCGAGATATTTCAGCCGTTGTCGGTGAAACTGCCGGCGACTGGCCTGCCGGCGGGCAGGGAGGTGGTTTGGCTCGACGGCGTCAGCGCCGGCTATCAGCCGCAGCAGCCGGTCTTGCGCGATCTCTCGCTCGCGATCGTCGGGCCGGAGCGCGTTGCGGTCGTCGGGCCGAACGGCTCCGGCAAGACGACGCTGCTGAAACTCATTGCCGGCGAGTTGCGCCCAGTTTCGGGTACCGTGCGGGTCAGGCCCGACTTCGCGCTGTTCGACCAGAAGATCAGCCTGCTTGATCCTGCGCTCTCCATCCTGGAAAATTTCGGCCGTCTCAATCCAACGGCAGGTGCGAACGCGTGCCATGCCGCGCTGGCTCGCTTCATGTTTCGCGCCGATGCCACCTTGCAGATCGTGGGAAGCCTGAGCGGCGGACAAATGTTTCGCGCGGGCCTTGCCTGCGTGCTGGGCGGGACGATGCCGCCGTCCCTGCTAATCCTGGACGAGCCGACCAATCATCTCGACATCGAGTCCATCGAAGCGGTCGAAGCGGGCCTGAGGGCTTATGACGGCGCGCTGCTCGTCGTCAGTCACGACGAGGCATTCTTGCAGGCGATCGGGATCACGCGCCGGCTCGAACTTGCCGGCAAGGCGCTTCACGTCAATGGCGGGATCATCTGATCCCGCCTTACGTCACGATATAGCGGCTAGTCCTGGCGGAGATTTTCAAAAACCCGACGCCCTGCCCCCAGCGCGTCGGGTGGAAAAAATGAGTATCAATCCGTGATCCCAACGCCATTGTTGTGACGGGTATCTCACCGTTTTTCCATTCCGGGAAACTACCGCATCGGAACCGGGGTGCTATGCACTGCCGCCCGGTTCCAGCGCCTCGCCGATCTCCAGCGGATGGGCCATGGTCTCGTGCAGGGCGTCGCGGTCGAGCTCGCCTTCGGAGAGGCTGATGACGACGCAGGCGACGCCATTGCCGATCAGATTGGTCAGCGCACGGCATTCGCTCATGAACTTGTCGATGCCGACCAGGATCGCGATCGACTGGATCGGGATATCAGGCACGATCGAGAGCGTCGCTGCGAGCGTAATGAAGCCGGCGCCGGTCACGCCCGATGCACCCTTCGAGGTGATCATGGCGATGCCCAAAATGCCGAGCTCCTGCCAGATGGTCAGATGGGTGTTGGTGGCCTGCGCCAGGAACAGCGTCGCCAGCGTCATGTAGATGTTGGTGCCGTCGAGATTGAAGCTGTAGCCGGTGGGGATGACGAGGCCGACCACCGAGCGCGAGGCACCGAGATGCTCCATCTTCTGGATCATCTGCGGCAGCACCGTCTCCGAGGACGAGGTGCCGAGCACGATCAGCAGCTCGTCCTTGATGTAGGCGATGAAGCGCAGGATCGAGAAAGCGGCGAGCCGTGCGATCGCACCCAGCACGATCAGCACGAACAGGATGCTGGTCAGGTAGAACGTGCCGATCAGCGCGGCGAGGTTGAGCAGTGAGCCGAGCCCGTAGGCGCCGACGGTGAACGCCATCGCGCCGAAAGCGCCGATCGGCGCCACGCGCACGATGATGCGGATGATGCCGAAGAACATTTTTGCGGCCTTATCGATCGCGTCCGCAATGGGCTCGCCGGCCTTGCCGAGGAAGGCGATGGCGAAGCCCGACAGAATCGAGATCAACAGCACCTGAAGCAGGTCGCCGCGCGCGATGGCGCCCAGATAGCTGTCGGGGATGATCGCCATCAGATGGGCGACGATGCCTTCTTCCTTGGCCTTGGTGACGTAGGTCGCCACCGAATTCGGATCGATCGTGGCGGGATCGATGTTGAAGCCGTGCCCAGGCTGCAGAATCTCGCCGACGAGCAGACCGACCGCGAGCGCGACGGTCGAGACCGTCTCGAAATAGATCAGCGACTTCAGCCCGACGCGGCCGACGCGCTTGAGATCGCCCATTGAGGAGATGCCGTGCACCACGGTGCAGAAGATCACCGGTGCGATCATCATCTTGATCAGCGCAATGAAACCGTCGCCGAGCGGCTTTAAGGCCTTGCCGAGATCGGGATAGAAATAGCCAATGAGCACGCCGAGCGCGATCGCGATCAGCACCTGGACGTAGAGGATCTTGTACCAGGGCTGGTGCCGGCGGAGGACGGCTGGCTGGATCGCGACTTGTGTCATATTGTAGTGCCCCGGAACGTATTGATCTTGCTTGGTTCGCATCATGTGATGGCCGCTGCGGAAGCGACAATCACATTTTTGTCGGATCGCACGAAGATCGACCGCTGCACGGCAACTCGGGGGAAACATGTCGACTGCAACAGACTCCGACGAGCAAACGCAAGGCTATTTCCCGCGTTGGAAACTCAAGACCTCGGGCGTGATCATGCCGGAGGAGCGGCTGTCCTGGAGCCAGACCATTGTCTCCAGTCTCCAGCATTGCGTCGCAATGTCGGGATCAACGATCATCGCGCCGCTGCTGATGGGGTTCGATCCCAATGTTGCGGTCCTGTTCTCCGGCATCGGCACGCTGATCTTCTTCGTCATCGTCGCAGGGCGCGTGCCGAGCTATCTCGGCTCGAGCTTCGCATTCATCGCCGTCGTCATCGCTGCCACCGGTTATGCCGGGCAGGGGCCGAACCCAAATCTGTCAGTTGCGCTCGGCGGCATCGTCGGAGCCGGAGTGCTGTACGGCCTGATTGCGCTGATCGTGATGTGGTCGGGCGTTGGTTGGATCGAGAGGCTGCTGCCGCCGGCGGTCACCGGCGCCGTCGTCGCCGCGATCGGGCTCAATCTTGCGCCCGTGGCTGTCAAGGCTGTGAGCGCCGGCACGTTCGACACCTGGATCGGGCTCGCGACCGTTCTGATCATCGGCGTGGTCGCCGTCGCGGCGCCGGGCCTATGGCGCCGCTTGCCGATCATTGTCGGTGCCATCGGCGGATATCTCCTGTACTTGCTGTTCGCAAACGGACTCGGTTTCGGCAAGCCGATCGACTTCGCGCAACTTTCGGCCGCGCCGTGGTTCGGCCTCCCCAACTTCACCGCGCCGAGCTTCCATGCCGATGCAATCTTCCTGATCGCGCCGGTTGCGATCATTCTCGTCGCCGAGAACCTCGGTCACATCAAGGCCGTCGGCGCGATGACGGGCCGGAGCCTCGATGCCTATCTCGGCCGCGCCCTGTTTGCCGACAGCCTCGCGACCATCGTGGCGGCCTGCGGCGGCGGTACCGGCGTCACCACCTATGCCGAGAACATCGGCGTCATGGCGGCGACGAAGGTCTATTCCACCTTGTTGTTCGCGTTCGCGGCCACGGTATCGATCCTGCTCGGCTTCTCGCCGAAATTCGGCGCACTCATCCTGTCGATCCCCGGCCCCGTCATCGGCGGCCTGTCGATCGTGCTGTTCGGGTTGATCGCGGCGATGGCGGGACGGATCTGGGTCGAGAACAAGGTCGACTTCGCAAATCCCGCAAACCTGATGACCGTCGCGGTGGCGCTCACCGCAGGCGCCGGCGATCTCACGCTCAAATTCGGTGCGTTCACAATCGGCGGAATCGGCACCGCGACCTTCGGCGCCATCATCCTCTACCAGATCCTGACCTTGACGGTCGCCCGCCACGCCAAATGAATCACAGCAATGCGTCGAGAGATGGAACAAAGGGCGGGTTCCGTCGATGATCAGGCATCCCGGAGAGAACTCATGCCACAAACCAATCGCTCAACCTTCTTTCCCTCGCGCCTCGTGGGCCAATACGCGCTGGTGACCGGCGCTTCACAAGGCATCGGCCGCGCTGTCGCCATCCGGCTCGCCCAGGAAGGCGCGACCGTCGCCATCAATTATTTCGATCACCCCCAAAGCGCCGAGGAGACGCTCGCGTTGGCGCGGACGGCATCGGGCGATCGTGGCCACGGCAGGCTCGATCACATCATCGTCAAGGCCGATGTCGGCAACGAGCAGGACATCGTCGCGATGTTCGAGACGATCCTGGCGCGCTGGAAGCGCCTCGACTGTCTCGTCAACAATGCCGGCTTCCAGCGGGAATCGCCGAGCGAAGCGCTCGACGTCGAAACCTATCGCCGCATCATCGACGTCAATCTGAACGGCGCCGTGCTTTGCGCCCAGAAGGCGCTCGCGCATTTCGTCGCCCGCGGCGGAGGCGGCAGCATCATCAATTGCTCCAGCGTCCACCAGATCATCCCAAAGCCCGGCTATCTCGCTTATTCGATCAGCAAGGGCGGCATGGCCAACCTGACGCGAACGCTGGCGCTCGAATTTGCCGGCCAAGGCATCCGCGTCAATGCGGTAGGTCCCGGTGCGATCGATACGCCGATCAACGCGGCCTGGACCGGCGATCCCGAGAAGCGCGGCGTCGTCACCTCCCACATTCCGCTCGGCCGCGTCGGCACCCCCGAAGAGATCGCCGCCGTGTTCGCCTTCCTCGCCTCGGATGACGCGAGCTACATCACCGGACAGACCATCTATGCCTGCGGAGGCCTGACGCTGTTCCCCGAATTCCGGGACAATTGGGCGAGCTGAACGTCAACTTGGAAGCGTGCGCATCTGCGACGGCCCGACCGGGTTGCAACGATTAGATCATGGTCGCGAGGCCAGCCTTCTCACTGGGCCTACCTGGACACCGATGCACCGCGCAGGAGTGGCGGTTTGCGGCCGGGTAGGGGTCTGCGGCGCCGTGTGCTATCGACCGTGGACGACGCTGCCGCTATTGGCAGGCGCCGACACATGATGGGCTCGTGACCACAACCATAAACATCAATGCCTACAGTGACGCGCTGGTGGTCCTCGGCACTGCCGGCGTGGTGGTGCCAATTGTTCGCCATTGGGGCATCAATCCGGTGCTGGGCTATCTCGGTGCCGGCGCCATTCTCGGCCCGCTCGGACTCGGCTCGCTCGTTCGAGAACTCCCGTTCCTGTACTGGTTCACCGTGGCGGACGCGCAGAACGTCGAAGGCATCGCCAATCTCGGCGTCGTGTTCCTGCTATTCCTGATCGGGCTCGAGCTGTCTTTCAGGCGGCTCGTGACGATGCGACGCCTGGTGTTCGGGCTTGGCGGCCTGCAGGTGCTGGCGACGTCCGCGATCATTTTCGGCGCGACCCTTCTCGCGGGGCAGAATTCCGATACAGCCGTGATCCTCGGCGCAAGTCTTGCGCTGTCCTCGACGGCGATCGTGCTTGAGCTTCTGTCCACCGAGAGACGGCTTGCGACCACTGCGGGGCGCGCCAGCTTCTCGGTGTTGTTGGCTCAGGACCTTGCAGTGATTCCCATTCTGGTGCTCGTCTCGGTGCTTGGCGCAGGCAGCGGCGGCTCCGTCGTGGCGCACATCTCCAGTGCGATCTTGAAGGCCGGAGTAGCGGTCGCATTTCTCATTCTGATCGGACGGCTGCTGATGCGTCCGCTGTTCCAGATGGTTGCGGGCACCCATTCGACGGAGCTCTTCGTCGCGGCGACCTTGTTCGTCATCGTCGGCGCAGGCCTTGCCGCGCACCAAGCCGGCCTGTCGATGGCGCTCGGAGCATTCGTTGCAGGACTGATGCTGGCGGAAACGGAGTACGGCAAGGCCATTGAGGCCACCGTCGATCCATTCAAGGGCCTGCTGCTCGGCATCTTTTTCTTCACCGTCGGTATGGCCATCGACTTCCGCGTGTTCATGCGCGAGCCCGGTTGGCTGCTGGCCGCCGTTATCGGCGTATTGGCCGGTAAGGCGATCGTGCTCATCATCCTGGGCCGCCTCTTCAGGCTCTCGTGGCCGTCGGCGATCGAGATCGGCTTCCTGCTGGGTCCAGTCGGCGAATTCGCCTTCGTAAGCATCGGGATGGCGGCGACGCTCGGCCTGATCGAACCTCGCGCGTCGAGCTTTGCCGTCGCCATCACCGCCGTGACGATGGCATTGACGCCGGTTTTGGGCGTGCTCGGACGACGATTGGCCGCGAAACTGGGGAGCGAGCGCACTCTCGATCCTGAACTGACGGTTCGGCCGCCCGGCGACCGGGCGCAGGCCATCGTGGTCGGCTACGGCCGCGTTGGAAAAGTCGTCTGCTCGCTGCTGACCAGCCACGGCCTGAACTACATCGCGATCGATAACGAAGCAGTCGCCGTGGCGCGCGACCGCCGCGATGGTCACAAGGTCTATTTTGGTGATGCGACAGAACCGGGCTTTCTCGAAGCCTGCGGCCTGATGCAGACGACCGGTGTGATCATTACCATTCAGTCGCGAGCAGCGATCGATGCCGTCGTCGAGCGGATTCGCGCAGTGCGGCCGGACGTGCTGATCGTCTCACGTGCGCGGGACGCCGATCATGCCCGCCACCTCTATGCGATCGGCGCAACCGATGCGGTGCCGGAAACCATCGAGGCAAGCCTGCAACTTTCCGAAGCCGCACTGATCGGCCTCGGAGTCGCGGTCGGGCATGCGATCGCCTCGGTGCACGAGAAGCGGGACGAATTTCGGCTGACATTGCAGCAAGCCGCCCGCATTGCAGCAGAAGAGAAAACTCGTCTCCTCGATAGCACAGGGCGCCGGTCCCCGAGATAGCCGCATATCGGGCGGCCGTGCGCTGCGGACTGTCGTGATCTGGCAAAACCCGCCCGCGCGGACTACATCTGCGCCATGACAAATGCTCCGCTGGCAAACCCTCCGCTCCAGGATTTCATTGGCCGGCACGAACGGCTGTTCGTGCTGACCGGCGCCGGCTGTAGCACCAATTCGGGCATTCCCGACTATCGCGACAGCCACGGCAATTGGAAGCGGACCCAGCCGGTCAACTTCCAGGCTTTCATGTCGGACGAGCATACGCGCCGGCGCTATTGGGCGCGCAGCCTGATTGGATGGCGGCGGTTCGGCCAGGCGAAGCCGAATGATGCGCATCATGCGCTGGCCCGGCTCGAGGCGAACGGCCGGTGCGGGATGCTGCTGACCCAGAACGTCGATCGGCTGCATCAGTCGGCCGGCCACCGCCAGGTGATCGACCTGCATGGCCGGCTCGATCTGGTCCGCTGCATGGGCTGCGGCGGCAAGACGCCGCGCGATGAGTTTCAGCACGCGCTTGGTCGCGCAAATGCGGCCTGGCTGACGCTCGATGCCGCCGATGCACCTGATGGCGACGCTGATCTGGAGCACGAGGATTTTTCGTCCTTCGAAGTGCCGGCCTGCGAGGCCTGCGGCGGCATCCTCAAGCCCGACGTCGTGTTCTTCGGCGAGAACGTCCCCCGCGACATCGTCGCCACCGCGCAGGATCATCTGGCGCAGGCCGACGCCATGCTGATCGTCGGCTCCTCGCTGATGGTCTATTCCGGATTCCGCTTCGTCCGGGCTGCCGCGCAGCGCAATATTCCGATCGCGGCGGTCAATCTCGGCCGCACCCGCGCCGACGATCTCCTGACGCTGAAGGTCGAGGAGCGCTGCGAGGCGGCGCTCGCATTCCTGCTCTGATCGCGCCGGCCGCGAACACGTCTTGCCTATTGCATAGGTGCCAAGCAGAATAGCCGGGCGCGGCGTTGCCCTCGTCGTCCATGGCATGGAAATTGCTGCGCTTTCGACCTCAGTCTTGACGATCAGCGCGGAGAATTTGGAATGCTTGAGGGAGCCGAGGTGCGGCTTGCTGTCGATATCGGAGGCACATTCACCGACATCGTGCTGGACGTGGGCGAGGCGCGCAAGACGCGCAAGGTGCTGACGACGCCGCAGCGGCCGGAGCAGGCGGTGCTGGACGGGATGCGCCTCATTCTCGCCGACGCGCGCGCCCATATCAGCGACATCGACGTCTTCATTCACGGCACCACGCTCGCCACCAATGCCATCATCGAGCGCCGCGGCGCGAAAACCGCACTGATCGCAACGGACGGCTTTCGCGACGTGCTCGATATCGGCACCGAGAGCCGTTACGACCAATATGACCTCAGCATCGACAAGCCGAAGCCGCTGGCGCCGCGCAGCCTGCGCTTCACCGTGCCCGAGCGCATCGACGCGCACGGCGCTGTTCGGCTCCCGCTGGACGAGACTGCTGTGCGCGCGCTCGCGCCAAAATTGCGCGAGCGAGGCGTCGAGAGCGTCGCGATCGCCTTCCTGCACTCCTACGCCAATCCCGAACACGAGCGCCGCGCCGCAGCGATCCTAGGCGAGGAGATGCCCGGCATCTCCGTGACGGTGTCGTCCGCCGTTTGTCCCGAGATTCGCGAATATGAGCGCACCTCCACCGCGGTAGCGAACGCCTATGTGCAACCGCTGATCGACGGCTATCTCGCCCGCATGGCCGATGCCTTGCAGGTCGAGCAGTTCCGCGGCGCCATTTATCTCGTCACTTCCGGCGGCGGTGTCACCTCGATCGAGACGGCGCGGCGTTTTCCGGTGCGGCTCGTCGAATCCGGTCCGGCCGGCGGCGCGATCTTCGCGGCGCAGATTGCGGCGCGTCTTGGCGAGACCAAAGTGCTGTCCTTCGACATGGGCGGCACCACTGCAAAGATCTGTCTCATCGAGAAGTACCAGCCCGAGACCTCGCGCGTGTTCGAGGTCGACCGTGCCGCGCGCTTCCTCAAAGGCTCCGGCCTGCCGGTGCGCATCCCCGTAATCGAGATGGTCGAAATCGGCGCCGGCGGCGGCTCGATTGCCCATGTGGACGCGATGAAACGTGTCACCGTCGGTCCTGAGAGCGCCTCGTCCGAGCCGGGACCGGCCTGCTACGGCCGCGGCGGCCAGCGTCCGGCCGTGACGGATGCGGACGTTGCGCTCGGTATGATCGATCCCGACGCGTTTGCGGCGGGCACGATCAAGCTCGACTCGGAGCTTTCGAAGCAGGCGCTGTTGCGCGACGTCGGTGAGCCACTCGGCCTGTCGGCGGAAACCGCGGCCTATGCCGTGCACGAGGTCGTCTGTGAGAACATGGCGAGCGCGGCGCGCGTGCATGCGGTCGAGCGCGGTGCCGTGGTCGGCCAGCACACGTTGATCGCCTTCGGTGGCGCTGCGCCGTTGCATGCGGCGCGCGTTGCCGAGAAGATCGGCGTCTCCCGCGTGATCGTGCCCTCGAATGCCGGTGTCGGATCGGCCGTCGGATTCCTGGCGGCGCCCATCGCTTACGAGCTGGTGCGCAGCCGTCACGTCCGGCTCGATGATTTCGACACCGAGGCGGTCTCCGATCTCTTGCAGGAGATGGCGACCGAAGCGCGTGCGCTGGTCGAGCCCGGCGCCGCCGGTGCGCCGGTGCGCGAGCGGCGCGCAGCCTTCATGCGCTATGTCGGTCAAGGCCATGAGATCTCGGTCGAGCTGCCGAACCGGCGGCTGGCGCCCGCCGATCTCGCTGGTCTGCGCCAGAAGTTCGAGGCGGATTATGCCGCGATGTTCGAGCGGCCGATCCCGGGTGCCGCGATCGAGGTGTTGAGCTGGTCGGTGCTCGCGACCACCGAAGCGCGCAATCCACCCGCGGTCGCGGCCGTCGCGCGCAAGTCCGCCGGAAAGGCAGTCGGCAGCCGCAAGTTCTTCGACGGCCGCGCCGGCGAGGTGATCGAGATCCCGCTCTATCGCCGCGAAGACATGACGCCGGGCGCGACCATTGCGGGCCCGGCCGTAATCGCCGAGGACGAGACCTCTACCTTCGTCTCGACCAGTTTTGATGCTCATATCGACGGTGCCGGCAGCATCGTCATGGAACGAAAGGCGGCCTGATCATGAGCAAGGTAAGCGGCGCGAGCCTGATCGATCTCCAGATCATGTGGCACCGGCTGATCGCCGTGGTCGAGGAGCAGGCGCAGGTGCTGCTCCGCACCGCATTCAGCCCGATCGTGCGCGAATGCGGCGACCTCTCCGCCGGCGTGTTCGACCTCAAGGGCCGGATGCTGGCGCAGGCGGTGACCGGCACGCCCGGCCACGTCAACTCGATGGCGGAATCGGTCAAGCATTTCATTGCCCATTTTCCGATCGAGACGATGAAGGAGGGCGATGCCTACATCACCAACGATCCCTGGATGGGCACCGGCCATCTCAATGATTTCGTCGTCACCACGCCCTGCTTCAAGGACGGTAAGCCTGTCGCGCTGTTCTCCTGCACCAGCCATCTCATGGACATCGGCGGCATCGGCTTCGGGCCCGATGCCACCGACGTGTTCATGGAGGGGCTCTACATCCCCATGCTGAAGCTGATCGACCAGGGCATCGTCAACGAGACGCTGATGGCGATGATCCGCACCAACACGCGGCTGCCGATCGACACCGAGGGCGACACCTATTCGCTGGCCGGCTGCAACGACGTCGGCTGCGAGCGCCTGGTCGAGATGATGAACGAGTTCGGCATCGAGACGCTCGACGAGCTCGGCGACCACATCTGCGACCGCTCGCGCGAGGCCGTGCTTGCCGAGGTCGCAAAGCTACCGAAGGGCAGCTGGCGCAATACCATGGTGGTCGACGGCTACGACGCGCCGGTGACGCTCGCGGCGACGCTGACCATCTCGGATGCGGGTATCCACGTCGATTTCGACGGCACCTCGGCCGCCTCCAATTTCGGCATCAACGTGCCCTTGTCCTACACCACGGCCTATACCGTGTTCGGCCTCGGCTGCGTCGTCGCCTCGCACATCCCGAACAACGCCGGCTCGCTCTCGCCGCTGACGGTGTCGGCGCCGGCGGGTGCGATCCTCAATGCGCCGAAGCCTGCGCCGGTCGCCTCGCGTCACGTCATCGGCCAGATGCTGCCCGACGTCGTGTTCGGCTGTTTGCGCCAGATCATCCCCGAGCGCGTGCCGGCCGAAGGCACGTCGTGCCTGTGGAATCTGAACGTCCGAGGACAGACGCGAAGCGGCGCCGGCGGCAATTACGGGTTCTCGATGGCGGTGACCTCCAATGGCGGCACCGGTGCGCGCTTCGGCAAGGACGGCCTGTCGGCCACCGCCTATCCCAGTGGTGTGCGCGGCACGCCGGTCGAGATCGCAGAGACGCAGACGCCTTTGATCTTCTGGCGCAAGGAGCTGCGCCCGGATTCCGGCGGGGCAGGGCGCACGCGCGGCGGGCTCGGCCAGATCATCGAGGTCGGCAGCGGCGTCGATGCGCCGTTCGACATCCTGGCGGCGTTCGATCGCATCGATCATCCGCCGCGCGGGCGCGATGGCGGCCGGGACGGCGAGGCCGGCTATGTCGGCCTCAAATCCGGAAAGAAGCTGCGTGGAAAAGGCTTTCAGCAGGTGCCGCCGGACGACCGGCTGGTGGTGCTGACACCGGGCGGCGCCGGCATTGGCGATCCCGGCAAGCGCGAGCGCGCGGCGGTGAAGGACGACGTCGAGAGTGGTTTCGTGTCTTCAGACAATGCAGTTGCAGTTTATGGGTACGCGCGGTGACGCGCTGAAGTCTTGTGCGATAGCGAACGGAGGGGTGCAATGATCACGCGAAGGAATTTCACCGCGGGTGCAGCGACGCTGCTGGCCGCTGGTCACATCTCCACCCGCGCGCGGGCGGCGACGGTCAGCTGGGACATGTCGACGGTCTGGCCCGACGGCAATTTCCACACTCAGAACGCTTTTGCCTTCGCGGAAGAGGTGAAGAAGCAGAGTAGCGGCTCGGTAGCGATCACCGTGAAGGCCGGGGGCCAGCTCGGCTTCAAGGGCCCCGAGCATCTGCGCGCCGTGCGCGACGGCCTGGTGCCGCTCGCTGACGTCCTCAACATCCAGCAGGTCGGCGACGAACCCTTCATGGGCGTCGAGAGCATCCCCTTCCTGTGCGGCTCGATGGACGAACTGAAGGTGCTGCACAAATATGTGCGGCCCGAATACGAGAAGGTCGCCGCCCGCAACAACCAGAAGATCCTCTACATCGTGCCGTGGCCGACGCAATATCTGCACCTCAAGGTCAAGGTCGCCGACGTCGAGGGCCTGAAGAACATCAAGATCCGCGTGCCCGACAAGAACGCCGTCGACATGCTGGCCGTGGTCGGCATGGCGCCGGTGATGATCCCCTGGGGCGAGACGATTCCGGCGCTGGCATCGGGTGCGGTCTCGGGCGTTTCCACCTCGGCGGTCTCGGGGGTCGACGGAAAATTCTGGGAATTCCTGAAATACATCTACCCGACCAACCACGTCTGGTCGTCGCAGATGCTCACCGTCAATCTCGATTCCTGGAAGGCGCTCTCCAGCGATCAACAGAAGCTCGTTACGGATATCGCCACGAAGATGGAGCCGGCATTCTGGGCCAATTCTCTCAAGGCCGACGTCGACAGCCTCAACCGTCTCAAGGAGGGCGGCATGGAGGTGGTGCCGGTCTCGGACGCGATGATGACGGCCATCCGCAGCAAGACCGCCCCGCAGCTCGATGCGTTCCTCAAGCGTGTGCCGGCGGCCGACAAGCCGGTGCGGGCCTATCTCGCCGAAATGAAGCGTGGCTGAGGGTGACGTCTGGTGAGCGTCTCGCCCGAAGCTCCGCAGAGTCTCAATGCAGCGGCGCCGGCGCCGCTGCGCATCCTGCTCGACTGCATCGACCGCCTCGGCCGGCTCGACGGCTGGATCGGCGGCGGCTGCTTGTTGATGCTGACACTGCTGATGCTATGCGAGGTCGCAACGCGCTTCCTCTCGAACTTCTTTTCATTCTTCCCGCCGTCGATCTCGATCGCCTGGGAGTATTCGTCCTATCTGATGGCGGCGTCGTTCACCTTCGGCGCCGCCATGACGTTGCGTGTCGGCGGTCACATCCGTGTCGTGCTGCTGCTCAAGAACGCGCCGGCCTTGGTGCAGCGTGCGCTCGAGATCCTATCGGCGGCGGCCGGCTTCGCCTTCATGGCGTTCCTGACCTCGGCGATGGCGAAGTTCGCCTTCGGCGCCTATGTGCGCGGCCAGGTCTCGACCTCGAGCGATACGCCGCTGTGGTTTCCGCAAGCCGTCGTCACCTTCGGCATGCTGCTGCTGACGCTTCAGTTCCTGGCGCGTGCGATCCAGGCCCTGCTCGGCCTGCCGCTGGAGGATCACCGCATGAAGGCCTCGCCCGTCGAATGATCGCCCACGCGCCAATCCCCGGACAGCGGATCCCATGACCATCGAAGTCGTCGCCCTGTTTGCGATCCTGTTCGCGCTGCTGGCTTGCGGCGTCTGGATCGGCCTGACGCTGGCGCTCACCGCGACGCTGCTGCTCGCGATTTTCCGCTCGATCCCGCTCGACAAGCTGTTGCCGCAATATGCCTGGAACATCCTGACCACGCAGGAGCTGCTGGCGCTGCCGCTGTTCATCCTGATGGGCGAACTGCTGTTTCGCACCCGCCTGTCGCGCTCGCTGTTTCAGGGGCTCGCGCCCTGGGCCGGGCTTCTGCCGGGCCGCCTGCTGCATGTGAACGTGATCGGCTGCACCATTTTTGCGGCGATCTCGGGCTCATCGGCCGCGACCACGCAGGTGATCGGTCGCATGTCGCTGAACGAGCTGCTGCGCCGCGGCTATTCCCGCGACATCGCGATCGGCTCGCTCGCCGGCGCAGGCACGCTCGGCTTCCTGATCCCGCCGTCCAACATCATGATCATCTATGGCGTGCTCGGCGACGTCTCGATCCTGAAGCTGTTCACGGCGGGCGTGTTGCCCGGCCTGCTGTTAGCCGCCACCTTCATGGCCTGGGTGATGCTGCACACCAGCCTCAACGGCACCATGGTGCCGGAGACGGAAGCAAAGCTCTCGCAAGTGCCGTGGGGCGAGCGCTTCGCGGCGCTGAAGGACCTCGCGCCGGCGCTGTTCCTGATCGCCTGCGTGCTCGGTTCGATGTATGGCGGGCTGGCGACGCCGTCCGAAGCTGCGGCTGTCGGCGTGCTCGGCGCGGCGCTGGTCGCCTGGGCGCAAGGAGCGATGTCACAGCAGGTGATGCGGGACGTGCTGATCGGCTCGGTCGTGACCTGCTCGATGATCGCACTGATCGTGCTCGGCGCCTCGATCCTCGGCAACGCGGCTGCCTTCCTCGGCATCCCGCAGGCGGTGGCCGCCTTCGTCAAGGGGCTTGGCCTGTCGCCTTTCATGCTGATCGTGGCGCTGGTCGTCTTCTATCTCGTCCTCGGCTGCTTCCTTGACGGCTTCTCGATGATCGTGATGACGCTGCCGATCGTGCTGCCGATCGTGAAGGCGGCGGGCTTCGACGAGGTCTGGTTCGGCGTCTTCCTGGTGCTCGCCGTCGAGATGGCGCAGATCACCCCGCCGGTCGGCTTCAATCTATTCGTGATCCAGGGCCTGACCGAGGACGGCCTCGGCTACATCGCGCGCGTGACGATGCCGTATCTCATGATCATGATCGGCTTCGTGCTGCTGCTCACATTGTGGCCCGGCATCGTCACGATCCTGCCGCGGGTGCTGTACGGATAGATTTGCGCCGTCCCGGCTGAGCGGCCGGGACGGCATTTCGATGCTTCTGGCTTACGCCGCCGCCTTCTTCCGCGCCTGCTCGGCCTTGTACAGTTCGAACTCCTCCGCGATCGCCTTCGCGATTGAGGGCCGCTGGCGCAGGCGCTCGTAATACGCCTTCAGGTTCGGCCATTTCGCGAGCTCGATCGGCGGCGTCGCCATGGTCCAGTTGATGACCGTGACGAGATAGGCGTCGGCGACGCTGAAATGGTCGAGCAGGAATTCACGTCCCTTGAGATGATTGTCGAGGTAGTCGAGTCGCGACAGGTTCTTCTCTAGCGCATAGGCCTTGGCCTCCTGCGGCGCCTTGCGGTCGAGCACGGGCACGAACAGGGCCTTGTGCAGCTCGGTGCCGATGAAGCAGAGCCATTGATGTAGCCGCGTGCGCTCGATGCCCGCGGCGGCGCCGAGGCCGGATTGCGGGAAACGGTCGGCGACATATTGCAGGATCGCGGCGTTCTCGGTCAGCACCACGCCCTCGTCGGTGCGCAGCGTCGGCACGAGGCCAATCGGGTTTACGCTGCGGAAGTCGGAGCCGTCACTCAGCACTGTCTTCGTCGGCGGATCGACTTCGAGATAGTTCGCTTCGGCGCCAGCTTCATACAGCGCCACGCGGGTCGCCATCGAGCAGGCGAGCGGCGAGAAATAGAGATCCATCTGTAGCCTCCTTGGGCAATTCCTTCTGGGTGTCGCTCAACCTGGCCAGATTGATTTTTGTACTGTCTTGCATAATATAGGGTCGGTCAAGGATTATTTTGCGAAATGGTACAAAAATCGAAACCGCCAGCTGCTGCCAACGGACCCAAGCGCCGTGGCCGGCCGCGTGCCTATGAGCCCGATGTCGCGCTCGGCAGAGCGCTCGACCTGTTCCGCAAGCAGGGCTTTGCCGCGACCTCGCTCGACGATCTCAGCGAAGCCACCGGCATGAACCGCCCGAGCCTCTATGGCGCGTTCGGCGACAAGCGCGAGCTCTACATCAAGAGCTACCAGCGCTACCGGGAGGAAGCGCGCGCATCGATGGTGGAGATCTTTCGCCAGGAGATGCCGGTGCGCCAGCGGCTGGAGCGCATCTTTGCCTCCGCGCTGAACATCTATCTCTCGGGTGACACTGGTCCGCGGGGCTGCTTCACGGTGGTGACTGCGGCCTCCGAGGCGGTGAGTGATCCTGAGATCCGCGCCATGGTGCTCGAAGGTCTTACCGAACTCGACAAGGCCTTTGCCAATTGCTTCCGCCGCGCCAAGGAGAAGGGCGAACTGCCTGATAGCGCCGACCCATCGGTGCTGGCGCAGGTCGCATCCGCCACCGTGCACACGATCGCCATCCGTTCCCGCGCTCGCGTCCCGCGCAAGGAGCTCGAGGCCATCGTCAGCGGCGCGATCGACGTGATGGTGGGGGCTAAACCCTAGCTATCGTCCCGGCGCAGGCCGGGACCCATAACCACAGGGAGTGGTTAGGCGAAGACTTTTGATGACGAGTCTACTCTTACCGCGCACAATCGATGAATCACGCGGTATGGGTTCCGGCCTCCGCCGGGACGACTGTGAGTACTTGGCGCGAGCTATTTCCCCGACGTCGTCCTGGCGAAAGCCAGGACCCATAGCCACCGAATGCAATTTGGCGAAAGCTCGGGGTTAGAACGTCGTGCCGCAACTTCTCCCTGGGGTAATGGGTCCTGGCTTTTGCCAGGACGACATCCAATTTGCAGCCGCAGCTACGCCGCGCGGATATGCGCGAGGAAGCGGTCCACTTCGTCCCGCAGCCGCTGCGACTGTTTTGACAGCTCGATCGCCGATCCCAGCACTTCCTCGGCAGCGGTGCCGGTCGCCGCGATGCCGGCGGTGACGCCGGAGATGTTTTGCGAGACCTCGCCGGTGCGGGCCGCGGCCTGCTGGACGTTCTGCGCGATCTCCTGTGTCGCCGTGCCTTGCTGACCGACGGCTGCCGCAATCGCGGCCGAGATTTCGTCGACCTCCCGGATCGTCGCGCAGATCGACTGGATGCCGTCGACAGCACCGGTGGTCTCTCCCTGTACCGCTGTCACCTGCGCGCCGATTTCCTCCGTCGCCTTTGCGGTCTGGGTCGCCAGCGCCTTCACCTCGGAGGCGACCACGGCAAAGCCGCGGCCGGCTTCGCCCGCGCGCGCCGCCTCGATCGTCGCGTTCAGCGCGAGCAGATTGGTCTGTCCCGCAATGCCGCTGATGAAGGAGACGACGTCGCCGATCTTTTGCGCGGCGTCGGCAAGGCTCTGCACGCGCGCATTCGACCGCTGCCCGTCGCTCGCAGCCCTGCCGACGACCTCGGTCGCATGGGCGAGGCGGCGGCTGATCTCGGTCATGGATGAGGACAGTTCTTCCGCGGCGGCCGCTACCGTCTGGACGTTCTCCGAGGCCAGCGCCGAGGCCGAAGACACGGTGCGGGTCTGTTGCCGCGACTGCTCGACGATCTCGGACATCGAGCGCGCGGTGTGCTCCATCTCGACCGCGGCCGAGGACACCGTGGTGACGACGTCGCGGATGCTGGCTTCGAAATTGTCGGCGAGTGCGGCGAAGGCGCGCCGCTTCTCCGCTTCGGACTGCGCCTTGGCCTCGAGCTGCTCGGCCTGGAGCTTGCTAAAGCTCACGGCATTGTCGCGGAACACCGCGACGGCCTTCACCATTGCGCCGACCTCATCATTCGCTTTGCTGGCGGGAATGGCGACGTCGAGCCGGCCATCCGCGAGCTCGCGCATCACGCTCGTGATCGAGATGATCGGACGCGAAATGCTGCGAGCAATGAGATAGCCGACGATCGCGGCCAGCACGAGCCCGAGCGCGGCGATCCCGATCGCGAGCATCCAGGCGCGGTCGGCCGAGGCCTCGTAGTCGGCATTGTCCATCACCAGCTCGACCGCGCCGAGCGGTTTGCCGGAAAAATCCTTGATCGGTCCGAGCAACGCGGCGACCGGCGTCGTGTCGAGCTTGGCTTGCCGCACCGTGAAGTCGCCGCCGGTGGCGCGGCCGTAATCGGCCGCATCGAAGAAGCTCTTGCCGTTCAGCGTGCCACCGAACAGCTTGAAGCTTGAACCGTCGGCGAGATGGAAGGCGACGTCGACATGGCGGTTGGCCTTGAAGTCGTCGAAGAAAGGTTGGCCGAAGGTCAGACCGAATTCGACCGTGCCGAGATGCTTGCCGGCTTGCGCGATCGGCACCACGCCGCGGATGCCGAGTCCGGCCACACCGCCCTCGAGACCGACCACGACCTTGCGGTCCTGGTTGGCGACGACGACCGTCTTGCGAAAGCCGGAGAGGTCGTCGCCGAATTTCGCCGGCTGGTGCACGCGCAGGAACGAGGTCGCCGGCGCCACATGGAACTGGAACTGATCGACGCCGTAGTCCGACTTGGTCGCGGCAAAGACCGGTCCGAACAGGCGCACCAGCGCCTCGCGATCCTGCTTCGCCATGGCCTCTTGCGTCGCCGGCATCGACGCGACTACGGCGCTCATCGCGGCGGCGCGATGCGATTCCTCGGCGATGCGCGATTGCAGCGCATCGTAGTGGCTGCGCAGCTCGCGCTGGTCGGCCCGGTCGATGATCCCGGCGATGATCCACATCGCCCCGAGCACGGCAAACAGGGCAGTCGCCGCCGCCGTCACCGCCAGCGCAACCGTGATCCGCATCCTGAGGCCGAGGTTCGCCCGCATGTCCGACCCATTCGTTGAGCGTTGATTAACAACGTCTATCAACTTCTCTCTAAGAGAGGGTGAACGGGATACGGGTGGGGAGGGGCGGGGCGACGAGCCCAACAAAGCTGTCGTCCTGGACAAGCGCAGCTCTTGGCAACGCGTAGCGTTGTCCAGGGCGGAGCGCTGATCCAGGACCCATTACCCCAGGAAGTGGTTTGGCGAAGACTCCGATTACGACTTCGCGCCGCAACTTCTCCCTGTGGTAATGGGTCCTGGCTTTCGCCAGGACGACATCGAAAGTGAGGCGCGGTCGTGCCTCTTCCAACCAGGCGAGGCCCTAATACCCCCTGGCCCGATCCACCACGTTCTCCAGCACGCCGCCCGATTCGAGCCGCGCGATCTGCTCGGCGACGTAGGCCGAAATCGCGTCAGCGTCGGTGTCGGCCGCATTGTGCGGCGTCAGCAGCACCTTCGGATGAGTCCAGAACCGGCTGTCCGCCGGCTGCGGCTCCTGCACAAAGACGTCGAGCGAGACGGCGCCGAGCGTGCCGTCGTCGAGGCAGGCCAGGATGTCGGCTTCGTTCTGCAAGCCGCCGCGGCCGGCATTGATCAGCACCGGCGCGCCGAGCGGGCTGTTGCGGCTGAGCTTTGTGAAGACGTCGCGGTTGAGGATGCCATGCGTGTCCGGGGTCAGCGGCAACAGGCAGACCAGGATGTCGGTCGCGCGCAGGAACGCGTCGATTCCGTCCGTGCCGTGGAAGCATTCGACGCCCTCGATCGTGCGCGGGCTGCGGCTCCAGCCGGCGACGCGGAAGCCGAGCCGGCGCAGCACATCGGCCGCATCAGTGCCCAGCGTGCCGAGGCCCATGACGCCAACGGTGATCGCGCTCGCCGGCCATTGATATGTCGGCTCCCAGCGCTTCTCGCGCTGGCACTGGCGCAAATAGAGCTCCTGGCGATGGTGCATCAGCACATGCAGCACGACATATTCGGTCATGCGGTTGGTCAGGTCGGGCACGGCGACGCGCACCAGCGGCACATCGGGCAGGCTCTTGTCTGCCATCAACGCGTCCACGCCGGCGCCGAGATTGAAGATCGCACGCAGATTGGGGAACGCGCCGAGATCGCCCGGCACCGGTTTCCACACGGCGGCATAGTGCACCTCGGCCGGATCAAGGGCGGAATCGGGCAGCAGCATCACGCGACGGCCGCCGCAGACCGCGTCGAACCGGGCCTTCCAGCGCTCCGGCAGCCAGTTCTGCTGCGTGCTGTTGATCAGGACGGCCAGTGTGCCTTTGGTCATTCGAAGTGCCTCGTCGAGTTCCGCTTGAGAAGGCCCTCCTTGGCACGATCCGCCGGATTTTTCTTGCAAATTTTTTCCGCAGCCCTGTCGGGGCGGGGCATATTGGCGCGTCTTTAGAACAGACGTGGAAAGTGTCGCCTATGCTTTATGCCATTCTTTGCTATCACGATGAGGACTTCGTCGGCTCCTGGAGCAAGGACCAGGACGAGGCCGTGATGAAGAAGCTCGCCGTGGTGCAGGAGAAGCTCACACAGCAGGGTCGGCTCGGGCCGGTGGCGCGGCTGTTGCCGACCACCGCGGCGGCGACGCTGCGCAAGGAAGACCCGCCGCTGGTGCTCGACGGCCCCTATGCGGAGACCAAGGAGCAGCTGCTCGGCTTCTATATCGTCGACTGCAAGAACCTCGACGACGCGCTCGACGTCGCGCGCGAACTCGGAGCCGCCAATCCCGGCGGCGCCTATGAGGTGCGTCCCGTCGGCGTGTTCAGGCCCGGAGGAAATCTGACGTGAGCGAGGCCGACACCGCCTGGATCGAGACAGCGCTGACCTCGGCGCGCCCCCAGGCGGTCGGCGCGCTGCTGCGTTATTTCCGCGATCTCGACACCGCCGAAGAGGCTTTTCAGAACGCCTGCCTGCGCGCGCTGAAAACCTGGCCGCAGAACGGTCCGCCGCGCGATCCCGCGGCCTGGCTGATCATGGTCGGCCGCAACGTCGCGATCGACGAGGTCCGCCGCGCCCGTAAGCAGCAGCCGCTGCCCGAGGACGACCAGGCGATCTCCGACCTCGACGACGCCGAAGGCGCGCTTGCCGAGCGGCTCGACGGCTCGCATTACCGCGATGACATTTTGCGGCTGATGTTCATCTGCTGCCATCCGCAGCTGCCGGCGACACAGCAGATCGCGCTGGCGCTGCGCATCGTCTCCGGCCTCACCGTGAAGCAGATTGCGCGCGCCTTTCTGGTCTCGGAAGCTGCGATGGAGCAGCGCATCACCCGCGCCAAGGCAAAGGTCGCCGACGCCGGTGTCCCCTTCGAAGCGCCCGGCGCGGTCGAGCGATCCGAGCGGCTCGCCGGCGTCGCGGCCATGATCTACCTGATCTTCAACGAAGGCTATTCGGCGAGCGGCGATACCGCGGAGCTTCGCAAGCCGCTGTGCGAGGAGGCGATCCGGCTGGCGCGGCTGCTGCTGCGGCTGTTCCAGAGCGAGCCGGAGATCATGGGCCTGACGGCGCTGATCCTGTTGCAGCATGCGCGCAGCGCCGCGCGCTTTGCCGCGGACGGGTCGCTGATCCTGCTGGAGGACCAGGACCGTTCGCTCTGGAACGGCACCATGATCGCGGAGGGCCTCGCCCTGATCGACAAGGCGATGCGCCACCGCCGCAGCGGGCCCTACCAGATCCAGGCGGCGATCGCCGCGCTGCATGCGCGCGCATCGGCGCCGGAGGAGACCGACTGGACGCAGATCGACCTGCTCTACGGCGCGCTCGAACTGGTGCAGCCCTCGCCGGTGGTGACGCTCAACCGTGCGGTCGCGGTCTCCAAGGTGCGCGGACCGCAGGCCGCACTCGAACTGATCGAGCCGCTGGCGCCGAAGCTTGCCAACTACTTCCATTTCTACGGCGTGCGCGGCGCCTTCCTGATGCAGCTCGGCCGCAACGACGAGGCCCGCATCGCCTTCGACCGCGCCATCGCGCTCGCCAACACCTCCGCGGAAGCCGCCCATATCCGCATGCATCTCGACCGCCTGATCCGGGACAGCCAGCCGAAGCCGAAGGAAAGCGCCAAGGAAAGCGCTAAGGCGAAATAGGGCAACACCATCTCCGCCGTCATGCCCGGGCTTGTCCCGGGCATCCACGTTCCCTCTTGGCGTTCAAGGCGTGGATGGCCGGGACATCTGTGCGAAGACGCGCTTCGCGCTAATGCCCGGTCATGACGTAGGGCGGCATTGTGCCAAAAATTTCGTTTCGGTCTTGTCGACCGGGGTCTCCCTCGTTCGTCCTACGCCCGTATCCCGGGAGCTATCCATGCTGAAAGCCATTGCTGTCATCGCCATCGTCCTCGCGGCCGGAATTGCGGCCGTGCTCGTCTTTGCCTTGACGAAACCCGACACATTCCGCGTCGAGCGCAGTCTCGCCGTGAAAGCGCCGGCCGATGCGATCTATCCGGTGGTGGCCGATTTCCGCCGCTGGACCGCCTGGTCACCCTATGAGGGCCGCGATCCCGCCATGAAGCGGACCTTCGGAGGAACCGCGGAAGGCAAGGGCGCGACCTATGCCTGGGACGGGAACAACAATGTCGGCGCCGGTCACATGGAGATCCTCGAGGCCAACGCGCCTTCGAGGCTCCGCATCAAGCTCGATTTCGAGCGCCCGTTCGAAGGCCATAACAGCGCCGAGTTCACCTTTGTGCCGCAAGGCGATGTCACACTGGTCACATGGGCGATGTCCGGTCCGGCCCCTTTCCTGTCCAAAGTGATGCAAGTGTTCATCAACATGGACAGCATGATCGGCAAGGATTTCGAGGCCGGACTCGCCAGCCTGAAGAAGCTTACCGAGAAGCAATAGGCCTCACTACCAACGAAAAGGAGAGAAGCGATGCTCAATCCCTATCTGTTCTATCAGGACACCTGCGAAGCGGCGTTCAACCATTACGCCAAGGTTCTCGGCGGCAAG
Source organism: Bradyrhizobium sp. DN3 (assembly GCF_041357655.1). Lineage (NCBI taxonomy): Bacteria > Pseudomonadati > Pseudomonadota > Alphaproteobacteria > Hyphomicrobiales > Nitrobacteraceae > Bradyrhizobium > Bradyrhizobium sp. DN3. Next base: position 23,704 of record NZ_JAULLN010000004.1, on the reverse strand, counting down.
ATTGATGCAATGATGCGCGCATCGGATGCGCCGCCGGAGATGCCGGCCTCGCCGGGCCGCGAGAAGATGATTATGCATGCGCGGATGTCGCTGCCCGACGGCAGCGTATTGATGGGGTCCGATGCGCCGCCCGAGCATTTTCACAAGCCGCAGGGCTTCTCGATCTCGATCACGGTCAAGGATCCCGCGGATGGCGAGCGCAAGTTCAACGCGCTCGCCGACGGCGGCAGCGTCACCATGCCCTTCAGCAAGACGTTCTGGGCCAAGGGCTTTGGCATGTGCGTCGACAAGTTCGGCATCCCCTGGATGGTGAACTGCCCGGCGGAAGGAATGTGACGGGCGCGACCGCCCACATGATTCATTGAAATGTGATCCCCTCTCTCCAAACCCGCGGGAGAGGGGACACATAATGACTCGTACGGAGCGTAGAGTCGTTCCGTCACGCGCGGATCGGCCGCTTGCCTCTCACCGGGTTGATCCGGTCACGTCCCCGTCCGGCGGCACCGGTTACACGCAGCGAGGGCAGATCACGAGCTTGGTGCCGAGCTGCCTGTCATTTTCCGCTTCGATTCGTCATGGATCGCCCACCACGCGTCGGAATACGGCCGCAGGGTGCCGAGCAATCGTTCCCGCTCCTGATTGGGATCACTTGCCGCGGGCGCGGGGTTCGTTGCGCGCCGCTTCGTGACATGAGGGCGGTTCGGGCCTTTGTTGGGATCTTGGCCGAGGCCATCCCATGCGATCGGACGACGCTCCTGCGCCGGTGCGACTGCACATCCAAGCAGCGTTGTGCAGAAAGTGAGCAAGATCAAGCCAAGTCGCATCATGCCGGGACCCAAAGTTCGGCGCGCGATGGGCAAGATCCGCGTGGGGAAACTTGCATAGCGTCGGTCAAATGGAACTTAAGGCAAACCAGTTGGCCGGCATGGCCGAGCAATGAACTTACGATTCGCATCACTCTGCGCGAGCAGTGCGGCCGCTTCGTGAAACGATGCCGACTGCATCGCACAACAATTGACGCAATATTGGGCTGTGATCTGCACGCCAGAATCGGTATTTGTGAGTCATAAAAACTACAAACTGGGATGGACGTCACTTGGAAGGGGAGCGGCCGATGGCGACGGCGCTACAGATCAACTTTGCTCTTTGGGGGATGCTCATTTGCGCCAGCATGAAGCTGGTGCCGGTGATCCAGACTCTCTTTTGAAGCCAGCCAGCGCGTGATGGCGAATAACCCCCGTGCGCACATAGCGTGCGAGCACAGGGAACCCGCCGTATGGCCTCGAACCAGCCAAGCCAAAGGCCATTAGAGCGGCGGCTGCCAAATTCGTCAGCGGCAGCGCGGATAGATCGCCGCGAGATCACGCCCCTTCAGCAAGAGCAACCGCGAGGTGAGGCCGCCACGGCGGCTGATCCAGTCGCGCACCGGGCCAGGATAGGCGGCAAGCACCGCGACCGATGCTTCCGGCTCGGCATAGAAGCGCCCGCGCCCGTCGACCGAGCGCGCGGCATGGAAGCCGAGCACCGCACGTTTGGTGACACAGATGCGCTCGCCCGGCACGATGCTCAAGACCAGCGTGCAGGCTGACAGACAAGGACCGTCGATCACCACGCGCTCGCCGCTCTCGCGCACCTTCTCGAACAGGTCGAGAAACGGCCCGACCGCTCCGCCCGGCGACTGGATGATGCGGATTTCGGCGGCCGCGGGCGCAGAGGCGAGCAGCGCTGTCGCGAGCATCACGGCTTGGACGAAAGCAAGGCGTTGCATGGTGCTCTCTCCGCACGGTTGACATCGTAGGGCGGGCAAAGCGTAGCGTGCCCACCATTGGCAACGCTGGTCCGGAACGATGATGGGCACGGCGCTTTCGCGCCTTTGCCCACCCTACAAATTCCGCTCCTACCCGTTGCGCCGCTGGCCGCGCAGCGTCGGCAGGCCGATACCCGCCGCATCGAAGCCGCCATCAACGGCCAAAATTTGGCCGGTGATGTAGCTCGCATTTGCCGAGCATAGGAAGTAGATCGCTTCCGCGAGTTCCTCTTCCAGGCCGTAACGGTTGAGCGGAATGGCGTCGTGATAGTCGGCGCGGATCTCCTTGGTGTGAACCTGCTTCGCCATCGCGGTGTCGACAGGCCCCGGCGCGACCGCGTTGACGCGGATATTGAGCGACGCGAGCTCGACCGCGAGCTGCTTGGTGAGGTGCGCCAGCCCCGCCTTGCTGGTGCCGTAGGCCGAGCGCAGCGTCGAGGCGCGCACCGCCGAGATCGAGGTGATGTTGACGATGGCGCCGCCATTGCCGTCGCGCATCAAGGGCACCGCCGCCTTGGTGCAGAGGAACGGGCCGGTGAGGTTGACCTCGAGCACGCGGCGCCAGTCAGCCTCCGACGTCTCCATCAGCGGCGCGAACACGGCAATGCCGGCATTGTTGACCAGCGCATCCAGCCGGCCGAACCGCCCTTCGATCGCGGTCATCGCCGCGCCGACCGCCGCCTTGTCCGAGACGTCGCAGGTCAGCGCCAGCGTCGCCTCGCTTTGGCCGATCTCGGCGACCGCGCGGCCGAGCAGCTCGCCCTCGATGTCGAGCAGCGCCACGCGCCAAGCCTCGGCGAGGAACTTCTTCGCGGTCGCAAGCCCGATGCCGCGCGCGGCTCCGGTGACGAGGGCGACTTTTTGCGGGGCTTGCGGCATTGGCTGATCTGTCCTGTGTCCGGGAGGAGGGGCGCGTGAGCGCGGGCTCCTTTTACTTCGCTTTCGTTCGGGCAAGAAAGGTCTCAGCCCGAACCTATCGATCCCGGTCCGGCCCGAATGCGCCTGCCGCAGTCGCTGGCGCGGCCGCCAAATTTTTTCTGCGCCGCTGTCGGGGCGGCGAGGGGTCGTTCGTCTTACAGGGGAATGCGGGCCGGCTGGACTTCGTCGCGCCCCGGAATGACAGCGAGCAACAAGGAACCCCCATGCGATTCATGATGCTCATGATCCCGCTCGGTTACGAGAGCGCGCCGCCGAATGTGCAGCTCGATCCGGAACGCGTTGCCGCGATGATGCGCTACAACGAGGCGCTGAAGGATGCCGGCGTGCTGATCACGCTCGACGGCCTGCATCCGCCCTCGATGGGCGCACGTGTCTCGTTTGCGACCGGCGTGCCCATTGTCACCGATGGACCCTTCGCTGAGGCCAAGGAAGTTTTGGGCGGTTACTGGATGATCGAGGTTGCCTCATGCGCCGAGGCGATCGCCTGGGCGAAGAAGTGCCCGGCTTCGCCCAACGAAATCATCGAGATCCGGCAGGTGCAGGAGATGGGCGACTTTCCGCCGGAGGTGCAGGCAGCGGCCGCCGGATTCGACGACCTGAAGAGGTAGCCGCGGCGGGTCGCGACGAAATTGCGACTGACGTTCAATTGATCAACAAGGAGAAAACCGATGAGCACCGAACACAAATTCCTCGCCGTCTATCTCGGCAGCATGAACGGCTCGAAAATGGCGGCCTGGCGCGCGCTGCCCGAGGCCGAACGGAAAGCAAAGGAACAGCAGGGCATGGCCGCCTGGCGCGGCTGGGTCGAGAAGCACAAGGCCGTCATCGTCGAGATCGGCGGCCCGCTCGGCAAGACCCGCAGGATCGACGGAAGCGGCGTTACAGAGATCAGCAATGCGCTGACCGGCTTCACGGTGGTGCGGGCCGCCTCGCAAGAGGAAGCTGCCAAGCTGTTCGAGAACCATCCGCATTTTGCGATCTTCCCGGGCGAGGCGATCGAAGTCATGCCCGTGCTGCCGATTCCGCAGATGTAGCTTCGGGCGAACTCGTTTCCGGCTCGATGTCGACGCATCGGGCCGGCAGGACCGTGAAAGTACGGGGTTAATTACGCCGCATCGCCGCTAGTGACCTTCACGCCCGGCTCATGTAAAAGTCGTTCACATGAGCTGGCGCAAGGAGCAACGCCGCGCCGAGCGCGGCTATCACCACGGCAATCTGAAAGAAGCCCTATTGCAGGCCGCTCTAGGCCTGATCGCCGAGAAGGGCGCGGCCGGCTTCACCTTTGCCGATGCCGCGCGCATGGCCGGGGTCAGCGCGGCGGCGCCCTACCGGCATTTCCGCGACCGCGACGAGCTGTTGTCCTCGATCGCCCAGCGCGGCTTCGAGCAGTTCGAGGCACGCTTGGCCGCGGCCTGGGACGACGGGCGTCCTGATACGGTCACCGCGTTCGAGCGCGTCGGTAAGACCTATCTCGCCTTCGCCCGCGAGGAGCCCGCTTTCTATAATGCGATGTTCGAATCGGGCGTGCCGGTCGATGCCAATCCGGCGCTTCAGGCCGCGAGCGAACGTGCCTTCAACATCATTCGCGCCGCGGCCGAACGGCTTGCGGCGCTAACGCCGCCTGGCACGCCGCGGCCGCCGGCGATGATGATGGCGCTGCACATCTGGTCGATGGCGCATGGCGTGGCTTCCTTGTTTTCCCGCGGCGATGCCGCACGGCGAAAACTGCCGATGTCGCCGGACGAACTGCTCGAAGCCGAGGTGCTGATTTATCTGCGTGGCCTCGGCTTCCCGACCGACCGCCGTCCGCCAGCGAAGAGCGCCGAGCCACCGCCGGTGCCACCGGAGGCGTCCTCCGGTTCTGGGGTGCCGCCCGGCGGTCCTTGGGGCAAGCCGAAATAAAGTTGCGCAAATAATTCCGCGGGCCTGTCTTGTGGTCGGCTTGACAAAATCGCGGGATGGTCTAGCTATGTAAATGTTATTTACATTCACAACGGCGCTGATGCCGTGATGGAGATGGGAAATGGCCTACACCGCTGATGTCAATCGATGGCGCGGCCCCTCGGACCAATACCAACAGTACCAACGTCCTCACATGCTCGAGACGCCCTGGCATCCCGGCTGGATCGCCGTGACCATTCTCGGCTTCATCATCTGGTGGCCGATCGGACTTGCCCTTCTCTTTTTCACACTCGGGAGCAGAAGAATGTCGTGCTGGAGCCACCAGGATCGCTGGCAGAACAAGATGGAGAGGATGCAGTACAAGATGGACCGCATGCGCGATCGCATGGAGCGCCGTGGCTTCGGTTTTGGCTTCGGCCCGCCGTCATCCGGCAACCGCGCCTTCGACGAATATCGCGCCGAGACGCTGCAGCGGCTCGAGGAAGAGCAGCGCGAGTTCAAGGATTTCCTGAGCCGGCTGCGTCACGCCAAGGACAAGGAAGAGTTCGACCAATTCATGGCGCAGCACAAGACGCGTCCGACCCCGCCGCCCAACGACCAGCAGCAGGGCTGATCCGGGAAATGACACCTCTCAAAGCCTTCAGGCGCATGCCCCCAAAGTCCTGATGGCCCGAGCCGCCCGCCTGCGCAACCCGCAGGCGGGCGGTTTGGTTTTTGGTACCTTCCTCGTCCGCCGGACCTGCGAGGGATTGTCATGCCCGGGCTTGTCCCTGGCATCCACGTTCTTGCACCGCGGGGCAAGGCGTGAACGGCCGGGACTCGGCTCCGCCAAGGCTGCGCCGGGCCCACAAATGTGGTCGGCTGCCGAAACTTCAGCGAAGGCGCCAAGCCCGGTCATGATGTTGCGAAAATGTCAGCGCCGGTCCTCGAACGGTGCGTCTATCGACACTAGGATGTGTGCGTGCCGCTTCGCCGATGGGCGCAGGTTATTCCAGGACGAAGTTCATGGACCGCCACACCCGATTGCTGCTCGGCATCACCGCGTTCGCAGTGTTGGGCTATATCGGCCTCGTCTACGGCGGCTGCGCGCTTGATCCGGATTGCCATTTTGGCCGGTGTCCGGGCCAGCGCTCGTTCTGCGGTGTGGTCTACGGGCACGTGCAGGACCAGAAGGTGCCGTAGGACCCGGGCTGTGGGAGGCGCGACAAGTCCTGACAACGCGTTTTCCGCGTGGGTTCAGGTCGTGGTCGCGAGCTGCGCGCGCACCGACGCCAGGAAGTGTTCGTAGGCGTGGTCCACGATCTCGTTGAGCGATCGTGTTCGCGCGAACATCGCCTTGGCCTCGGCGAGAAACTCGTCCCGGGTCGGTATCTTCGGCAGATGCAGATGCGTCAGCGCATCGACGCCTTCATGCGCGCGATTGAGGATGTCGTGCAGGGTCGGCAGTTGCAGCTGGGCGAGGTCGGCCCGGCGCCGCGCCGACGAGATCGCGTGCGCGAGCGTCTGCGCATCGAACCGTCCGGCAAGCTCGCGGGCCGCCCGATTGATGACCCGTGCGCCGAGCGGCTGCTCGTTGCGCAGCACCTGTTCGGGCGGTGCCTTCATGTTCCAGACGACGCCGATCCACGACAAGACTTTCAGGACGTAATAGGTCACGTCGATCTCCCACCAGCGGAAGCCTTGTCGCACGCTGCTCTGGTAGGCGTGGTGATTGTTGTGCCAGCCCTCACCCAGCGTGAACAGCGCCAGCAGCCAGTTGTTGCGGGAGTCATCGCCCGTCACATACCGCTTGCGTCCATGCACATGGGCGAGGGAATTGATGCAGAAGGTCGCGTGATAGAGCAGCACCGTGCTCCAGAGGAAGCCAACCACCAGGCCGGACCAGCCCGCCGCCAGGAAGCAGAGCGTTGCAAGCGCGAAAGCCGGCAGCAACTCCAGCCGATGCAGCCACATCAGCTCCGGATAGGCGGCGAGATCGCCGACCTTCACGAGATCGGTCGTGTCGTGTTGCCGCGAAAAAATCCAGCCGAGATGGCTGTAGAGGAAGCCGCGGTGACGCGGCGAATGCACGTCGGTCTCGGTATCGGAATGCAAGTGATGGTGCCGATGCTTGGCCGCCCACCACAAAACGCTCTTCTGCGCGCTGCTCTGCGCGAGGCAGGCCAGGATGAACTGAAACGCCCGGCTGGTCGCAAACGCCCGATGTGAGAAGTAGCGGTGGTAGCCGGCTCCGATCGCAAACATCCGCACGCAATAGAGTGAGACGCAGATCGCGACGGCCTGCCAATCGATGCCTGACCAGATCGCCGCAACACAGCCGAGATGGACCAGGAGAAACGGCAGGGCGGAGGGATACATGATGTCGTCGTGCTGGTCGTCGGCGGCGGTATTGGGCGACATGTTTTCGGAAGGACCTTGAACCAAGAGGATGCGGGATTCGCTCCGGCGGAGCTGAAGTCGGCCGCCTGCGAAAAACCCCGCTGATGGCGTGCCACCGCGGGGTCGTGAACGAGATGCTTTGCCAGGAGATTCCGGCCAAAGCAGTCGGCCGAAGCTCGATAATTGAGCATATGGTCCTGAATGCCTGCTATGCAAGCACGTAGTCTCACGGAAACTGCGCTGGCCAGCTTGGCGCACCGGCCGCCGACGACCCTGCACGGCAGTCGGCAATCCTGCCGCAGCTCACCAACTGCCCCGAGCCCGCTTCGGCCGCTTGATGCGCGCCTCGCTCAGGCGGCCCGCCGGTCGCTCTCGCCGCCATGAGGCGGCATGACCGGCTCCGAGCTGGTCTGGCCTGGCGCGTCCAGCACCGCGACGTGATGCCGGTGCACCATCTCCCAGCCCTTCCATCCCGTGAACAGGAGGATGCCGACGACGATGAGCGACAGCACCACGCCCCACGGCTTGACCGCAGCTTCAGTGCCTTGCGCGTAACGGAGATAGAAGTTGACCAGCGCCAGCACGACCGCCGCGAGATTGCCGACCATGTGATACCAGGCATCTTCGAGGCTGCGGATCCGGGGCTCGCTCAAGAAGTCGGTAAAACCGGCTACGGCAGCAACGAGCGCCATGACGATGCCGGCGCCGATCAGCCAGATCGCGGCGCGAGCCCAGAAAGCATCACCGGTTCCGATGAACGCAAGGTCGGCGATCGGCGCGCCGACCAGGAAGGCGACGGGGAACGGAATCAGCATGGGGTGCAAGGGGTGATCGCCGATCGCGGCGGTCGTTTTGGGGTTGATGCTCATGGCAAAACCTCGCCAAAGATGAATTTCCGGAACAACTTTTCCGGGCGAGGGCTGGTTCCTGCAGGCACGGGGGCGCTCCTCATGCCATGTGCGGGAGGAAGCGGAACTCTCGTATCTCGGACGCAGCGGACCCTGTCCGCCCCCCATCCTCCTGCGCTGCCTGCCTTTCCCGCAGCCAAATTCGTTCCCGGTAACCCCGCATTAACCAACGCCGGGCTCTGGTAATTGCGGACAGTCGCGCCCGAAGCCGTGTCGAGGCCCATAGTTTTGACATCTTGGCGGGGAATGCAGGCGGCCGGCTTTGGAGAGCCTTTTGGACGAGCCCTGCACCCCAAAAAACCAAGGCTTTGAGCGGGCTTGCCGGCCGCGCCGGTTCTAGCGCGGCTGTTAGAGGACACCGGCCGCCATTTGCTGGCCGAAGGACATTAGGTAACGATCGCCTTGAGAGGATACTGCTTATGAATCCGGCCGACGTGGCTCAGTCAGCCCTTCCGGTTGCTGCCTCCGCCGACGTGTCGCTGATTGCGCTGTTCTGGCAGGCTCACTGGATCGTGAAGGCGGTGATGCTGGGACTTCTGTCCTGCTCGGTCTGGGTCTGGGCGATCGCCATCGACAAGATCTTTCTTTACGCGCGCACACGGCGCTCGATGGATCGTTTCGAGCAGGCGTTCTGGTCCGGCGAGTCGATCGAGGAGCTCTATCGCACGCTTTCGGCCAAGCCGACCCATTCCATGGCGGCCTGCTTCGTGGCGGCGATGCGCGAATGGAAGCGTTCCTTCGAGAGCCATGCCCGCTCGGTCGCGGGCTTGCAGATGCGCATCGACAAGGTGATGAACGTCTCGATCGCGCGCGAGGTCGAGCGGCTGGAACGCCGGCTCCTGGTGCTCGCGACCGTCGGCTCCGCCGGCCCCTTCGTCGGCCTGTTCGGCACGGTCTGGGGCATCATGTCGAGCTTCCAGTCGATCGCGGCGTCGAAAAACACCTCTCTGGCGGTGGTGGCCCCTGGCATCGCGGAGGCGCTGTTTGCGACCGCCGTCGGTCTCATCGCCGCCATTCCTGCCACTATTTTCTACAATAAGTTCACGTCCGAGGTGAATCGGCAGGCCCAGCGGCTCGAAGGCTTCGCCGATGAATTTTCCGCCATTCTGTCACGTCAGATCGACGAGCGGGGCTGACGGAGGGCATGTATGACGGCATGTATAGTGTGAAGGGCAATTTGGGCACCAGACCATGGGCATGAACGTCGCGAGTTCGTCCGGAGGCGGCGGGCGCCGCAGCCGGCGCAAGCCGGTCATGGCCGAGATCAACGTCACCCCCATGGTCGACGTGATGCTGGTGCTGCTCATCATCTTCATGGTGTCGGCACCGCTGCTCACCGTCGGCGTGCCGCTCGATCTGCCGCAGACCCAGGCCAAGAGCCTCGAGCAGAACGACCAGAAACCGATCCAGATGTCGGTCGACATCAAGGGCAAGGTGTTCATCAACGACGCCGAGATCGCGATTAACGAGCTGGTGCCCAAGCTCAAGGCGATCACGGACGCCCGCGGCGGGCTCGAGGAACGCATCTATCTCCGTGCCGACAAGAAGGCCGATTACGGGACGGTGGCCAGGGTGATGGGCCTGTTGTCCGGCGCCGGCTTCAAGAAGCTCGCCCTCGTCACGGAAGCGGATCAGGGGTCCTAGGCCGGTGAAGGTGAACGTCGACAAGACACTCGTTGCGTCGATTGCCCTCCATGTCCTCGTGCTGGGATGGGGCCTCGTCACCTTTAGCAGCAAGGCCTACATCGCGCCGGAGGAGTCGCTTCCGGTCGACATCATCTCCTCGGATCAACTCGCCAAGATGATGGCGGGGCAGAAGACCGGCGAGAAGGACAAGCCGAAGCCGAAGGTCGAGAAGATCGCCGAGCCCAAGCCCGAGGAAGACGCCGTCGGCAAGGTCACCGAGAAGAAAGAGCTGATCAAGACCAACTCGACGCCCGAGCCGCCACCAAAACCCGTGGAGAAGCCGGTCGAGAAGAAGCCTGAGCCGCCGAAGCCCGTCGCCGAGGCCAAGCCGAAGGAAGAACCGAAGCCGCAGGAAAAGAAGCCTGATCCGGCCAAGGAAGATCCGATCGCCGAGCTGCAGAAGAAGCTGGAGACGAAGAAACCGCCGCCGAAGCCCGTCGAGCAGAAGGTCGCGGCGGTGCAGCCTCAGCAGCAGCCGAAGCCGAAGGAGCGTACCTTCGACCCCGCGCAGATCCAGCGCGATCTCGACAAGCGCGCCGCGACCCGGCATGAGCTCGCCGGCTCGGCCCTGAATGCGTCGGCATCGCTGGGAGCGGCGACCGGGACCGCCGCAAACAACGTCGCGACCTGGCGCGGTGCATTCCAGGGCGCGGTCAAGCGCTGCTTCACGCCGACCTATAACGGGCAAGACGCCGACCAGTATGAAGCCGACATCGACATTCCCATGAAGATCGACGGATCGCTGGCGGCCGAGCCGATCGTCGTCGCGGTGCGAGGACCGTCGCGGTCGATCGCCCAGGCGGTGGCGGAGAGCGCCAAGCGCGCCATCGTGCAGTGCCAGGTCTATTCGTTCATGCCGAAGCAGCAGTACGAGAGCTGGAAGCTCATTCCGATGACTTTCGGTCTGAAAGATATGTTGTGACATCCGAACAAAAGAATTTTGCGATGAATGATGCCCGTTCGATGAACCGCCGCCGCTTCATGACCGTCACCGGATCGGCACTCGCGATGCTCGGGGGTGGACACGCTTTGGCCCAGGGGCAGCCGCGGCTTCGCATCGATCCTACCGAATTCCAGCCGGTCCCGATCGCCATCACCAATTTCCTGCCGGGCTCGCCGTCCGACGGCGACGTCGGCAACGGCGTCACGCAAGTGATCACCAACAATCTGAAGCGCTCAGGCCTGTTCGCGCCGATCGACCAGGCCGCCTTCATCGAGCGCATCAGCAACATCGACGTCGCGCCGCAATTCCAGAACTGGAAGACCATCAACGCGCAGGCCCTCGTCACCGGTCGCATGACGCGGCAGCCGGACGGCCGCCTCAAGGCTGAATTTCGCCTCTGGGACGTGGTCTCCGGCCAGCAGCTCGCCGGCCAGCAATATTTCACCTCGCCGGAATACTGGCGGCGCATCGCCCACATCATCTCCGACCAGATCTACGAGCGGATGACCGGCGAGAAGGGCTATTTCGACAGCCGTGTGGTGTTCGTGGACGAAAGCGGGCCGAAGGAGCGCCGCGTCAAGCGGCTCGCGATGATGGACCAGGACGGCGCCAATGTGCGCTATCTGACGCGCGGCTCCGACCTCGTGCTGACGCCGCGCTTCTCACCGAACTCGCAAGAGATCACCTATATGGAGTTCGGCCAGGGCGATCCGAAGGTCTATCTGTTCAACATCGAGACCGGCCAGCGCGAGATCGTCGGCAACTTCCCGGGCATGACCTTTGCGCCGCGGTTCTCGCCGGACGGCCAGCGCGTCATCATGAGCTTGCAGCAGGGCGGCAATTCCAACCTGTTCGTGATGGATCTGCGCTCGCGCTCGACCACGCGCCTCACCGACACGCCGGCGATCGACACTTCTCCTTCTTATTCTCCAGATGGCGCCCGCATCTGCTTCGAATCCGATCGCGGCGGCAGGTCGCAGATTTACGTGATGGCCGCGGGTGGTGGGCAGGCGCAGCGCATCTCGTTCTCCAAGGACGACACCAACGCCACCTATTCGACGCCGGTGTGGTCGCCGCGCGGCGACTACATCGCCTTCACCAGGCAGGGCGGCGGGCAGTTCTCGATCGGCGTCATGAAGCCGGACGGCAGCGGCGAGCGGCTGCTCACCTCCGGGTTCCACAACGAGGGGCCGACCTTCTCGCCGAACGGCCGCGTGCTGATGTTCTTCCGTGATCCCGGCGGCAATGCCGGACCGTCGCTGTACACCGTCGACATCTCCGGTCGCAACGAGCTGAAGGTGCCGACGCCCGGCTTCGCCTCCGACCCGGCATGGTCGCCGCTACTGTCCTCGACGGCAGGTCAATAGATCGCGCCTCTGGACGCGCGATGTTATCGAAAAAGCGTGCAGTTTTTTTTCGGGTTCGGTGAGGAAAGCAAGCTTTCCTTCACCTTGCGCTCGGCAAGACTTGTCTAGGTGCTTGAAATATCAGCGGAAACTAATTCGCTATTGCCGAAAAACAACTCGACTTTAACGATGTTCCCTCAGAAAGGCTTCATCTGGTCTGGGTAAGACTACGCGCCAAACAGGACGCGTAGCAACTCAATGCAGCTGGCCGACCAGAAGCAGAGCGATCGAGACGAGCTGGAGCCGATACTCTACGCCGCTCTCATCAACTCTATGGTGCAGAATTTCTGGGCGATCTTCCTCGGCTCGGCCTCCGCGGCCGTGGCCGCGGTCATGACTGCGCTGAAGACCGGCGATGTGTTGCTGTGGCCGATCGCGTTTCTGATCATTGCCATCGGCACCGGGCGCGCGTTTCAGATGCGGCCCTACGAAAACCGCGTGCCGGGCCTGACGTTCCAGCAGGCCAAGCATCTGGAGCCGCGCTATTGGTTCGGCGCGCTCGTCTACGCCGCGGTCATCGGCGTGTGGTGCTTCGTCGTGATCTTCAACAACGACGACGCGGTCGCGAACATGCTCTGCGTCGCCGTCACGGTCGGCTACACCGCCGGCGGCGCCGCCCGCAATTACGGCCAGCCCAGGGTGGTGCAGTGGCACGTCGCGCTCGCCTGCGGTCCGATGTCGCTCGCCTTGCTGCTGCACGGCGGATTCTACTATATCGGGCTCGCGATCCTGCTCGTGCTGTTCTTCATCGCGCTGAAGAACATCAACCTCAGCCTGCACGCGATCTTCGTCAAGGCGCTGACCTCGAGCTTTCGCGAATCCGCGTTGGCCAGCCAGTTCGACACCGCGCTCAACAACATGCCGCACGGCCTGTGCATGTTTCGCGCCGATCGGCGCCTCGCCGTGATGAACCACCGCTTCAGCGAGCTCATGGCGCTGCCCGAGGACCTCGTCAAGCGCGGCGCCACGGCCGCCGACATCGCCTCGGCCTGCGTCGCTGCCGGGTCGATCTCGCCGGAGAGCGGCAATCAGATCCTGTCCGAGATCGAGAAGGCGCGAATCTGCGAGATCGTCACCGCCGATCCGGATCAGGCGCGCGGCCGCACGTTGGCCTGGACGTTCCAGCCGATGACCGGCGGCGGCACGGTATTGCTGCTGGAAGACATCACCGAACGCACCAGCGCCGAAGCCCGCATCAGCCATCTCGCCCGCTATGACGAGCTCACGGCGCTGCCCAACCGCGTCAGCTTCCGCGACGAGATCGAGCGGCTGCTGGCGCATTCGCGTCATTCCGAACGGCTCTCGGCGCTGCTGTTCGTCGACCTCGATCAATTCAAGCAGGTTAACGACACGCTCGGCCATCCCTGCGGCGACCAGCTGCTGTGTGCGGTCGCCAACCGCCTGCGCGAGATGTTGCGGCCGGAGGATTTCGTCGCCCGCTTCGGCGGCGACGAATTCGTCGTGTTCCAGCAGAACATCTCCTCGCCCGAAGACGCAGCTAGTCTCGCCCGCCGCATCGTCGAGCGGCTGAGCGAGCGCTATCGCATCGACAATCATCTGGTCGAGATCGGCGCCAGCGTCGGCATCGCGCTGACCTCGCCCGATGGCACCAGCGCCGATACGCTGCTCAAGAACGCCGACATGGCGCTGTACCGCGCCAAAGCCGACGGCCGCGGCACCTTCTGCTTCTTCCGCGACGAGATGGCGGCAACCGTCGAGGCCCGCCGCATCCTCGAGCTCGACCTGCGCAAGGCGCTCGCCAACGAGGAGTTCGAGCTGTTCTATCAGCCGCTGGTCAATCTGAAGTCCGGCAAGATCACCACCTGCGAAGCCCTGCTGCGTTGGAATCATCCGGTGCGCGGCACCGTCTCGCCGGTCGACATCATCCCGGTCGCCGAGGACATGGGCCTGATCGTCGATCTCGGCCGCTGGATCCTGCGCCGCGCCTGTATGGAATGCATGAAGTGGCCGGAGGGCGTCAGCGTCGCCGTCAACTTCTCGCCGCAGCAATTCCACCAGCGCGACGTGCTGAGCGAAATCCGCTACGCGCTCGAAGTCTCGGGGCTTCCGGCCCATCGCCTGGAGATCGAGATCACAGAATCCTCGCTGCTGCGCAACACCCAGCTCACGCACGACATCCTGTCGCAACTGCATGCGCTCGGCGTGCGCATCTCGCTCGACGATTTCGGCACCGGCTATTCCAGCCTCAGCTATCTGCACAATTTCCCGATGCAGAAGGTGAAGATCGACCGTTCCTTCCTCGAAGGCATCGATACCGACCGGCCGCTGACGCTGCTGCGCGGCGTCGCGCGGCTGTCCGCCGACCTCGGCATGGCCGTCGTGGTCGAGGGCATCGAGACCAACGAGCAGCTCGAGCTGATCAGCGCCGACGGCACCGTCTCCGAGGGGCAGGGCTATCTGTTCAGCCGTCCGGTGCCCGCGGTGCGGATGCGCCAGCTCCTCAACGCCTCGCATGGACGCCGGGGTGACAGCGCGCTCCAGGTCGCCTTCTCGCGCTCCTTCGCTTAAGACCGCCTCTCAAAAACTTCCTGCCGTTTCAGTCTGTTGCCGCCACCGCAATGCTACGGTGGTTAACCCTAACCATTCGATTGCTTTGCATAGATGTTAAGAAGCTGTTAATAATTCATCGCGCGCGTGGAAGTTGTTCTGGAGAAATCCTCCTTTCTTGCGCGCATTTGCAGTGAGCGGTGTGGGTAAGGAGTTGGGATGCAGTCCTCGGCCAAAGCGGTCATTTCGGCTGTTGGGCGAGGGGCAGAACTCCTCACCGACCTCGACTATCATCTCGCAGAGACGGCAGACGAGAAGGAGGAGATCTACAATCTCCGCTACCGCGCTTATCGGCGCGAAGGCGCCGTCAAGGAATCGGCGGACGCACGGGTCACCGACCGCTACGACGAGCTGCCGAACGCGTGGACCTTCGGCGTCTATCTCAACGGCGAGCTCTGCAGCTCCGTGCGCATCAGCGTGCTGACCTCTGAATGGCGCGAGTCCACCTCGGCCGACGTCTTCCCCGAGATCCTGCTGCCGCGGCTCGACCGCGGCGAGGTCATGATCGACCCGACCCGCTTCGTCGCCGATCCCGACCAAGTCAAACGCGTCCCGGAATTGCCCTATCTGACGACGCGCCTCGCCTACATGGCCTGCGAGCATTTTAATGCCGATCTCGGCCTTGCGATCGTGCGCCCCGAGCACCAGGCCTTCTACCGCCGGGTGTTCCTGCACCAGACCATCGCCGAGCCCCGGCTGGTTCCCGGTCTCACCAAGCCGTTCGGGCTGATGGCGGCGGACTTCCCGACCTTCCGCAAGAAGGTGTTCGAGCGCTATCCGATCATGCGGTCGACCGCCTTCGAGCGGCGGATGCTGTTCGGGCGCGGTGGTCAGCGCCAGGCGCCGCAACGGTCCGTTCCGCAGCGGCCGGTGTTCGTGGCGGACGCCGTTCACGCCTGATTCCGAAGCGGCGTCTCGGGCCGCCGTACGCCTTTCGGCCTAGAATCCCGGCAAAAAACAGTGCTGTGCCCGCTGGCGCGGCTTGCCTTCACCCTCGCGCCACATTTACAACCCATTAACCATCATGGGTGCTTTTCGCTGGTTGGGGGCATTTGATCGGCTGAGGCAAGGTTCCGTCAAGGTTGACGGAACGTTCGCTTAACCAACCCCCTGTAGACCGGACAGCAGTGGACTAACGCGAGCGTGGAGGCTCCGGAATGAAACATCCTATGCGTATCCTCCAGGGATTGAAGCTGGTCGCGGTGCTTGCCGTCGCGCTGTCGATGGGCGCCTGCGCCAACAAGAATGCTGCGACGGATGCGATGGCCAACGCGGCGACGCCGGGCAGCCAGCAGGACTTCGTCGTCAACGTGGGTGACCGCGTGTTCTTCGAAAGCGACCAGACCGATCTGACCCCGCAGGCGATCGTGACCCTGGAGAAGCAGGCGCAATGGCTCCAGACCTATCCGCGCTACAGCTTCACCATCGAAGGTCATGCCGACGAGCGTGGCACCCGCGAATACAACATCGCGCTCGGCGCCCGCCGCGCCCAGTCGGTGCGTTCGTTCCTCGCCTCGCGCGGCATCGATCCGAACCGCATGCGCACGATCTCCTACGGCAAGGAGCGGCCGGTCGCGGTCTGTAACGACATCTCCTGCTGGTCGCAGAACCGGCGCGCCGTCACCGTCCTGAACGCGAGCTCCTGACGTTCAGTCAGGCGCCGTTCAGCTTCAGAACTGGATGATGCCGGCGCCCTCTCGGGCGCCGGTTTCGTTTCAGCATTCTGTGACAGAAACCCCTTGGTACCAGTCACATTTTTGGCGTACTCCACTTCAATGTGTGGCGCGTCAAATGTTCCGTCGCAGGCCATTTCGCTTTTGTCGTCAGGGCAAGATGTCATCCAGATTTAAGGTCTTTACCGGCACCGCGGCGATCGCCGCGCTGCTCTCTTTGTGCTCGCCCGCACTTGCGCAGTCGGTCTTGGCGCAGTCGGATGATGCCGACCCCGAGATGCGGATCGAGCGGCTGGAGAACCAGCTGCGCCAACTCACCGGTCAGAACGAAGAGCTGCAATATCGCAACCGCCAGCTCGAGGAGCGGCTGCGGGCGCTCGAAGGCGGCGCGCAAGGCGCGCCCGGACAGTCGCCCAATGTCGCGGCGATGCCGCCCGCCCAGATCGCGCCAAGTCAGGTCGCGCCGGGCTATCGCCAGCAGCAGCCGCAGCAGCAGGCCGTGCAGCCGAATTACGAGCAGCCGCAGATCGCCGCTCCCGCGCCGATCGTTCAGGAGCAGCCGGCGCCCGGCGCACCCGGCACGCGCCGCCGCGGCGATGCCTTCGATCCGAACCAGAACCCGAACGCGCCCGGCGCGCCGCGTGCGCTCGGCGGCGGTCAGCAGCCGATGCCGGCAGGAGCTCCCAGTGGTGCCCCTGGCGGACGCGGTGCCGGCGAACCGCTCGATCTCGCCAACACCAGCCCCCGCTATCAGCAACAGGCCGCTCCCCCGGCCGCGCAGCCCGGCTATCCGCCGGCCCAATCCGGCCGTCCCGCGCCATCAGGCGGCGTTGGCCTGACGACGCTGCCGCCATCAGCAACGCCGCGCGACGAGTTCGACCTCGGCATCGGCTACATGCAGCGCAAGGACTATGCGCTCGCCGAGCAGACCATGAAGAATTTTGCGCAGAAATATCCGAGCGACCCGCTGCTCGGCGACGCGCAATACTGGCTCGGCGAGAGCTACTTCCAGCGCCAGCAATATCGCGACTCCGCGGAAGCGTTCCTCGCCGTCACCACCAAATACGAGAAATCGGCCAAGGCGCCGGATGCGCTGCTGCGGCTCGGCCAGTCGCTCGCCGCGCTGAAGGAGAAGGAGGCCGCCTGCGCCGCCTTCGGCGAGGTCGGCCGCAAATATCCGCGCGCCTCCGCCGGCGTCAAAGCCGCGGTCGATCGCGAGCAGAAGCGGGTGAAGTGCTGACGCGTGGCGTTAGGGTCCTGACAACGCGGATGGTGCTGCGCTAAACATCGCAATCATCCGCTGACGATTGCTGGGCCGTCATGTCAGACGACGACAATTCTCCGATCTCGGCGCGCGAGGCGAGGCGGCTGTTCGCGGGCCTGAAAGCTGCGCCGGCGCTGGTGCTCGCGGTCTCCGGCGGGCCGGACTCGGTCGCGCTGATGTGGCTCGCGGCCCGCTGGCGGCGCAGTCTTGTGCGCGGCCCGCAACTCACCGTCGTCACCGTCGATCACGGCCTGCGTCCGGAAGCGGCCCGCGAGGCGCGCGAGGTCAAGCGTCTGGCAACCGAACTCGGGCTGCCGCACCGGACCCTGCGCTGGCGTGGCGCAAAGCCGAAGACGGGACTGCCTGCCGCGGCGCGCGAGGCCCGCTATCGCCTGCTCGCACAGGCCGCACGGGCCGTGGGCGCCAGCCACGTGCTGATGGCCCACACCCGCGACGACCAGGCCGAGACCCTGCTGATGCGAATGCTCCGCGGCAGTGGACTTGCCGGGCTGTCGGCGATGGCCAGTGTCAGCGAGCGCGACGGCATCGTGCTGGCGCGTCCGCTGCTCGACGTCCCGAAGGCGCAGCTGATCGCGACCTTGAAGCGGGCGAAGGTCGGCTTTGCCGATGACCCCACCAACCGCGACACCGCCTTCACCCGGCCGCGGCTGCGCGCGCTGCTGCCACAGCTCGCGGCCGAAGGCGGCGATGCCCGCACGCTCGTGCGGCTCGCAGCAAGGCTGGCGCGCGCCAATGCGGCCGTCGAGGTGCTCGCCGACGGCGCCGAGCGCTTCCTCCGCTTGCGGGATCGCGACGTTGCGCCGCAGGCGGGCATTCGAAGCTTCGAGGCATCGGCGTTTGCCGTCCTGCCCGAGGAGGTCCGGCTGCGGCTGCTGCTGCGGGCCATCGCCGCGCTCGGGCACGAGGGGCCGGCGGAACTCGGCAAGGTCGAAACCCTGATGTCCGCGCTTGATCGGGCCATCGCCGCAGGTCCCCGTGCAGCCGCAAATGGCCGGCCGGTCCTGAAGCAGACCCTTGCGGGAGCCTTGATCAGCCTCGCCGGCGGGCGTATCCACATCGCGCCGGCGCCGGCCCGGCGGCGCAAGGGTCCGTGAAGGGTGCATGAAGCGCGCATGAGGGCTGCATGAGGTCGGATCATGACACCGGCCGTTTCGGCTCGGCGCCGTCAGGCGACCTTAACCAGGCGGGAAAAACCCGGGCTAGGACGCCATTATTTCAGCGGGAATCGCGCTAAGATGGGATAAATAGTCCCATCTCGTTCCCTTGGCAGCGACCGGGGCGGCACCTAAATTGTATGCGTCTAACCGAGAGGATTCCTTGGGATTTCCTCGCATTGACCAAAGTAACTCCCCAAGGATCAGGGCCGCGATCCGCGCGACCACGAAGGAAGATCGATGAACGCCAATCTGCGCAATTTCGCCCTCTGGGTCATCATTGTCTTGCTGCTATTGGCATTGTTCACGCTCTTCCAGAATCCAGGTCAGCGCGCGTCCTCGCAGGACATCGCCTTCTCCCAGCTGCTGAGCGAGGTTGACCGCGGCAATGTCCGCGACGTCGTGATCCAGGGGCCCGACATCCACGGCACCTTCACCAACGGCTCGAGCTTCCAGACCTATGCGCCGAACGACCCGACGCTGGTGAAGCGGCTCTATGACAGCAAGGTGCAGATCACCGCGAAGCCGCCCGGCGACAACGTGCCGTGGTTCGTCTCGCTGCTGGTCTCCTGGCTGCCCTTCATCGCGCTGATCGGCGTGTGGATCTTCCTGTCGCGACAGATGCAGGGCGGCGCCGGCAAGGCGATGGGCTTTGGCAAGTCGCGCGCCAAGATGCTGACCGAAGCGCATGGTCGCGTCACCTTCGAGGACGTCGCCGGCGTCGACGAGGCCAAGCAGGATCTCCAGGAGATCGTCGAATTCCTGCGCGACCCCGGCAAATTCCAGCGCCTCGGCGGCCGCATTCCGCGCGGCGTGCTGCTGGTCGGCCCTCCCGGCACAGGCAAGACGCTGATCGCGCGTGCGGTCGCGGGCGAGGCCAACGTGCCGTTCTTCACCATTTCCGGTTCCGACTTCGTCGAGATGTTCGTCGGCGTCGGCGCGAGCCGTGTCCGCGACATGTTCGAGCAGGCCAAGAAGAACGCGCCCTGCATCATCTTCATCGACGAAATCGACGCCGTCGGCCGTCACCGTGGCGCCGGTCTCGGCGGCGGCAATGACGAGCGCGAGCAGACGCTGAACCAGCTGCTGGTCGAGATGGACGGCTTCGAGGCCAACGAGGGCGTGATCCTGATTGCGGCGACCAACCGTCCCGACGTGCTCGATCCCGCGCTGCTGCGTCCGGGCCGCTTCGATCGTCAGGTCGTCGTGCCCAATCCCGACGTCGTCGGCCGCGAGCAGATCCTCAAGGTGCATGTTCGTAAAGTTCCGCTGGCGCCCGATATCAACCTCAAGACCATCGCGCGCGGCACCCCGGGCTTCTCCGGCGCCGACCTGATGAACCTCGTCAACGAAGCCGCTTTGACCGCTGCCCGCCGCAACAAGCGGATGGTGACGCAGGCCGAGTTCGAGGAGGCCAAGGACAAGGTGATGATGGGCGCCGAGCGCAAGTCGCTCGTCATGACCGAGGAAGAGAAGCTGCTGACGGCCTATCACGAGGGCGGCCACGCCATCGTCGGCCTCAACGTGCCCGCGACCGATCCGATCCACAAGGCGACCATCATCCCGCGCGGCCGTGCGCTCGGCATGGTCATGCAGCTGCCGGAGCGCGACAAGCTGTCGATGTCGCTGGAGCAGATGACCTCGCGCCTCGCCATCATGATGGGTGGCCGCGTCGCCGAAGAGCTGATCTTCGGCCGCGAGAAGGTGACCTCGGGTGCCGCCTCCGACATCGAGCAGGCCACGCGCCTTGCCCGCATGATGGTGACGCGCTGGGGCCTGTCGGAAGAGCTCGGCACCGTCTCCTACGGCGAGAACCAGGACGAGGTCTTCCTCGGCATGTCGGTGTCGCGGACGCAGAACGCCTCCGAGGCAACGGTCCAGAAGATCGATTCCGAGATCAAACGCCTGGTCGAGGAAGGCTACAAGGAAGCAACCCGCATCCTCACCGAGAAGCATGCCGACCTCGAGACGCTCGCCAAGGGCCTGCTCGAGTTCGAGACGCTGACCGGCGAGGAGATCGTCGACCTGCTCAAGGGCAAGAAGCCGAACCGCGAGTCCGTGCTGGAGCCGGCCACGCCGCGCGCCTCCGCCGTGCCCCCGGCCGGCAAGTCGCGCCCGCGGCCCGATCCGGATCCCGGCCTGGAGCCGCAGCCGCAGGCGTGAGCCCCGAGCTGCAGATCGAATTGAAAAACGCGGCGGCAACGCCGCGTTTTTTTGTGGTCTCGCACACGAGAGGGAGGCGCTATTACCGCAGACTCCGTCATTGCGAGCGCAGCGAAGCAATCCAGACTGTCACAGCGGAGGGATTCTGGATTGCTTCGCCGCAAGGGCTCCTCGCAATGACGGCGTTGAGAGCTGCGCTCGCAATGATGATCTTGATGCAGTTGCGCTCGCAATGACGTGGCACCAGCTTTGTAGGGTGGGCAAAGGCGCACTTGCGCCGTGCCCACCATCTCTCGGAACGCACGGTCGACATGGTGGGCACGCTACGCTTTGCCCACCCTACGGCTCTTCATTTGGGCGATGCGCGCGGGCCTCCGCCACGCCCCAGGAAATGCAGCACATCCTCGTTGAACTGCTCGGGATCCTGCAAGAACGAGAAGTGACTGACCTCCGGCTGGAGCAACAGGCCGGCGCCGGGAATGTTCGTCGCCATGAACTCGGTGTTCTCGCGCTTGATCGCCTCGTCATGATCGCCGTCCACGATCCAGGTCGGGGCCTTGATCGAAGCGAGATCCGAAGCCGTCCATTTCGGCTGACTCTCCCACATTTTGGTGATGTCGGCGACGAAGCTCTTGTACTCCGTCGGTGTCGGCGAGAGGCGCTTGTATTCTTCGCCGGCCCTGGCGATGTAGGCGTTGAACACGTCGCTCGAAGCGATATCCGCAACGCCTGACGGATCCGAGTTCGCCGCGAAGGCGAACAGCTTGCTCACCCGCTCCGGATGCTTCATGGCGATATCGAGGCCGATGATCGCGCCGCCGCTCCAGCCGACGATCGCCGCCTTCCTGATCTTGAGATGGTCGAGCAGCCCGACCACGTCCGAGGCCATGAGGTCGTAACCGTAGGGCTCCTGATTGCGGCTGCTGCGCCCATGGCCGCGGCTCTCCATGACGATGACCTGATAGTGCTGCTGCAGCGCGCGGACCTGGTGGCCCCAGTAGTTCGCATTGGCAAGACCGCCATGCAGCAACACGACGGGCTGACCGCGGCCGAACACCGCGTACCAGATCTTGACCCCGTTGATGGGCGCGAGACCGCTGTGGGCCGCTTTGGGCAGTGTCGGCGTCGGCGGCAGGCTCAGCCATTGCGGCGCCGCATGCGCTGCGCCGATCGAGACCATGACGAGAAGCGCGGTGACGAGACGGCGAAAATTCATGATGCGTCTTCCTGTTCGACCATTCGATATTACCGCATGATCAGGCGGGCGCGTGGGGTCGCAACATCGTGATCTCCATTGGCCGGACAGATGATGTCGATGCCATGACGCGACGTCCGTGTTCAAACGGGCCGCGCGCTCGGCCTGGCCTGTGTCATCGCCACGCCTGACATCGCGAGCAGCCCACCGACGATCAACTTTGGCGTCATGCGCTCGCCAAGCAACAACACGCTCGACATCAAGGCAAACACCGGAAGCAGCAGGCCGAAAGGTCCATTGCGCTTGGTACAGCCAGAATCCGCAATCTTGGTACTGTTTTATGACCAGGCGCAACGCATCTATTCGCTAGCACCGGCGACTGGAGCGATCCCGATCCATCAGGCTGAGTGGGAGCTCCAGTCAATGCAGACAGCTCAGATCGCAGACACGGAGACAGGAGTTCCACACTGCCTGGCGTTTTGTCGATGGCCGGCACATCCACGCCCCCTGCAACACACTAAAAGAGACAAATGACCGAGGAGATAATTCCCATGAAGGCTATCGTTGTAACGGACCGAACCGCGGGAACGGCCGCGATGAAGCTGGTGGAGCGGCCCGGGCCGCAGGCAGCGATAAACGATGTCGTCGTTCAGGTTCATGCGTCGGGATTTGTCCCGACTGAGCTGGCGTGGCCCTCGACCTGGACCGATCGCCTCGATCATGACCGAACACCGTCGATTCCTGGGCACGAGCTGGCCGGAGTGGTCGCCGCTCTCGGATATGGCACGACGGGGCTGTCGGTGGGACAGCGGGTGTTCGGCCTCGCGGATTGGTATCGCGACGGCACGCTGGCCGAGTATGTGGCGATCGAGGCTCGCAACCTCGCGCCGCTGCCGGGCGACGTCGACTTCACGGTGGGCGCGAGCCTGCCGATCTCGGGCCTGACCGCATGGCAAGGGCTGTTCCAGCACGGCCGCCTTCACGCGGGGCAGAGCGTTCTCGCACACGGCGCGGCCGGCGCAGTCGGGTCGATGGTGACGCAACTCGCACGAGAGGCCGGCGCCTACGTCATCGGCACCGGACGTGCCGCTGACCGTCAGACGGTGCTCGACTTCGGCGCGAAGGAGTTCGTCGATCTCGACAACGACGCCCTGGAAGAGGTCGGCGAAGTCGATCTGGTATTTGATGTTATCGGCGGTGATATCCAGAAGCGGTCTGCAGGACTGCTTCGAGCTGGAGGAATACTGGTGACTGTCGTCGGGCCGGCCGAGGCGCGGCCCTCCGACGGCGTGGCGGTTGACTTCGTCGTCGAGCCCGATCGTGCGCAACTGAGTGAGATCGTCCAGCGGGTACGGGATGGACGATTGCGGACGAACATCGGCAACATCTCGACGCTCGACGATGCCGTCGCCGCCTTAAATCCGACCGAGCGACGCAAGGGCAATACGATCATCCGCGTTCGTCC
Organism: Bradyrhizobium sp. DN3; assembly: GCF_041357655.1. Lineage (NCBI taxonomy): Bacteria > Pseudomonadati > Pseudomonadota > Alphaproteobacteria > Hyphomicrobiales > Nitrobacteraceae > Bradyrhizobium > Bradyrhizobium sp. DN3. Next base: position 231 of record NZ_JAULLN010000004.1, on the reverse strand, counting down.
CTGAGCGATGCATGCCCATTGATGCACGCAGCCGGCCCGGCGCTGTCCGGGTCGGCCGGACGTTAAGCAAATGTCCGAAGCAGGTCACAAGCGGCAGTCGAAGCGAGCGAGCCCCGCGCCCGGTTTACCGCCGATAGCCGACATCACAAAAGGCCCAATGTTGTTCGGCTAAGGGCCGATTCTGTTGAAAAAGACGGCTGTTGCGACGCAGAGATATCAGTGATTCAGTCT